>CAKOIJ010000017.1 GCA_934086775.1 uncultured Bacilli bacterium | reverse complement strand
TTAAATACTCCAATTATTCTCCATAGTTCTTTTTCATTTGTACTTTTATTAGTCATGTATATATAGTTACTTGGATCTGTTCCTTCATATCTATATCCATTTTCATTATATACTCCATTTGTATGACTAGTTGCATGTGTTTTTATTGTTTCTGTTAAAGTTGGTGGTAAATCCTCAACCTCGTAAGGACTCGCACTACTGCCATTTCCACTTTTCCATACTAAATTCCCTTTTAAACTTATAGCAGGACGCACGCCGCCCTCAATGCTGACAAAGTGGCCGTTGATGAAGGCCGGGTTGTCAGAACCGCCCACACGCCACGAGAACACATTGACGCCATACCAGCGGTAAGGCGACAAGAGCCACCAGTAGGTACTTCCTGTTATACTGCCTCCAGCACTATTTAAATAATACCATGCATATGGACTTGTTAAACTTGTTCCATCTTTACCACCTGCATAAGCTATCTCATCTGCTGTCATGAGTCCTATTGGATATGTTAGTTTTGCTTCACTGTTACTTCCTGAAAATGCATCTTTTGAGCCTTCACAATCATATGTTGGATTTCCTGCATTTAGTCTTGTACGTACATAGTAATCAAAAGAACTACTTGTACTGTAACTTGGTGCTTTTCTATCATTACAATATACTGCTTCTGTACTTATATATTTTTCGTAATTTGTTTTTAAATTGTCTTTATACCAAGTATCTATTACCCCTTTTATTGTACTATCATTTGTATTTGTTCTATTTGAAGCAAGTGAGCCACTTGTTCCATACATATATCCTACATACATTGGGTTATTACGTGTACTATTGAATGCACTTCTGCCTATGTATCCGCTTGTTGTATCAGGACTTGTTCCTGCATAAAGTAGTCTTATACTTCCATCATGATTTGTTCTTATTATTCTCCAGTATATCGAATCACCACTATGTTGTAAATAAGTACAATTTTGATTTAAATCATAAGTT
This sequence comes from uncultured Bacilli bacterium, assembly GCA_934086775.1. GTDB lineage: Bacteria > Bacillota_I > Bacilli_A > RF39 > UBA660 > CAG-628. The sequence continues at coordinate 20,559 of CAKOIJ010000017.1, read as the reverse complement.
TTAGACGCTGGCATAAAAGTACCAGATATGCATTCTTCCATAGTATTATAATCTTCATACATACCTTCAAATTGGGAAGTTCCATATCCCCTTACTATATCTGAAGAAACACTACCAAATTTTACCCAGTTATTTGTTGCATTTCCTGCAAAATAGTATACATCTTTTGCTGGACTATTTGCTATACTCTCTGTTGCTTTATATAGGGTTCCTGTATTTGTTTCAGTAAATGTTGTATTAAATGAAGTTCTAGTTTTAATTGTTCTATTATCAGCAAGAAGTTTACTATAAATAGAATGTTTAAAATCCATAGTACAATAATCTGGTATATGTATATTAGATAAACTAACTTCATTAGTAATTTTATTATATGTTGCACTTGAACCATTCTTACAAGTTATTTTATTAATAGTATAACCATTTATAAGTTCATTAAAGGTTATATTTGTTTTTTGTCCATTTAAAGTATAAGCCTGTATACCTTCAGGTTTAGAAAGAAATCTTTCCACTTTAGATATTTCTTTATTATTTATTTCTTTATTAGTAAATATTAAAGGAAACATTACTAAAAAAGGAATTAATACTACAAAAAATTTTAAATACTTTTTTCTCACAATTACATACCTACTTTCTTCTATTTTATATTTTATCATTTCTATTAGAAAAATACAACAGGAATATATGGTATATTAGTATAATATAATGTATGATATTTTTATTTTATCAAAAGAGGTGTGAAAAAAATGTCATTTAATGTTAAACCAACTAAAGAAAAAGTTCTAAGTACTTATAGAACTCTTTATATTAAAGAAGATTTAGATAAAGAACTAAATTCATTAGCAGGAGAATACAATACTTCTTATAATAATTTAGTTATTAGTATGATTGAAGATTGTTTAGAGAGAATTAAGAAAGAAAAAAAAGAAAAGGAAAAACAATGTTAATTATTGTTTTTCCTTCTTTTTTAATATTCTTCCCAATATTTCATAAATGGAATATACTAAAGCCATCATAATAGCAAAACCTACCAATATACCAAGACTAAACGATTTAATGTTAGTTACTATTACAAATGTAATTGATATTATTAATGGATTTAAAATATTAACACACCACTTTATAGTAGAATATTTAGTTTTTCTTCTATCTAAATTAAATTTACTTACTATGTAGTTTACTTCTAACTGTTTAGATCCATCGGTGTAAGTTTTCTTTTTTCTATTAATTATAAATACATATATTAAAAAAATTAATATATATGAAGTTATAAAATATATTAAATTTAGTAAAATTTCATTCATTATAAAACCTCCAAACTATAATTAATTATAATTTATTTTTTATTTTTTTTCAATAATAAGTATAATATTAAAGTTTTCAAGAAATTTTATAATTTTGTCTTGACTTTTCTACTAGATTAGTTTAATATATAGACTTACCAATTCACTTAGGCGAATTGGTGCTAGTATCACACTAGCCAACCCCTTTTTATTCTTTTTTCCGGATTGCTCTTCAGGGGGGCAATCCTTTTTTTTATTTAAAAAGAACTCCTAATATAAAGGAGTTCCATAACTATGTACATATTTACTAGTAATTGGGTAATCTCTTCTTTTACATTCATCTTTTGAATTACCCTCAATAGTATATATTCTTCCGTTTTCTACTTTTTCTACTAACCCTACATGATCAGGATGCCCATCAACATTCCAGTCAAAGAATATTATTTCTCCAGGTTTTGGTTCATATGTTTTTCTTTGTAATTGTCCATTAGCTCTAAACCATCTTACCATTGTTGGAACTGATGCTGTTTTAGGTATTAAAGTATTTAAGTATCCTAGTTCATTTGCAAGCCATGATATAAAAGCAGCACACCATTCGACCCTATAATTAAAACCATACCATCTCCAATAAGGTTCTCCACCACGATTACCTAATTGTTTAGCAGCTAATTCCACCATAGCAGGGCTACCTTTAGTTCCTGTTACAGTAGGAACAGTGCTTACATATGATGTATTAGTTACTGGTTTAGTTATTACTTTTACTGTTCTTTCTACTTCAGTTAAATTATTTGATGAATCACTAACTCTATATGTTACTTTATATTCACCGAGTTTAGTTTTATCAATATTATTAGTTATTACAACATTTTCAGTTATATCCCCATCATAATTATCTATAGCTTTATAACCAGGTTCTTTATATTCACTATTTAAATAAATAGTAATATTTTCTTTCCCTTCAAGAGTTATTTCGGGATTTACTTTATCAACAACATTAATTATTCTATTAACACTATTTTGTTTAAAACACCATTTTGACTTAGAAATATAATTTACTACATACGTTCCCACCTTAGTAGTATCTACACTTCCTACTACTTTAACTTTATTACTTAAATCCTTACCAAAAAATTTCGAAGTATAACCATATTCTTTATATTCATCATTTAAATTAAGTGTAACTCTAGTACCATTAATTAAATTTAAACTTGGTTTTAAAGTAATAAATACTACTAACATTGTCATAATAAGAATAAATATAAATGTAAGTATTAATGAAATTTTTAGCTCTTTATTTTTATTTATTTCTTTAAATGTTTTATTTATTATTTTAATTCCTTTTTTAAAGATTTCTTTAATTTCATTAAATAAATCTTTAAAATATTTTTTTATTTTTCTTAAAGTAAATTTTTTCTTTTTCATTCTTTTTCACCTACAAACATATTTTATCATATATCATATAAAATAACTAGTGGAAAGATTTAGAAATTTCTAAATAGTAATTATATCTTTCTTGACTAAGTTTTACATGTTCCTTATATAAATATTCATAATTCTCTTTATTAATACTTTCTAGGTTTTTATATCTCATTTCTTTAGCAAAAACTGTCTCATATAAATTAAAGTTAGGTTCTTTACTATCTATATTAAGTTTTTTACTAACTGGATTATATCTCATTAGTATATTATAACCACTTTCAACTAATAATTTTTGTTCATCAATACTGTTAGATAAACCACCTATTATACCATGTGCTATACATGGGCTATATGCAATTATAACACTAGGACCATTATGTTCACTTGCTTCTTTAAATGCTCTTATAGCTCCTGCGGGACTAGCACCAGCTGATATAGATGCCACATAACAATTAGGTATATTCATTGCAATATTAAATAAATCTTTTTTAGGTTTTAATTTTCCTTTTGAAGAAAATTCCGCTACTGCGCCTAATTTTGTTGATTTAGATGTTTGTCCTCCAGTATTAGAATATACTTCAGTATCAAGTACTAATACTTTTATATTTTCATTACTTCTAAGAACATGATCTAAACCACCAAATCCTATATCATATGCCCAGCCATCTCCTCCTACTATCCATACTTTTCTAGAAGGAATATAATCTATTAATACTTTTAATTCTTCAGGTATATTATTATTTATTAATTCTTTTTTTACTTCATTAGTAATAGTATAATTATCTATATTATCTATCCATTTTTTATAGATATCCTTTACATTTTTAGAAACATCATCTTTAGTAGACACCATTATTTCTTTTATTCTTTCTCTTAAAGTTAAATATGAATAATGTAGTCCTAATCCAAATTCAGCATTATCTTCAAATAAACTACTTATCCATGGAACTTTATAAGGCGTGCATGGAAGACTTGCTCCATAAATAGAAGAACAACCAGTTGCATTTGATATTACTATTTCATCACCATATAAACTTGTAAGTATTTTTAAATAAACTGTCTCACCACATCCAGCACATGCACCTGGAAATTCAAAATTATTTTTAAGGAAACCTAAACCTTTTACAGTATTTTTAGGTAAATCTGTTTCATTTTTTATATTTTCTTTTAAATAATCGCAAACTTCATCTGCATTACTTTTTATATTAGTCATAGAAAGAGCTTTTTCTCCATTCTTACCAGGGCATATTTTAGTACAAAGAGAACACCCTGTACAGTTATCAGTGTTTATCCCTAAATAAAAATGTTTATTGTTTTCACCAGGAATTGTATCTTCAATTGTTAAAGGACTTTTTTCTAATTCTTCATCTGTTATATTAAATGGTTTTATAACTGAATGAGGACATATAAAAGCACATTGATTACATTCTATACAATTTTCTTTACACCAAGAAGGTACTTTTGAAGAAATTTTTCTCTTGTCACTAGAAGATACTCCGCCTTCAAAAGTACCATCCTTATAATCTAAGAAATCTGATACTTTTAATAAGTTACCTCTTCTAAATAGCATTTCATTATATATATTATCTCTATCTATATTTTCTTCAATATTTTCTAATTTATCTACATCCAAATCCCTTAAATAGTCAACCGCCTCATCTAAAGCTTTTATATTATTCTCTACTATTTTATCTTCTTTATTTTTATATATTTCTCTTATATTATCTTTAAATTTAACTATTCCTTCTCCATTTATACCCAACATCTTTAACATATAAATAGATATTATATTATTTATTTTACCTTTTAAATTATATTTTTCATTTAAATCTTCTGCATTGGATACTAAAACTCTTATATTCATATTTTTTATAAGTTCTTTAGTATTATTCTTTATTATTTTATTAAGTTCTTCATCCGTTTTATTAGAATTAATTAAAAGTATTCCATTCTTTTTAATACCAGTTAATACTTCATATTTTGATAAATATTCATCCTTAGTAACCACCACTAACGATGGATATTCTAAATAAAATGGTGCATCAATTTTATTTTCGGATAATCTTAAGTGACTTATAGTTACCCCTCCACTTTTTTTAGAATCATACTCAAAATAACCTTGTACATAGTTTTTTTCACTCATTACTTTTAAAATATTTTTAGATGCACTTACCATTCCATCTGAACCAAAGCCAAAAACTTTTATTTCTTTATAATTATTTGCTATATTAAATTCCTTAATAGGTAAATTGGTATTAGTTACATCATCTATTATTCCTAAAGTAAAATGATCCTTCATAGAGTGTTTTTTCATATTTTCAAATACACTATTAATCATACTTGGAGTAGTATCTTTACTAGATAATCCAAATCTACCTCCGACTAATTCTATATTTTCACCTTTTAAAGCAGCACATATATCCAAATATAATGGTTCACATAAACTACCTGCTTCTTTAGTTCTATCAAGTACTGTTATTCTTTGCACTGTTTTTGGAAGAACTTTTAGAAAATACTCAGTACTAAAAGGTCTATATAAGTGTACATTTACTAAGCCATAAACATCTTCTTCTTTATTAAGTTCATCTATCACAAGTTTTATAGTACTACATACACTTCCCATTGCTATTATAACATACTTAGCATTTTTACTTCCATAGTAATTAAATGGTTTATAATCTTTACCCGTTAGTTTATTTATTTTATTCATATATTCTTCTACAATACTTGGAACATTTAAATATAAAGTATTCCTTGCTTCAGTATTTTGGAAATATACATCTTCAGTTTCACTTGTACCTCTTGTTATTGATTTTCCTATATTTAAAGCTTTATTTCTAAAGTCATTAATATACTTAATATCTATTAAAGATTTTATTTCATCCTCTTCTAATATATCTATAGTATTTATTTCATGACTTGTTCTAAATCCATCGAAGAAATGAAGAAATGGTAGTGAGGACTTTAAACTTGATAAATGGCTTACTAGTGATAAATAGTATGCATCTTCAACACTACTAGAAGAAAGCATACAAAAACCAGTAGGTCTAACTGCATATATATCTTGATGATCTCCAAAGATACTTAAAGCATGTGTTGATAAACTTCTAGCTGCAACATGAATTACACCTGGTAAACACTCTCCTGCCATTTTATACATTGAAGGTATCATTAATAAAAGTCCTTGGCTTGCTGTATAAGTAGTTGTAAGTCTACCACCTTGAAGTGAACCATGCATAAAAGCAGATGCTCCTGCTTCACTTTGCATTTCTACTACACTCACCTTTTCTCCTAATATGTTTCTTTTTCCCATACTTGACCATTTATCAACTAAAGATGCCATCCTACTTGATGGTGTTATAGGGTATATTGAAGAAACTTCAGTAAAGTTATATGAAGCAAGTGCGCATGCTTCATTTCCATCTAATACTTTTTTATTTATCACTTATATCACTCTTCCTTATGATAATATTATACTATTTTTTTCCAAAAGAAAAAAGGTTAAAATTTAACCATTTTTCTTACTCTTTAAATAACTATTAACATTAACTCTAAAGTTAGGAAATGCTTTTGCAAATCTTCTAGTTAATTTACCTTTAGATAATAATACTTCTTTTACTTTAGCGCTTATTTCTTCTGTACTATCTTTAAGTACTGTTTTACCAACATTTTTAATTTTACTTATTATACTTAGTGATAAGAATAAATCTGTTAAGAATATTATTAGTAATATACTAATAATTATTTTTAATACCAATGGGTCAATTTTTTCAAGCATATTTATTAAAAATGGATTTACTAAATATATCATTATTAACCCCATTATTCCAAATAAAATTAAATTATTAAGACAAATTCTTCCATTAATATTATACTTTTTATTTGAATAATCCCACCATCTTGTTTTAAATAGTTTTTCCATTAAGTAACTAGTAAAATATTCTAGTAATGAACACACAATTACTGCCATACAAAACAAAGTTACTGGTTCATTATAATATCTTGTTAGAAATAAAGTTATTAATATTCCTCCAGTTCCATAAATAGGTACTACAGGTCCAACCATAAAACCTCGGTTAACAAATTTCTTATCACTAATAAGAAATGCACTAACTTCTGTCAACCACCCAATAAAAGAGTATATCAAAAATAAAGATATATATATAAATATTTTATGCATAAATATTCCTCCTATTCTGTTCTTAATGCTTCAACAGGATCTTTCTTACTTGCCATTTTTGCAGGTATAGCACCACCTATTAAAGTTAATATTGTGCTAATTACAATTAACAATAAAGCATGCACAGGATCTAACACTGCTACATTATTAAGTCCTGTTAAATCTTTTAAAATTATATTTATCGGAAATACAAGTAATCTTGCTATTAAAACACCTATAAATCCGCTTAATATACCGACAATAAATGTCTCTGCATTAAATACACGACTCACATCTTTTTTTCTAGCGCCTAAACTTCTTAATACTCCTATCTCTTTTGTTCTTTCTAGAACACTAATATAAGTAATAATTCCAATCATAATAGAACTAACAACAAGAGATACAGCACTAAAAGCTATAAGAACTATAGTAATTGCATCCATAATTTTAGAACCAAAGCTTATAAATGTACTTGCTAAATCGTTATAAACTATTTTATCACTTTCGTTTTTATCTTTATTATATTCATCCAAATATTCTATGATTTTATCCTTACTTTCAAAGTCTTTAGGATATATATTAATCATAAATGGTTCATCTTTACTACCTAAATAAACTAATGTATTATTTTTCTGTTCTTCATCTAATTTCTCTCCAGTAAATATACTATAATCTAACATTTTTTGAGAATTAACAATATCGCTCTCTTTATTTATTTCAATAACTTTTTCTACTAAGTCATTTTTATATAATACTGAGCCAATATTATTTGTACTCATCATACTACTTGTATCAGTCATATTACCTATACTATTCATACTTGTTGCTATTTGTCCTAGATAATTATCTTCCTTTGCTCTTACAATTCCCACGATTTTTAAAGTTAAATTATTCTTATTATTGTAAGTATTTTTAAAATCTACATTTGGTAAATACATATTTAAATACTTAGAGTAATATTCATTATTAAATATTAATTTAATTTCTTTACCAATTACTTCTTCAAATGATATTTTATCTTTATTAGTAAGTCCTAGTGCTTTTAATATTTTAGTATCTACTCTGTTTTTAGAGTCTACTACTAATAAAAGATCAGTTATTTCCTTTGGATAAGAACCACCCAGTAAATCAAAAGCTTCTTTTACAAAATCTTCTTTTTCTAATTCCTTAGGAATAGTACCCATATTTAAATCACTTGTAGTCACATTACTTACTACATCATTATTTTTTATTAATAAGTTCATATTGGTTATTCTAGTAAAACTAATTCCACTTAATAACTTACCATCTAATTTTTCTATATATTCTATAAACTCTTTAGTAATCTTATTATCATGCATCATGTTTAAAGATTTTATATCAAATGGATAAATAACTTTTTGTGTAGGATAATCTCCTTTTCCAGGCATCATATTACCCATTATATCTTCCATTTGTTTTTCATCCATTGTTACCATATTTTTACTTATTGTAATGGGAAAATTACTTAATGTATTTTTTTGATATATATCTACTTGCTTATCAAAACCATTCGATAAACTCAATATTATTGAAATACCTATAATTCCAATACTAGAAGCAAACGCGGTTAAAAAAGTTCTTCCTTTCTTAGTTTTGATATTATTAAAACTTAATTTCAAAGCTGTTATAAAATTCATCTTAGTTTTTCTTATTTCCATTTCAGTTTTTTCTTTATTTTTTTGTTTTGGCAAACTGTCATTTATTACTTCTCCATCACTTATTTCAATTATCCTTGTTGCATATTCTTCTGCTAATGATGGATTATGTGTTACCATTATAACCAATTTTTCTTTAGATATTTCCTTTATAAGTTCCATTATTTGCTTACTAGTTGCGGTATCCAAAGCTCCTGTTGGTTCATCAGCTAAAATAACTTCAGGATCATTTACTATTGCTCTTGCAATTGCAACTCTTTGCATTTGACCACCACTAAGTTGATTAGGTTTTTTATAAGCATGGTCTTTTAAACCAACTTTTTCAAGTGCATTCAGTGCTTTCTCTTTTTTATCACTTGACCCACTTAAAGTTAAACTCATTTCAACATTTTCTAGTACAGATAAATGATTTATTAAATTATAACTTTGGAATATAAAGCCAATACAATTATTTCTATATGCATCCCATAAAACATCATTAAACTTTTTAGTACTCATATTATTAATAATTAAATCACCTGAATCATATCTATCAAGTCCTCCAATTATATTTAGTAAAGTTGTCTTTCCACTTCCGGATGCTCCTAAAATACACACAAATTCATTTCTATCAAAAGTTAAACTTATACCCTTCAAAGCATGTTGGATAAATTCACCTGTTTTATAATTCTTTTTAATATTTCTTAATTCTAACATATTGCCTCCATATTATTAAATATATTCTTTACATAAAATTTTATATTATTATGATACTACATGATAGTATGTTAGTCAAATGAAAAAAGGTATATTTTTACCATAGTTTTGTTGGATATATACCTTTTTTTACTAGTTTGTTTATTTCTTCAGTAAATTCCTCTTTATCTTCTTTATATGTTATTCCAAACCATTTAGAATCTGTTTCAAGTACCTTAAGATCTACTAACCCTTCTTTAATATATTTAGATAATTCCGAAGGTATTAAATATTCACTTTTCATAATATCATGAGTTAACAAAAAGTCTTTAAAGTTCTTTTCAAGTAATTCAAATATCTTTGGAGTAAAACCAAACATATTCATAGACACTAATGTATTTTTATCTACATTTATTTCTTTTCCAGTTTCAAGTTCAGTTCCTACTAATTTACCATTTTCTTCTATTACTTCACTTTCTGTTATATCAGTTAAATACTCACCATTTTTATGGCATACTCCTCTTTTAACTTTTCCGCTTTTAGTTAATGTTTGACCAAGTAAGTAACTTACCATTAAAAACTCATCTTTTGTTTTTCTTAAGTTTTCTGCCAATACCTTATATGCATTATAGCCATAAAAATCATCTGCATTTATTACTGCAAAGTTTTCATTTACTAGACCTTTACAACATAATATTGCATGTCCTGTTCCTAAAGGTTTTACTCTTTCCTTAGGAATTTCTATAGGTACATTTAAATTATTTTGAAAAACATAGTCGACCTTTATTTTTCCTTCTACTCTCTTTCCAATTGTTTCTTTAAACACCTCATAATTTTCTTCCTTAATTATGAAAACTATTTTATCAAAACCACTTCTTTTTGCATCATAAATAGAATAATCTATTATGAATTCTCCATTTGGTCCAACTGGTTCAATTTGTTTTAAACCACCAAACCTGCTACCCATTCCAGCAGCCATTATTACTAAAGTCATAAGTCCTCCTACTAACATTGTATCATGTATCTGAACATAATAAAAGTGCTAAAACGCACTTTTAATGTTTATAACTTTACCAAAATTTTTGTTAAAATCAGACACCTAGATAAATGTAGTAGAGAATATCATGTGAATCAAAGAATAACATATTATTTGCTTCCCCTATAAAATTATTTAATTTTGCATAATTTTCATTTTTATATTTTACTATTTTATTATCAATAATAATGTCATATTTAAAAATATTAGAGTAGTCACTCTCACTCTCAGCTAGACTTGCAACTATAATGCCAGAGTCAGTAATTTCAATGCTATTATATTTCTTTTGAACTATTTCATTACAATCATAATCATAAAAAGTATAAGAACCATCATCATTTTTCATTATAAAATTCTTATCTGTATATTTATATAAAGTACCATTTAACTCACTCTTGCACATTAATTTTTTATATTTTCCATGTGGATACCTGGGTGACATATAAAGAATATAATTATTATCATTTTTTAATACTAAGTCCGTTGTTCCATATGAATACTCTACTTGAGTTAATATATAATCATAAGTAAAATCCGTTACAAAATCACCTTCACGATTTAGTAAAGCGCATTTAGTATCATAATCCTTACACAAGACATAATCAAATGATCCCAATGTATATAATTTACTAATGTTATCTGCAAGTAATTTACCATCTATTGTATAAACACTATACTTTCTGTTAGAATATGTAATATAGAACTTATCAGTTATACGGTACCAATTTTCAAGCACATCACCGCTAGTATAATATACGTTATCTACCTTTCTAACATTTAGATCATTATCGATTATTATCCCTTCTTTTGCGTTTAATAACAAAATATTTTTAGTGTGCAAATTAAGTTCTAACCAATAATCGTTTTGCTCTAAAAACGAAGTAGTATATAGAACATCATTAACTGAAGATAACCTTTCGTTTGGCACTAATTTATATTCAGTTAGATCAATTTTTTTAATTAATTTACCATCTGCATCATAAAATTCTATATTATCAATTATATTGTTGATAACATTAATTCTTTCAAATTTATTTAAAGTATAATTAAATCTAATTATATTATCTTTTTTAAATTCAAATATTTTCTTACCTTCTTCATTAAATATATAATAATTATCTCCATTTAATAAGGTAAAATAATAATTATTATTTAAATCAAGAGTTATATTAAAATCACTTGAATATTCATAAATTGGTTCAATTATTATTTTTCCATTTTTACTTGCTATCCCAACTTTATCATTTTTTTCTATGTAAAAATATTCAGGTCTTTTAATGTTTTTTTTATCACATTCAAAGAAAATATTATCATATTCATAATCTAAAATTATTGAACCATCTTTATTAAGCACCCCATATTTTCCATCTTTATTATCCTTTCTTGAAGCAAAGTATTCCTCAGAAAATATAATGACATCATAGAAAGTATCTGCAGAAAAACCTTTATTTAAAAAATTTGTGAAATAACTTTCTCGTGTATCATAATTAACAATTGCAGGATAGTAAAATAAATAGTTATCAGTGGTAATGCTACTTAGCCTTGATCCGGTTATAACATCAAGATATTTATAATTTTTTAAATAATAATATTTTTTTAGAAACGTACCTTCGAGTAATAAATATTCTCCATTACCAAAGATTTTACTATTTTTATCTATTGAAAAAGGATAATCTGTATACTTTCTTAATACATATTTAGTATCACTAGTATTATTATCTATTTGAATATCTTTACCATCATATTTTTTACCATAGCTTGTATCTTCCTTATTTTGACCCTTTAGATAAATAAAATAAATGCTTATTGCAAGTAAAATCAAAACAAAGATAATTAAAATACTCAATAGTTTACTTCCTTTATTTAATCTATAACCACAATTAGGACATTTTTTGTTGTCATCAGTGATTAAATTATCACACTTTGGACATGTACTTTGTTTTTTTTCTTCTTCCATTTTAACCTCCAAAACCTATAGTTCTATATAGTATAAAGAATTATTCATTATAAAGAAAAATTTATTATCTATAATTTTAGTGTTACCAACTTTTGCATCACTTTTATAAACTGTTTCTTTGTTTTTTATAACTAACAAAGTTCCATCCTCTTTTTCTACGAATAATATATCATTATATCTATCAAGAATATATGAATAACCTTCACCTATTTTTTCACAATTACTATCATAAAGAACATCATATATTTTTAAGCAATCGTTGCTTATGTACCTCATTGAACCACTTATTTTTATATTACAAGTTCTATCCTTTATCTTATCATTCATAGAATAGATGTATGTTTCGTTGTCATTTGTTAATATAACAATATCATTATCATATTCATCCCAATTACTATACTTATAGTCAGTTATTATTTTACCATATTTGTTCATAACAGCACATTTAGTATCTTCTTTACATATAACCAAACTACCATCACCATATTCGTTATCACCTGACGGGAATATAAAATGCACTTTAAACAAATTATTAACTATTAATTCACCTTTAGAAGAATAAATATTATAAGTTATATTATCTTCTTCACCATTATAAGTAACATAATAATATTCTGAATAAAAATACGTTTTTTCATAAAATCTTCCTAAATCACTAAATAAATTTTCAATTTGTTTTATATTTAAATCTTTGTCAATAACTAAAGCCTTATTATCTTTTAAAGGAAAAACGTTTACAACTTCTTGATAAGGAAATAAATTTAAAATTGAAGTATGTTTTAATTCATAACTATCAGATGCATATTTACTTTCAGTTACATCAGAATACTTAATATTATATTGTTCTAAATTTTCATTCTTTATATGTTTAAAATTTTTATCGTAAAAATCAAGTGATTTGATAATTTCATTTTCTATATTCATAATAATAAAATTATCATAATATTTAGCAAAAGAATATTCGTAATAATCTTTAAATTCATATACTAATTTACCATCGGAATTATATAAATATTTTTCACCTTTTTTACTTAAAAAAAAGTAGTATTTATCATCTAATTTATAAATTTTGTTATCATAGATTATATCAAATTCGGTATCAAGAACAATTCCTCGTTGTACATTTGCAACTCCTGTTTTTTTACCTTTTTTAACAAAAAAATACTCATCATCTCTTAAAAAATTATTATCACCTATTTCATCGTATAAATAATCTAAAACAATGTCTCCTTTTTTTGTAAGTACTCCAACTCCGCGTTCGCCTTTATTAGCGGCCACAAAGTTTTCTCCACTAGAATAGCGAAGATAACCATAAGTTTTTGTCGTAAATCCCTCATTTACTTTAAGTGGACTAAATTTGCAACCATCATCATTGCAAAAATAATCCTTATTACCTGAAGTAAATTTTTCAGTGCTAACTATTTTATTATCTTTAAGAGTATAAAAAAATTTATTTTCATTATAATACCTATTATCTACTAAATATATTCCTTTGCTATCACTATAAATGTTAACAGAATATTTTGGTTCAAATACTAAACCTTCAATATATTTTTTAGCCTCATAAGTCTTTTCTGCATTCTCTTCTTGATTATTGTTATCATTATCTTGATTAGTATTTTCTTTGTTGTCTAAAGGAGTATTTAGTTTATTTTTATTTTGTATAAAACCTAATACTCCTAAAGTTGTACATATAATAATACCAATAATTAATACTACTTTTTTCTTCATAACCTCTCCTATATCTCACTTATGCATTCTAATAATTTTATAAATATTAAAATCTTTTACAATCACTTTTATCATTTATTTTTTTCACATCGATTAAACCTCTTGTATGAAAGCCAAGATTTTCATAAAATTTAATAGCATTTTCATTATAAGCAAATATATCAATAAAAATATATTCACATCCTATGCTTTTTAAATATTCTTCAAGTTTTTGCATAAGTTTCTTACCAATACCTTTACTTCTAGCATTTTTTGATACTATTAACTCTGAAACTTCACCACTTCTAGGACATTTATAATCCAAATAATCATATTCATCATAAGTTCTAACATAGCCCATTACTAAGCCAACTACTTCATCATTTTCTATCGCTAAGTAGCATTTACCTTGATTACTATTTACTTCTTCTAAATCTAAAATAGCCATTTTATCTCTATATTCAGAATGTAACTGATCTAAATTGTCTTTATCAATGGTTAGTATATATTCTTCGAGTTCTACAAGTAAATCTTTGACATCTTCTAAATATTTTTCTTGATATTCTATTATTTTCATAAAAACTTTTATTCCTTTCATTTAAAGTAAAACTAAATTTATATAATTCTCCTATGAAAATTACCGTTTTATCAATAACACTAGCATCTTCTGATAGTTTAGCAACTATCTTTCCTATATTTCACTTATATATTCTAATAGTTTTATAAACATTTTTATAAATAGTTTATTAAGTCCAGAATGTTTTAGTTTTCTTATGGCAATTCTTTTCTTTCTAATAGTCATATCACTAAATATGATTGATGCTATTTTTTCTTTTAGCGTAGTTTCTATAAGAAGTCCACTTATTATTTCATCAATATCTTCATTTATTAGTCTTACAGCATCTATTTCAATTGCTTCTCCGCCACAGTTAATTGTTAATTGCTGATTTGTAGGTACATTTGGTACTTCTATAATAAAATCATTTTCATCACTTCTAGTAGTAAACTCTACTTCAAATCTACCTACATTCACTTTTACATACTCTGGTCTTTTTGTATTCCTAAATTTTATTTTATAATCCCTTTTATCTGGTATAATACCAGTTTTACCTTGCGTAGGTCTTAGTATAAGTGTATAATTATTTTTTCTATAATTATAATCAATATTTGTAACAATATAATAACCTTCCTTATAAAGATTTGTTACTCCATCATCTTCATATAAATCATAATTATTGCTTAAACCTGGGAATACTTGTATTTCCATTTTTTTAGGTGGTTTTACACTATTTAAATTTGTATCATCTAGTATTGCCATTGGAACAATAGCTCCACTTTTTGCATACACTGGATAATCCTCATCTTTGTAAAATGTAACATACCTTTTACCACCAGGGAATTTTTTACCTGTTTTAAAATCATACCAAGTACCTTCAGGTAAATACATTTTATGAACTACTCTATTCATAACTTTATCTTTTGGTTCAGTTATTGGACACACAAACAACACTTTACCAAAATGATATTCATTTTTATAAAGTGGTTCATCTAGTATTTTTTCATAACCTAAATATAATGGTTTTATAAGATTTATTCCTTCTTTAGAATATTTATACATTTCAGAATAAATGTATGGAATTAACCTATGTCTTATTCTAATATAATCCTTTACTATGCTTTCTGTAAAAATATCCCATTTCCATGGTTCTCGCTTATAATATCTACCTGCTTTTGATGAAAGTCTAAATATTGGACTATATGTTCCAAATTGCACATATCTTGTGTATAATTCGCTATCTTCCACTCCACCTTCATATCCACCTATATCATGACTATAGTAAGAAATACCAAGGTTTGAAGAAGTTATATTGAAATATGGAAGATACTTTAATGTTTTCCAAGAAACTTTTGTATTTCCAGAATATAATGTAGGATATCTATGAGAAGCTATTCCAGGATTTCTAGAAAATATTAGGCCACGTCTCTGCACGTTTTTAGATAAATTTTTATATATATAATGAATTAGCATAAAAGTTTTAATTTTATCTTCAGTTATTTCATCAATTTTAATAAAGTCTATATTTAAATTAGTTAGAGTCTCATTTAAAAATGTTTCTAGTATAACTGTGTTATAAACATTTATAGGTATTACTCCATCTTTTATTATATTTAATTTAGTTTTTAAACTTTGATACCCATTATCATAAGGCGTTATACCATTTTTAGGATTTATGGTAACACCTAAGAACACATTTTTTTGATGAATATCATTTATTGTTTGTTCTAAATTCTTATATTTTTCATTATCAAATTTATAATTAGATAAAGTTTTCCCTTCTTTATTTAAATTCCATTTACTACCTAATAAAATAGAACTAAGTGGTATGTTTATTTTATTAAAATTACTTATAATATCTTTTAATTCTTCTTCTGTGTAGTCTTCATTTTTATTCCAACACACACCAAGAGCATATCTAGGTATAAACGAAGGCTTACCAGTTAATTCAAAGTAACTGTCTAAAGCTTTTTGAAAATCATTTTTATATATAAATACATATACATCAAGCGCATCACTTGGATTCTTTTTTATTGTTCCATCACTTATAAATACTGGACTCATTGTATCATCAATTGAAACAAAGCCATCCAAGTTATACAAACCTTTAGATAAACTAATATTAGTTTTATTATCAAATGAATAAGTTGTGCCCTTTAAATTTTTAACTTCCGGATTCCCAAAATACCATAGTTTATCTGTACCTTTAAGAGTTATTCTAAGGTTTGAGTCTGGTACTAGTTTAGAAGCAATATAAGGTTTTTCTTTACTATATTCGAGTATAAAATAATCATTAGTAATATTGATATATTTTTCATCTTGTTTTACTGTAAAAACAGGCTTTTTTGCAAAATTTCTATTAATTGCAAAGATAGTTGGATAATCATTAAATTTACCAGTCTCACTATATTCAAAGCGCAATAAAACATCAGAAAGAACTGTAATTCTATATTTGTTTCCTTTAAATGTACAGTCTTCTCTGGCTTTTCCTAGTGTAATATCAGTTTTAAATTCTTCACTTAATGCCATTTTTATCCCCTTTTATTATATATTAATAATATCATAAAAAGTCTACTTTAACAATAGAAATTTAATAATTATTAATTCATTTAATTTTTAAATAAGAAGTGTTAATATCACAGAAAAAGTGTACTTTCATATACTAAACTAGGTGATTTAAATGGCTTTAAAGGGTGTTGTTATAGATGCTGGACATGGTGGTAGTGACCCTGGTGCTAGTGGGAATGGAATTATTGAGAAAGATTTGACTCTTCTTATTAGTAAGTATATGTATGATAGACTAAGAGAACTTGGCATTCCTGTTACTATGACTAGAACTATTGATGAAACTTTAGATAGTAAAACCAGAACTAACAGGATAAAAGATGCTTACGGAACAGATAAAGATGTGATTGTGATAAGTAACCACATAAATGCCGGAGGTGGCGATGGTGCAGAGGTAATCTATGCACTTAGAAATAACTCAAAATTTTCAGGTTTAATTTTAGATGAACTCGAAAAAGAAGGTCAAAATATAAGGAAGAATTACCAACAAAGACTTCCTAGTAATCCAGTTAAAGACTATTATTTTATACATAGAGATACTCCTAATAATGAATCTGTTATAGTAGAATATGGTTTTTTAGATTCCACGGGTGATGATGTTAATCAACTTAAAAACAATTATGAAAACTTTGCAGAAGCAGTAATAAGAGCTATAACTACTTACAAGAATTTACCATATACAGCTCCAGCTCAGGGAAATTTCTATACTGTTCAAAAAGGAGATTCTTTATGGAAGATTGCAAACAAGTTTGGTATAACTGTAGATGACCTTAAAAAACTTAATAATTTAAAAAGTAACACTATCACAGTCGGACAAACACTTAAGGTTAAAAAAGAAGAAGAAAAACCTGTTGAAGATTATTTAGTTTATACAGTTAAATCTGGTGATTCGTTGTGGAAAATAGCTAGCAAATATAATACTACTGTAGATACTTTAATGAAAGTAAACAATCTTAAAGGAACTGTATTAACAATTAATCAACAATTATTAATTCCTAAATCTAAAGAAATAGAAATTGATATTGATAAAGATAAAAAAGGTATCATATATACTGTTAAAAGTGGAGACTCTTTATCAAAAATTGCTAAATCTTACGGCACTACTGTTAGTAAAATTAAAAGTGCTAATAATTTAAAAAGTGATTTCCTGAAAATTGGGCAAGAACTTTTAATACCTGTTGAAGATACTAAAGTAGAAGAAAAGAAAGATGATGAAAAACTTGGAATTAATTATGTTGTAGTTAAAGGAGATAATTTATATTCAATTGCTAATAAATTTGATGTAAGTGTTGATAATATTAAGTCTCTTAATAATTTGAAATCAAATACACTACAAATAGGCCAAATATTAAAAATACCAGGAACTGAATCTTACACTACATATAAAGTTAAATCTGGTGATTCTTTATGGAAGATAGCAAATACTTATGGTACTACTGTTAATGATTTAAAGAAGATTAATAATCTCACATCATCAAATCTAAAAATAGGTCAAGAATTATTGATTCCTACTAGATAAACATCACATATTTATATGATTATATATAATTACTTTAAAAATTAAAAAAGATAAGTTATTCTTATCTTTTTTAATTTTACTTATAACTTATATATCCTCTCTAACCTTTCATAATCATTAAATGTTTTCTCAGTAATATTAACTCCAAAGTCCACAGGAAAAGCACTAAAAATGCCATCTATAACTATTTGATCTTTAAAAGGAAATAAGGTTGTTTCAACAAACATAGGTAAATCCTTATAAGAAAACATTTCATCTAAATTTGAATTTAAATTTTTAATAATCATCTGTTAATAAAGTAGGAAAAGGACTATTTAAACTAATTA
The DNA here is from genome assembly GCA_934086775.1 of uncultured Bacilli bacterium. Lineage (GTDB taxonomy): Bacteria > Bacillota_I > Bacilli_A > RF39 > UBA660 > CAG-628. The sequence continues at coordinate 1,681 of CAKOIJ010000017.1, read as the reverse complement.
AAATTGTATTACAAGCTATTTTTAAATATTCTACAACCACTTCATTAATATAGTCATCCTCTTTTCTTCTCTACCAATTGTCTTATTACCAAAGGCAATAACATTATCAGAAAGTAAACTTAAATACTTAAGTCCTTTAACTGTGAATAATTATTCAAAGTTTTCAGAATATAAAAATTCTTAATTTCTTCAAACACCTTCTTTATTATTCACTACCTTTCAATTTACTATTACCGGTTTTATAATCTATTTCTATTCCATCTTGAACATTTTTTACAAAAACATTAAACTTTATCCCATCACCATTATCCTGTACAGAAAATGCTTCTATTTGTACTCCACTTGCAAGTAAATTATCATTTTCATATTTTGGTGTAACTCTATACAAAACATTATTTTTAGTTTCCTTAATATAATTTGCTACTTTATTTTCCCACTTTAACATTCCTACTGTATTCATTTGTCTAGTACAAGTTATTAAATTAGGTTTATTAGCATTTTCCCCAGTAAGTTGATATCCAATTAAATGACACCTATTATATAAATACTTGCCTGGTATTATATCGTACTTTATCGTATGCCACCCAGTTGGCTTAATCATACCAATACTTTCTCTTTTTGTAGTAGGCATTAAATCAATATTAATATTAGCATAAGCTTCTCTGGCACGTCCAAGAGAATCTAACTTACTATATTTTTCAAAAGTATGAGTAGTTTTATCTTCTTCATTAAATAAAGGCTCATTATTATTTATTATTAAATAATCTTCACCATTATTCTGATTAATAGTTACTGCATTTTCTTTAGCATAGCTTTCAGGCATTAAATTATCTAGATAGTTAGATATTTCATCTTTAAAATAAAAGCTTATAAAAGAAAAAATAATTATTACGAACATAAATTTTGTATATTTATTTTTCATCATACTCACCTACTTACTAATACATTTATAATAACATTTTTTATAATAAAAAGATACAAATTTAAAGTGAAATATATTTACTTTACAATTAATTTTATAAAGTTACAAAATCATCAAATAAACAAATATTTTTATCTATTTTTTTATTAATGAGATAATGAATTAGTTTTCAAAGAACCAAATTAAGGTATAGTTAAAAGTATATAAAAACTTCCTATTGCTGGTGCTTCACACCTTTCATAAATACTTCCAGTTAACAATTAACTATTTCAAAGTGCAATATTTGCACTTTGAAATAAATTAATCTCATTCATTTAGTATTATTGTATTAAACTTTGGTTAGAACATCACTGAATAAAACGGAGGACATTTAATTATGATATTGTTTTATCAACAATATGCTGTATTATTCATTAGTTTGAAGATATTTTTAGTAAATATTAAAATTTGAACTATAAAAGAAGAAATTGTTAAAAAAGTAAAAACAAAAACGATAGTGGATGATATTACTCAAGAAGCAATCGAAAGGTCTATATTAAATCAAAAGAAAAGTCACTAAGCAAAAAAGATCTACAACTAAAAACTAAATCAGCATAAATAAAAAAAGTACAACCTTTTAACTTATTTTAAATTTTTGTACCTAAATTGTACTTAAAAAAGACATCAATTACTTTTTTGATGCTGAAGTTGTCAATAAAAAGTAGACAGTAAAAAACATTTATTTAAACCCTAGTTGAGTTCTATACTCAATTGGGGTTT
>CAKOIJ010000016.1 GCA_934086775.1 uncultured Bacilli bacterium | reverse complement strand
CTAACCTCTTTTCTTTTTTAAACACTAAAAATAGATTGGATTTTCCTATCTCTTTAAAGCACATGAAAAACTAGAGTTATTAGTTGTTAGTAATAACCCCCCCCCCAGTACTTTATTTTGTACATATAGGCTGTTGTTTTTCATGTTTATCTCCTTTGTTATTCGTAGCTTCCTACAATAAAATAATACCACAAAAAGTATAGTATTACAAGGTTTAATTTTCTGTACTTTTTGTGGTACTTGTTAAAATAATTCTTTTGAATCTAATACTATTGTAACTGGACCATCATTATATATTTCTACTTTCATATCTGCTCCAAATATACCTGTTTCAGTATGAATATTTAATTCTTTTAATTTATCATTCATATAATCATATAAATCACTTGCTTCATTTGGAGTTAAAGCATTTATGAATGAAGGCCTTCTTCCTTTCTTAGCATCAGCATATAAAGTAAATTGACTTATATTTAGAATTGAGCCATTCGTATTTAATAAACTTAAATTCATTTTTTCATTTTCATCTTCAAAAATTCTTAAGTTAATTATTTTATCTATCATTTTGTCTACTATTTCTTTTGTATCTCCAAAAGTAAAACCAGTTAGTAAGACATAACCTTTACTAATCTCTCCATTTATTTTATTATTTATAGTAACTTTACTATATTTACTTCTTTGCACTACTACTTTCATTATCTTTCCACCTTACTTATAAAATTTAAATTAGATAAATCTAACATAAATTTATCTAGATTTTCTTTGTTTTTTACTTTTAATAATAGTTCGTATACTTCTTCATTTTTTATAAGACCTTTATTATTTATTGAAGTAATATTTATATCACTTTTAGTAGCAAGTGAAATTATATCTATTAAATGATCATTTGATGAGTCTATATATACTTTTATACTTGTCATGTATTTATCAAGTTGATTAGTATTCCATGATACATCTATTATCCTTTCATTATTTTCATCAACCATTTTACAATCTTTTCTATGTACACTTACACCATTTCCTTTAGTGATATAACCTATTATTTCATCCCCTGGTACAGGAGAACAACAAGATGCTAGATTAGTTAAAATATCAGCATAGCCTGATACTAATACTTTAGCATCAGAATTACTTTTAATTTCTTTGTTATTAAGAAGTTTTTCTATCGAATTATCTTTTTTAGGATATACTATATCCACTAATTTATTAACTATTAAAGAAGGAGAATATTTAAGAGAAGATACCCCTAAACATATATCATTATAGTCTTCACTCTTTAAATCTTTTATAAGTAGATTAATATTTTCATTAGTAAGAAGTTCATTTACATTATATTTTCTCTTCTTTATTTCTTCTTTTATTAATTCATTACCTACTTCTACACTTTTATCTTTTTCTTTTTTATAGAAGTAACTTCTTATCCTTGATTTAGCACTTTCTGTTTTTACAAATTTAAGCCATCCTTTAGAAGGACTTTTACCAACCTGTGTTCTTAATTCAACTATATCTCCGTCTTGAAGTAAATAATCTAAACTTACTTGTTTTCCATTTACTAAAGCTCCTACTGTAGTGTTACCTACTTCTGAATGTATTTTATATGCAAAGTCTACCGGTGTTGAATCAAACGGAAGTTCAATTATATCTCCTTTAGGAGTAAATATATATATAAATTCTTTAGTCATGTTATTTTGTAAATTCTTAAAGAATTCACTATTGTTTTCCATATCATTTAATTCTATTAAAGTTCTAAACTGTGCTAGTTTTTCCTCTAGTTCACTTTTTTTAGAACCATCTGTATGTTCTTTATATGACCAGTGAGAGGCAACACCATGTTCTGCTATTTCATTCATTTCATAAGTTCTTATCTGTACTTCATAAACTTTCCCATCTACTCCAAATACTGTTGTATGTAAACTTTGATACATATTGTTTTTAGGGTTTGCTATAAAGTCTTTAAATCTTTTAGGAATAGGTCTAAATTTTGAATGTATTAAACCTACTACTAAATAACATTCTTCTGTTTTTTCAAGAAGTATTCTAAGTCCTAATAAGTCATATATTTGATTCCATTTTCTTCCTTTTTTTAATTTATTATAAATACCTCTTACTGATTTAACTCTATAAGTGATTTCATATTTTATATTATGTTCATTTAAAAGTTCTATTAATTCATCTCTCATTTTAAATAAAGATGTTTCTAGTTCTTCTTTACTAGCATTTATTTTATCAAGAACATCTTGATATCCTTTTGGATCAGACCATCTTAAACATAAATCTTCAAGTTCACTTTTCATAGTTTTTATTCCAAGTCTATGCGCGATTGGAATAAAAATTTTTTCAGTTTCATCTACTACTTCATTAATATGTTCTTTATCAAAAGGATCTATTGTTCTTAGGTTATCGAGTCTATCTGCAAGTTTTATAAATAATGTAATTGGATTTTCTGATAGTCCTACAACAATTCTCCTATATTTTTCTGGATCATCATTTTTAAATGTCCTTTTTAAATGGCTTATTTTAGATACAGATACTAATATGTTACTTACATCCTCGGAAAATTCCTCACATATTTCTTCAGGTGTTACTTTTTCTAAACTAATTGCTTCATGTATTAAAGCACTACCAATAGTAAGAACATCCATTTTAAGCTCTGCTAATATTGTGGCAACTCTAATTGAATGACAAATATATTCTTCCCCACTTAATCTAAGCATACCATCATATATTTTAACTGCATATTCATAGTATCTATCTATAATTTTTAGTTGTTCTTCATTCATATAAGTACTTAGAATTTTTTTTAATTTTTGATAATCTTTTTCTTTAGTTTCCATTATGCATTTATTCCTTTTATTAGTTTTTCTTCTGGTCCATTATCCTCTTTCTTTTCTTTTTTAGGATGTTTTAATTTATGTATTTCTAATTTTTGCCATATGTAAGGTGCAATAAACAAACTACTAAATGTTCCAAAAGTTAATCCAAATAAGATTGTTAAATTAAATTCTTTTACACCCTTTGTATTCATAAGTAAAAGAACAATTACTGCTGTTAAAGTAGTTATACTAGCAAGTAAGTTTCTTCTTAAAGTTATACTTGTACTTAAATTTACTACCTCTTTTATTTTTTCTTCTGTTATATTTTTAACACTCTTCATTTTATCTCTTATCATATCAAATACTACTATTGTATTGTTAACTGAGTATCCTATTATAGTAAGTATGCCTGCAATAAATATAAAGTTTATTTCTATTTTTAATATGATAAACAATGAAACTGTTACAAATACATCACTTAATACACCTATTATACTACTTAATGCGTAAGTACTTGCAAATCTAAATGCAATATATATTAGTATAGCTATTCCCGCAATTAAAAGTGATTTTATTGCATTTACAGTTAAATCCTTTTTAACTAAATTACTTATTGAGGATATATCTGCATCAAGATTAAGTTTTTCTAATGAAGATTTAACATCTTTTATTTCATCGCTACTTAAAGTTTCACTTATTTTTAGATAGTATTCTTTATCATTTATCTTAGTTTCTTCATTTATAGTATATTTATTAAGTAAATCTTTTACACTATTTACATTTATTTTTTCTTCACTTTTTAATGTAATTGCACTTCCACCTTTAAAGTCTACTCCTAGATTTATTCCTTTAGTAAACAACATTATTATACCTGTTATAATAATTAACACTACTAAAATAATATTATATTTAGACATTTTTAAGTTATTTCTTACTTTACTTTTCTTTATTTTTCCAAGTAATATTTTCTCTTTCTCATCAAATATATTTGTATAAATAAAACTTGAAAGTAAATATCTATTTACTAATACCATACTTATTCCAGTAACTATAATAGTTAGCATTAACATAGTAGCAAATCCTTTTACACTGGATTCACCAAATATAAATAATACCACTGCTGCAATAAAAGTTGTTAAGTTTGCATCTACTAGAGATATTAAACTCCTCTTGTTACCATCGACATATGCATTTTTAAGACTTTTACCACTTGCAATTTCTTCCTTTATTTTTTCAAGTGTAATTATCGCCCCATCAACAGCCATACCTATTCCAAGTATTAATGCTGCAATTCCTGTTAATGTGAGTACTCCATCTATTAAAGAGTAAAACATAAATACTAGACCAATATATAAGATTAAACTTACTACACTTATAAATCCACTTAAATTGTAGAAAAATACCATTATAATCGAAATTATTAGAAGTGTTATAAGTCCCGCTACTGCAATTAATTTTAAAGTATTGCTTCCATATGAAGCATCAACTGTTTTAGTACTTATTTCTGTTAGTTTAACTCTTAAACTACCTGAATTAATTAAGTCAACTAATTCCTGAGCATCCTCTTCTGAAAAGTTCCCTTGTATTACAACATTACCAGAAAAGCCTTCTTTAACAGTTGCTGAACTAATACATTTAGTACTAGTTTCTCCACAGTTTGCTGTTTTATATGAGTCTCCCTCTTCATAATCAAGCCAGATTGTTATTAATTGATCACTTGATTCACTAATTGCTTTAGTAACTCTATAAAATGTATCATTATCTTTTATCTTTAATGCTACCACCGGTTTACCTGTTTGTCTATCAAAGTCTAAACTTGCTCCTGGACTAGATAATACACTTGCATTCATAACTTCCTCATCACTAGTATTTCTAAAAGTTAAAACTGCAGGAGTCGTTAATCTTTCTCTTGCTTCATTTTCATCCTGTACTCCGGGAAGTTTTACTCTTATTTTTTCCCCTTCAATTATTATTTCAGGCTCACTTACTCCAAGAGTATCTATTCTATTTCTAATAGATTTATATGCACCTTTAATATCTTCGTCAGTTAATTTTTCTCCTTGAAGACCTTCCACTAGATATAAAACTTCAAAGCCACCTTTTAAATCTAGTCCAAAATTTATTTTTCTAATGAATGTAAAAATTAGTAATATTCCAAGTATTAATGTAAGTAAAAGAACTACTACACTTTTACTTAATTTCTTTTGTTTTTTCATAGTAAGTTACCTTCTTCCTTTATTATTTCTATGTCTCTTTTTTTAAGTATTTCAAATACATAATTTTTAAGATCACTTATTTTTAAGTCCATAATATCTGTTACCATTTCTGCTAAAGTTAAATCTTCTTTTTTCTTCCATACAAATTCACTTAAATAATTCCATATATCTGCTTCCTTTATATAAGAAATATGATTCCTTTTAAGCTCTTCTCTTTTAGAATATAAAGCAGGCTTAACTCTGTTATAAAGTTCTTCAAGACTTTTAAATTCAGAATTATTATTCATATAACTAATCACCTATTTAAGTATACTACATTTTTTAATAAAATAAAAGAAAGACTTATAAAAAAAGTCTTTCCAAATCTATATAAAGTGCCTAAGCACGTATAGAAAATTATATGTAAATATTTTAATTTAATGTTAATTTTTTAACATTATTATTTTGAAGTTCTGGAATTACTAGAGTATTACTATTTTCTGAAAAGCATATTGGATAGTATTCTTCAACTTTTCTTTCAGTGTCTTTACATATTTTTAATAAATCATTATAAGCTTTAATTCCGCCTTCTTTATTAAAGGCTCTTAAATTCACACGTTTTATAAATGCCGCTGATGCGTCATTAAAAGTACCAAAAATAGCTGTGTTAAAAAACTTGCCCGATAATTGTTTTGTACTAAAACCATTTAAATTGTCTAAATTTAAAGCCATATGATTATCAAAACCTATATAGTTTTTTAAATGAAAATATAAAGGCCCATTAACTAGATAACAAAGTGGTTCAATTGGAAAAAACGCTTTGTGCAGGCTTTCAGTAAGCTGAACTCTTTTATAAACTCCTTCACTTTCTTTAACTACAGCAAATAAAGCCTTTTGTTTATTAATTTCATAAGGTTTTATATACATAATACTGTTAGTATTTTCTATAACTTTTTTTAAATTTTCTTCAATATATTTAAACTGTACTTGCATTTTAGCCCTCCTTTTTTATGCAAAATATTATAACAAATATTCAGTTAGTTTTCATCTTTCTTTACTAATTTTTTGATCTTTCAAATTATTCAATTACTTTGCCCTTTCTTTCCATTCGTGTCATTCGTTTCCTTATTATTTTCTCTAGCAATAGTTTTAGTTTTTTGATCATTTAATTTCACCTAAATAATTATATCACTTCATTGTTTTTGTGTAAACACTAACAACACTTAGATAGCATGTCAATTATGATTAATTTATGATAATGTCTTAAGTAATAACTTTGGAAAATGTCTCAAAGTTAATATATAATATATCACTTGAGGTGATATAATTAAACGATCACTTTTTAACTTTCTTTTTGCTTAGTCACAAGACATTACTGATATGAAATATTGTCAATTTCTTTCAAAAAATGATATCTATTATTTATATTAACTAATATTTGATAGAAAAGAACCACAAATATAAATTGATTACTTTTCTTCTAAATATTGCACCTTCTTTCCATGGGCTTTGGCATATTCAATTTCTGATTTAGTACTTTCACCTATATATCCATTAACATTAATCACAAATATTTCATCAGCCATATCTATTTTCCTCTTATGCATGTCATCAAGCATCTCTTTTGTCTTTATAAGTGTTCCTTCTTCCATGTTTTCCCAAACTTCAAGATCATTAGAATGACCAAATAACCCCACAGATAAAACAATATTCCCTTGTAATGTCAAATCTTTCTGAACTTTCAAAAATTGTTCTTTAAACCTTGTTGAACCACATAATGTTATAACCTTATATTTTCCAACCATATTATTTTTCCTCCTATACATAATTATATCATACTTTTTGCTTATCGTATCACACCAATTCATATTCTCTTATAGTAATTCTTTCATCAGAGCAATACTCTATTACAAATTTATTTTCTTTTTTACATATAAGTATTCCAATAGTATTTCTATTATTTAGTTCTTTCATATTTTTATCTATATAATTCATATACTTTTGAACCTGTGAAATATATTCTACTTTAAATTCCGTTACTTTTAACTCAACTACTACATAAGCATTATATTTTATATTAAATAATAGTAAATCAATATAATTATATCTATCTCCTATTTTTATTTTATATTCACTACCTATAAAACTAAAATTATTACCTAGTTCTTTCATAAAAGATTCAATATCTTCCATTATTATTTTATGTAATGCTTTTTCATTAATTATCTCAATATTATTTTTATTTCTAATTAATATAGGATTTGGTACTAAATCTTTTACATCAATTTCATCATCAAGTATTAATTTGTTTTTAGTTTCAATTGGTAATCTTTGATACTCCTTGTTTTTAATTATTTCCTCTAATTGTCTTTTTGATAAATTCCTTTTTTCTATTTGATTAACATAATAATTTATTTCATTACTGTCGTTTAAGCTAAACAATTGTCTAATGTGACTAATTGATAATTTGGTCCCCATTGGGGACCATTTTTGTTCTTCAAAAAATTGATATAATTGTCACATTCTTCTTAAAGTTCTTGAATTGTATTTCTTATTAACTTCAATTGATAACTTTTTAGAATAATTACCAATTATATCATCACCATATTTTGTGCCCGCTTCTAATAGTAACTTCCCAACCTCATAATGCGTTAAAAGAGTATGCTTTTCTTTTGAATAATCTTTTACTCTTGAATATACTTCATCATCAATTAAGTTATTCTTTATTTCTTCATAATACTTATCTTTCATATATATTCTCCTTTCTATGGACTGTATGTTTCTATTTTTAATTTCTTATTTTTAATTTTAAACATAATGCTTCCATCTTTATCTGTTTTATATATCTTTGAATTCTCTAGATTATTTAATACTTCTTTATTTGGATGACCATATCTGTTATTTTTACCTACACTTATTATGCTATATTTAGGTTTTATTTTATCTATAAAGTTTTTACTAGTACTTGTTTTTGAGCCATGATGACCTACTTTTAAAACATCTATATTTGATAGGTTATATTTATCTAATATATCTTTTTCTTTATCAATTCCTGCATCTGCCATAAACATAAAATTATAACCATTTAGTTCAGTATAGATTACATTGCTATTATCATTTTCATTATCATATTCTTTTGTTTTTAGAAAATATAATTTATTACTATCAATATTTAATTCTTTAATACAAGAGTAATATGTTATTTTCTTTTTATCTAGAACTTTTATTAATCCTTTTTCTAAATTATTAAACTTACCACAATTAAGGATTACTTTTTTTACTTTAAAATTATTTACTAAATTAATAGCTTCACCCATATGGTCATAGTCTCCATGAGTAACTATTAAATAATCGAGTTTATTTATACCAAGTTTTCTTAAGAAAGATATAGTATTGTCTGTTATGTTTTTGGTTTTTCTTTCTTTCCATTTTTCTTTTTCATAAGAGATTTTACCCCCAGTATCTATAAGTATATTTTCTTTTCTATTTGGACTACTTAATAATATAGAGTCTCCTTGACCAACATCTATATAATAAACAAATGAATCTTTATTTAGGTATGGTTTTACTTTTAAAAATAAAATTATAATTATTAAAAATATTATGTATTTTTTCTTCTTTGTTTTAACATATATAATAAATATAATACTATATATTATTATAAAATATATACTAACTTTAGGAAAATATATAATTAATTTAAGTTTATTAGTAAGTAAACTAATATTTTCTAATATAATAGTTAAAATATTTAGTATAAAGGAAAGTCTAGGTACTATAAAGGTCAATAAAGTAAAAGGAAATACTATAAAACTTACATAAGGAACAAATATTAAATTTAATATAAAACCTATTAAGTTAATACTTCCAAAGTAATATAAAGATATAGGAAGAGTACCTAAAGTACTTATTAAACTTACCTTTAATAACCCAATAAAGTAGTTATTACTTTTTATTAAGTCCTCTGATAGTATTAGATAGAATGCTGCCATAAAGGAAAGTATAAAACTAACATTATATATTATAAATGGGTTAATTAAAGTAAGTAAAATAAATACTAAGTAAAGTATATTTATAGTTCTTATGTTTAAGTAAAATACTTTATTAATACCAAGTAAAAAGAATAAAAGAGTTGCTCTTAATATAGATGGGGAAAAATTAGTTATAAATGAAAATAGTAATAAAAATATAAATACTAGAACGTATCTAGTTAGTTCTGGTACTTTTATTTTTTTTAATATAAATAAAAGAAATGCACTAAAGATTGAAACATGTAGTCCACTTAAAGCAAACAAGTGACTTATTCCATTTTCTCTATAAGTAGATAATATATTATTATCCATATATGAAGTACTTCCTAGTATAAAAGCGTATATATATTCTTTATTTTTATATTTATCTGCACGATTAAAAGCTAAATTTTTTATTTTGTAAAATATATTATTAGTAGTTCTTTCTATATTAAAACTTTCTATATTAAGTAAATAATATATTTTATTATTATATAAATATTTCTTATAATTAAACATATAAGGTACAGTATTATTACTTGGTTTTTCAAGTTTTCCTTTTATAGAAAGAGTACTATCTAATTTTAGATTATTAGATAAGTACTCTTTTTCTTTTAAAGATTTTATATAGTAAGTTGCTTTTATTTTTTCTTTACAATATAAATTCATATCCAGTTTATTTCCATCTATTTTATATGAATTTAATTTGCAATTAAATATGTTTTCATTACCTTTATAATTACTTTCATACTTAATAAATATAGTCATATAAAGCGCATAGACAATTGTTAAAAGGATAAGTACTCTGTAAAGGTTATCATACAGTAATATACGCCTTAATTGCAACATAAAGTTTATCTCCTATTCCACTTACATTTTTAATTTCTTCTATAGTTTTAAATAAACCATTTGTATTTCTATATTCTATTATTTTCTCAGCTTTAGATTCACCAATACTAGATAAAGTCATTAATTCTTCTTTAGTAGCAGTGTTAATGTTTACTAGTATATTTTCTTTAGAAGCATTTTCAGCAATATTAACTTCATTAGTAATTAAGTCTTCTTTCTTTATAGATGCATTATTAGAAAGATCTATATTAATATTTATTTCTTCTATATTAGTTCTTTCTTCCACCTTTTTAATATCACTAGTCTTAGAAATTATGATAACATTTTCATCAAATAATTTTTTACTTAAGTTTAAATACTTGGTAGTTGCTTTTTTGGTTAATCCACCTGATATATTAATTGCGTCTATTACTCTTGAATTTAGTGGTAGTTCATATACACCAGGTTTTTTTACTTCACCTTTAATGTCTATTTTAATTAAGTTATTATTTTCTTCTACCACCTTTTCCTTTTCATTAACTTGATAATTATTTTCTTCATAGTTATCATTAGTATTATAATAAAATAATAAGATTATTAAGGAAATAATTAAAATCAAAATAATAGATAATTCTACTTTTCTTTCAAGTATATATTCTTTTATATTCATAGATTTCACCTCCTTTAAACCTAATCTAGCATATTATTAAAGTAAAGTCAAAACACCCAAAAATTTAATTTTAATGGGTGTTTTTACTATTAATTTTTAATTTTTATATCAAATATACTATATAAAATTTAAAATTGGTTTTAAAAATTTCTTTCATTTTTTTACATTTTTTCTACTTTATTTACTATTAACTGATACTCACTCATTCTTTTTTCTACTTTTGCATTCACTTTTATAATATTTCCTTTTACTAAGTTACTATATTTTTTATATTGATCAGGAAATAATATTAAAGTTCCAGAGCTAGTTTCATCACTTACTAATATAAATGCCATTTTATCTTTTTTCTTTGTTTCTATTACTCTTATGTTTTCTATTAAAACTATTAAATTAATATATTTATCAAAGTATTTATTTATATTAACTAGCTCGACTAAATTTGTTTTATCATATTTACTAGTTGGATGATTATTTAAGTAGAAACCTAGTGAATTATGTTCTAAAGTTAATAATTCATCCTTTGAATATTCATCATAATTAATTATTTCTGGTTTTATTACCAGTGATTCATCTAGTGTTTCAAGTAATTTAGAATATTCTATTATACTAGGTAAATTTTCTATCATAGTTTTTTTATTTAAATTAAATGAATTAAGTGATCCTGAATATATTAAGTATTCAATTACTTTAGAGTTAACTCCTTTATAAGTTCTTTTAATAAAATCTATATATGAAGTAAATATTCCTTTATTTCTTTCGTTAATTATAAAACTTGCATTTTCTTTACCTATATTTTTTATACTTGTAATTGGTAAGTATAATTTATCACTTATACTTTCATATTTATCAGTAGATATATTTATGTCTGGCAAATTAAAACTTAGACCTAGTTTTTTAGCTTCATTAATATATTCTTTAGTTTTCGTTTCGTTATTAATAGATTCATCTAAAAGTACTTTATAGAAAACACTAGGATAATATGCTTTTAAAAATGCCATTTGGTAAGCAATTATTGAATATGCAACTGAATGACTTTTATTAAAGCCATAATTAGAAAACTTTAATACTAAATCATATATTTTATTTGCATTATCTACTGTATAATTATTATTAATAGCCCCTTGTATAAATTTTTCTTTATATTTAAGTATTACACTTTCCTTCTTTTTACTCATTGCTCTTCTGATTATATCTGCTTCACTATATGTAAAGTTACCTACTTTTTTTAATACTTCTAATATTTGTTCTTGATAAACTATTATACCATTTGTACTTTCAAGTATTTCTTTTAAATCCTCACTTAAATAAGTTACTTTTTCTTTACCATTTCTTCTATTTATAAATGTATTAATCATGTCTTTAGGACCCGGCCTATATAATGCAATAGCAAGTATTAAATCATCAAATGTTTTAACTTTTAATGATTTTAAAAATTCTTTCATACCTTCACTTTCAAACTGAAATATTCCACTTGTTTTTGCATTATAAAATATATTTAAAGTTTTTTCATCATTTAACGGTATTTTATTTAAATTTAAAGAAACACCTTTTTTCTTGAATATTTCTTCTTCAATCAGTCCTATTATGGTTAAATTTTTAAGTGCTAGAAAATCTATTTTAAGTAAACCTAATCTTTCTAAATATTCCATAGTATATCCAGATAATATAACATTTCCACTTTCATAAAGAGGTACTTTATTAGAAAGAATATTTCCACTTATAACTATTCCTGCTGCATGTACCCCAGTAAATCTTTTAAGACCTTCTAACTTTTTAGATATTCTTATCAATTCTTTTAATTCTTTATCAGTATTAACTAGTTTATTATACTCTAAATTATTTTCTAGTTCTTTAAAAGTATTTTCCTGTCTAATTGTTTTAGAAAGTATATCTATTTTACTAGTATTTAACTTTAAAACTCTCCCAATATCCCTGATTGCTAGTTTAGGCTGCATAGTACCAAATGTGATAATATTACACACTTTATTTTCTCCATATTTATTTTTAACATAATTAATTACTTCATCTCTTTTTAAGTATTCTATATCAGTATCTATATCAGGCATTGTCACTCTGTCTTTATTTAAAAATCTTTCAAAAATTAAATTAAATTTAATCGGGTCTATTTCAGTTATTCCAAGGGAATAACTGACTAAACTTCCTGCGGCCGACCCTCTTCCTGGCCCGATTAATATTTTATTTTTTTTAGCATAAAGAATGAAATCATAAACTATTAAAAAATAATCAGCAAAGTTCATTGAATTTATTACTTCTAATTCCATTTCTAGTCTATTTAAGTATTCAACCGGTACATTACCATTTAATCTTTTATTTAAACCTTTTTTAGATAAATTACAAAGTAGTTCTTTACTATTTATAGAATACTTTGGAAGTTCAAAATTAAATTTAGGAATTTCTATATTAATTAAACTAGCAAATTTAATTGTAGTTTCACTATCATATTCATTTATATCATAGTCAATATGATTATCAAAGTTATAATTATTAAAGTCTTCTATAGTTTTACCATCTTTTATTAAATTTAAATAAACTAAATATTCTTTATCAGAAGAATATATATAATTGCTTTCTTTTATATAGACTATTTTATCAGTTAATACTAGTGCATTATTTTTACTTTCTTTATCATAGTAAGACAAATATACTTCTTCATATATTTCCTTATAACTTATATACTTTTTATAATCATTAGTAGTACATATTAAATCACTATTATATTTTTTTAACAAATCTATAGTTAAAATATCCGTATTTTTTATACTAACTAAATTAAGTAAGTTAGTATAACCTTTATAGTTTTTAGCATACAAAATCATATTAAGCTCATTTATATTAATAGGAAGTCCTACTATGGGTTTTATGTTATATTTTTTAGTTACTTCGAATAACTCCATAGTACCAAACATATTCGAGTCAGTTATTCCTACAGAAGTAATATTATTATCACTTAAATATTTACATAAATCTTCTACTTTTATTAGACTTGATAATAACTCATAATTTGTTTTAACATTAAGTGGGACATAATTCATAATAAGCCTCCTATAAATATTATATAATAAATTTAATATAAAAAAAAGAAGGAGTTAATCCTTCTTAAATTTTATTAAGATGCAGATACTGTGCAAGTTACACTACCTTTTCCGCCAGAGCAACTAAATTTTTTATTATTTCCATTTTCTTTAACTTTATCATCAGCTTTAAAGTCAATATTTTTTGCTCCTAAAATATAGAAGTTGTTGTCCATTAAATTGAATGTAGTAATTTTGCCATCACCATCAAATTCAATGTAATATTTGAAGCTTTTACTTACACCATCTATTTGTTCACAACTATTTAATTTTATTCCATCACTACAATAAGGGCCAACGGAATTCCCGGCTATAGAACCAATAGAACCAGTTACATATTTTTGCTCAGCAGATTTCCATAAACTTTGAGCTTCAGTTATGAATGCCTCCTTTCTTCCTCTAGTAAACATTCCTAGAATGTTAGGCATAACTAATAACATTAAGATTGCTAATATAGCTATTACTGCTAATAATTCAACCAAAGTAAAACCTTTCTTATTTATCCTTTTCATTTCCAATCATCCTTTCCTTTCTACAAAGATATATCTGGAAAACATATCTTCCTTTACCATAATCTAATTATAGCAAACTCATAGAATAATAGTCAATACGAAAATCAAAGATTTTACCTTTTTTGTAAACTAATCTTTAGTAACATTCATAAATGCATTAATTAAATCAATTCCTGTTCCTATTTTATCTACCTTATCTTTAAATCTAAGTCCATACCTTTCCTTCATTTCGCTTATCATGTTTTCAATAGGTTCATTTCTATTTAGTTTTTTATACCAATTTGAATTTTCTCTTAAGTATCTAAGTAAATTAGGATCACTATATATTTTTTCTTTTATTTCATATTTCATTAATCATCAAAAAACCTTTCTATACTTGATGCTTTTTTCTTAACACTTTTCTTTTCTTCTTTCTTTTCACTTCTAGAAGAAACTATCTCTTCTAGAAAACCAAGTGCTTTTTCTAAAGAACCTATATTTTCTTCTAATTTATCTAAATCAACATTTTTTAAGTTATTTAGAACACTTTTAACACTGTCTGTTACTTTAATACTATCTTTCTTTTTTACTTTAAATTCATCCCATACACTTGATGTTTCACCATATATATCATATGTTTCATATAATTTTTGATATGTTGTTACTCCTTCATTAACTCTTGATGAGAGGTATGGATTATTTCTTAAGAACTCCTTAAATTCTTCTTTTTTATTCACACTTACCACCTATTATAATTTTATGCTAAATATTGACTATATTTACTATTACTTTTATAACTAAAATAATTATTATTTCCTATTATTAGATGATCAATTACTTCAATATCCATTAATTTACCAGCATCTGTAATTAGTTTAGTTACTTCGCTATCCTTTTTACTAGGAGTTACATCTCCAGATGGATGATTATGAACTAAAACAATCTTTGTAGCACTTTCTTTTAATGCTTCTCTAAATATTTCTCTAGGGCTAATATTTATTCCCTTGTCTGTACCTAAATATAATTCTTTTTTATTAATTAAGTTAAATTTATTATCAAATAATAATATTGTAAATTTTTCTTGCACTATATTAATATAATCACTTCTAATATATTCATATATTTTTAAAGGATCATTTAGCTTTAAAGTGTCTTTTACTTCCAAACATCTTCTAGCAAGTTCAAAAGATGCTAAGATAATACTTGCTTTAGAAAGTTTTATTCCATTTATTTTACATAAACTATTAATAGTCATATCTTTTAAATACTTTACTCCTCCTATTTCTTTTAGTACCCTAGAAGATAATTCATTGACTGATTCATTTTTATTACCAGTTCTTAATATAATACTTAATAATTCACTATCAGATAAATATTTAACTCCTAATATCTTTAATTTTTCTCTTGGTTTTTCTTCTTTTATAAGCTCATTTATTTTCATATTTAATTCCTTTCTTTTTTGACATATTTTAATTTTTATGTTACAATTTAATCATTAAGAAGCAAAAGCGTTGGCTTTACAACAAGGTTGCTTCTTTTTTATTTATTAATAGTTAAAGTATTAAAAGTGTTACAACTTACATCTAGAACTTAGATAAATTTGACATAATATAATTTTTGTGCTATAATGTATTTATGAATGTGGTCGTGCTGAATTACCAGCGCGGTCACATTTTTATTTTCTTTTATAGACAAATATATCGTTTTTCTTTTTTAATATTATTTTTTGCAAAAATTCAGTATCTTTTCTGCTGAATAACTTATCAATCTGACTTTTTAATTCTTTAATATCTAACTCTGATGTTGATACATCACAAATAAAATTATTGCTTTGAGTTTTCTTTTTATATATTGAATGATATAAAACTTGATTACTTTTTCCACTTATAGATTTTAAATCCCAATATTCGCCTTTAAAAAGATAGTCAGCCGTTTGAATTCCTTCTGGTTCATTTATCCTAGGAAGCATGTATATTTTTCCTCCAAATGTTTTGCCAAGCCACTTTGCTATTTCTTTTTCTTTATCCGAATAATCAAGTACTACCCTTTTACCATCAACAAAATATTTCTTTTTGCCAACACAAAAGTATTTCGCATCAATAACATAGTATTTTTTATACTTATTGTTAAGACATTTTTTAGTTATATCCTCATATGGTCTTTCTTTTACTACTACCATCTTTCCTACCTCAAAAATAAAAAGGAGTATACCCTTATAAAAAGGTATACTCCGCATAATGTGTAAGTTCTTTCTTGACTTAAGAAATTACACCCTATCGACAAAATTGTCATATTAACGCGTCAAGTAATTAATACATTTTTATTTTATCAAATAATTTTTTTGTTTTCAATAGATATTTTTAATTTATTAATTTGTGGTCGCAATTTGCGACCGCAAAATTGTTTATTTGTTTAGTTATTTGTTTTTAATGGCTGCTACTGCTGCCGCTAAACGAGCTGATGGTACTCTATATGGACTACATGATACATAGTCTAGTCCAAGCATTTCACAAAATTCTATAGAAGATGCTTCTCCTCCATGTTCTCCGCATATTCCAAGTTTAATATTTGGTCTTGTTTTCCTTCCAAGTTCTACTCCTATTTTCATAAGGGAGCCTACTCCTTCTCTATCTATTTTAGAAAATGGATCACTTTCAAATATTCCTTTTTTATAGTAGTCATTTAAAAATTTCCCTGCATCATCTCTAGAAAAACCATATGTCATTTGGGTTAAGTCATTTGTTCCAAAACTAAAGAACTCTGCATGTTTTGCTATTTTGTCTGCTGTTAAGGCTGCTCTTGGAATTTCAATCATAGTACCAACTGAGTATTCTAAAGTTTGATTACTTTCTTTTATTATTTCATCTGCTGTTTCTACTATGATATTTTTAACATATTTAATTTCATTTTCATCACATATAAGTGGTATCATTATTTCAGGTTTTACTTCTATTCCTTCTCCTTTTACTTCGAGTGCTGCTTCTATTATTGCTCTTGTTTGGATTTTAGCTATTTCAGGATATGTTACATCTAGTCTGCATCCTCTGTGACCCATCATTGGATTAAATTCTTTTAGACTTTCAACTCTCCTTTTTAAACTTTCAAATGTCATATTTAAAGCTTCACTCAATTCTTTTATTTCATTATCTGTATGAGGTAAGAATTCATGTAGTGGTGGATCAAGTAGTCTTATAGTTACTCCATAACCATCCATCGCTTTAAATAATCCCGAGAAATCTTCTCTTTGGTAAGGAAGGATTTCCTTTAATGCTTCTTCTCTTTTTTCTAAAGTATCAGCTGTTATCATCTTTCTAAAGTTAAATATTCTTGTACTTTCAAAGAACATATGTTCTGTTCTACATAGTCCTATTCCTTCTGCGCCAAATTTTCTTGCTTCTTTAGCATCTCTTGGGGTATCTGCATTAGTTCTTATTTTAAGCCTTCTTACTTTATCTGCCCACGACATAAACACTTCAAAATCTCCACTTATATTTGCTTCTTCAGTTTCTATTTTTTCAGCATATACATTACCAGATGAGCCATCTAAACTTATCCAGTCTCCCTCAGTTAGGATTTTTCCATTTGGCATTGTTATTGTTTTCTTTTCTTCATCAATTGTAATACTAGAGCATCCACTTACACAACATGTTCCCATTCCTCTTGCTACTACAGCTGCATGAGATGTCATACCTCCTCTTATAGTTAATATACCATGTGCTAGATTCATTCCTTCAATATCTTCAGGACTTGTTTCAAGTCTAACTAGTATTAAATCTTTTTCACCGTTATTATATTCTTCCATTATTTTGTCTGCTGTAAAAAATATTTTACCAGTTGCAGCTCCTGGACTTGCTGCTAATCCTGTTGCAACTACTTCAGCTTTTTTAAGGCTGATAGTATTAAATCCTTTATGAAGTAATTGATCTAAACTTTTTGGTTCAACTCTTAGAAGAGCTTCTTCCTCAGTAATTAATCCCTCATTTACTAAATCAACTGCTATTTTAATTGCTGCAGAAGCAGTTCTTTTACCATTTCTAGTTTGAAGCATAAATAGTTTTCCATTCTCAATAGTAAACTCCATATCTTGCATATCTTTATAATGCCTTTCTAATACTTCACATATTTTTATAAATTCATTATAAACTTCTGGCATATTTTCTTTTAGAGTTTCAATACCAAGTGGAGTACGTATTCCCGCTACTACATCTTCCCCTTGAGCATTTATTAAATATTCACCAAATAATTTCTTTTCACCAGTTGCAGGATTTCTAGTAAATGCAACACCAGTACCAGAGTTATCCCCACTATTTCCATATACCATTTCTTGTATATTTACTGCAGTACCCCAACTAGAAGGGATGTCATTTAATCTTCTATATGTTTTAGCTCTTTCATTATTCCAACTTCTAAACACAGCTTTTACTGCTTCAATTAATTGCACTTTTGGTTCACTAGGAAAATCTTCACCACTTATTTGTTTATATTCTTCTTTATAAATATTGACTACTTCCTTTAAGTCTTCACTAGTTAATTCAGTGTCATATTTTACACCTTTTTCTTCTTTTATTTTATCAAATTTTCTTTCAAAACTTGATTTTGGATAACCCTTTACTACATCTGCAAACATTTGTATAAATCTTCTATAAGAATCATATACAAATCTAGGATTATTAGTAATATTGCTAAAGTTTTCAGCAACCAAGTCATTCATTCCTAAATTTAATACAGTGTCCATCATACCAGGCATAGATGCCCTTGCACCACTTCTTACACTTACTAAAAGAGGATTAGTAGTACTACCAAATTCTTTACCAGTTTTTTCTTTTAATTTTTTTAATGATTCATATATTTCATTTTCAATACTAGTATCTAATAATTCTCCATCTTCATAATATTTAGCACAAGCCTCTGTTGTTACAGTAAACCCACATGGTACTGGAAGACCTATATTAGTCATTTCTGCTAGATTAGCACCTTTACCTCCTAATAAATTTTTTAAATCTTTGTTTCCTTCATTAAACATATATACATATTTCATTAATATTCTTCTCCTATCTTCTTAACTTTTCTTAAATAACATTTACCACATAAACTTTCATAGTTTACTTCTCCATCTATTGCTACTTGACTTCCTTCTAAAGTAAATTTCCCATCTACTATCCTAGCATTAAATCTAGCTTTCTTACCACATCTACAAATAGTATAAAGTTCTTCTATATTATCAGCTAGTTCAAATAATCTTTTACTACCAGGAAATAATTCACTTCTAAAGTCTGCTCTTAAACCATAGCAAATTACTGGAATACTTGTAAGTTTACTAAATACAAATAATTCATCAACTTGTTTTTCAGTTAAGAATTGTGCCTCATCTACTATTATACACTCAGTTTTATCTTTTATTAAACTTAAATATCCCTTTAAGTTTTCATCTGGTAAAACTAGATGATCTACTTCTCTTTCAATCCCTATTCTACTACTTACTTTAGTATTTGCTTTAGTATCAACCGAGGGCTTTAGTAAAAGCACTCTCATACCTCTTTCTTCATAATTATGTGCAACTTGTAATAAATTAGTAGTTTTACCACAGTTCATCGCACCATATCTAAAATATAACTTACTCATAATTAAAACCTCCCTCTTGGATGACTTTTAAAGTATACATCCTTTAATCTCTCACTTGTAACATGAGTATATATTTCAGTTGTATTTATATTTTTGTGCCCGAGAAGTTCTTGTACACTTCTTAAATCACAACCATTATCTAAAAGATGAGTTGCAAAAGTATGTCTCAAAGTATGTGGACTTACTTTTATTTTAATTGATACTTTATTTATTAAATTATCAATTATTTTAGCAATTCCTCTTGTTGTTATTTTTTCTCCATCTTTATTTAGAATTAAATATTTATTTTCTCTTCCCTTTAAAAGTTCTTTTCTTAAATTAGTTAAATATTTATTCATAGCTTTATCTGTTTCAGTATTATAATAAACTACTCTTTCATAAGAACCTTTACCACATATATTTATTTGTTTATTTTGAAAATCAATATCATCTAAAGTAATATTTACAAGTTCACTTACTCTTACACCAGTTGCATACATAAGTTCAATAATTAAGTTATTTCTTTCGCTAAATGTACCTTCTTTACTTACAGTAATTAAATTCTCAAGCTCATTGTATGGAATAAATTTAGGCAAATTTTTATCTAATTTAGGATATTTTATGTTACTTGCTGGATTTATAGTTATTTCCCCTTTTGCTTTATAATATTTATAAAAACTTTTTAAAGTACTTATTTTTCTACTAACCGTTTTACTACTACTATTTTTATCAAACAAAAATTTAAGATAGTTTTTAATATTATTTTTATCAACAGTTAGTAAATCTTTATTAGTAAAACAATTAAATTCTTCTAAATCTTTTGAATAACTATCTGTAGTTAAATCACTATAATTTTTTATATCCTTTAAGTAATGTAAAAATTCACTAATATATTCACTATTTAACATTAGTTAAAACTTCTCCATTTACATATCTTACGCATATGATAGTATTATTCATACTTTCATTATTAATAGGATTTAACATTTTAAAACCAGTTTCATCATCTCCTTTTAAATAACCTAAGTTAATTAAAGCTCCAATAGTAATATCTAAGCATTCATTGCTTAAAGAATCAAGGTTTTCTTTGCCATATTTATAACTAGATGCAAGTGCTTCATTAATTTTCGAGTTATAAAGTTTTTCTTTAGTTTTATTATCATTTTTAATAAGTCCTGGAACAACTAAAACCGCAAGCATTACTAATAGTACTACTGCTATAGATATTTCAATTAAAGTAAATCCTTTTTTATTCATAAATTCACCTACTCTTCCTACATTAATATTTTATCACGATTTTTTTATAAAATAAACCTTGTATTTTATCATAGTTTTGTTATATAATAGTATATAGAATAGGAAGGGCTACAAATGAAAGAATTTGATTTTGAAAAATTACCAATAGTTGAAATAGCAAACGAAATTATAATTGATGCTGTTAATAAAGGAGCATCTGATATACATTTTGATCCATCTAAAGAAGCCTTAAAGATAAGGTTTAGAGTAGATGGTATTTTAAGCGACTATAGTATTGTCCCTAGTAAATATAAAAGAAATATGATAAGTCGTATTAAGATGATAGCGGGAATGAATATTATGGAAACCAGATTACCCCAAGATGGTGCCATTAAAAGCAAAATTGGGGATAAATTATTAGATTTACGTGTTAGTACTCTTCCAACTAATAATGCTGAAAAAATTGTTATAAGAATACTTGATTATTCAATGAGTCTTGCTGGGCTTGATAATCTAGGTTTCTCTACTGATGCAATGGAAAAAATAAATAAATTAATTAGAGTACCAAATGGTATTATACTTGTTACTGGTGCTACTGGTACTGGTAAAAGTACTACACTATACTCAATACTTCAAAAACTAAATACAGAAGATGTAAATATTATTACAGTTGAAGATCCAGTAGAAATGGATATAGCAGGTATTAACCAAGTACAAACTCAAACAGAAATTGGTCTTACATTTGCTACTATATTAAGAAGTATTTTGAGACAAGATCCAAACATAATAATGATTGGTGAAATAAGAGATGATGAAACTGCTAGAATAGCCGTAAGGGCTAGTATTACAGGACATTTAGTATTAAGTACATTACATACAAATAACTCCCTTAATACTATCGAAAGACTTACTGATATGGATGTAGAAAGATACCTACTTGGTTCTTCGCTAGAAGGCATAATAAGTCAAAGACTTGCTAGAAAACTTTGCCCAGAATGTAGAATTAAAAGAAGTACTACTCCATACGAAAGACAAGTATTTAACACAGTACTTAATAAAGATATAACAGAAATGTATGTCGCTAATAAAGAAGGTTGTCCTAGATGTAACCACGGTTATAAAGGAAGGCTTGCAATTCTAGAAGTACTAATTATGAACGACAAAATAAAAGACGCTATTACTAATGGTCTTCCTAAACATGAACTTAGAGATTTAGTTTATACTGGAGAAGTTGTTACTCTTCTTCAAGATGGACTTAATAAAGTTATCTATGGAGAAACTTCATTTGAAGAAATATTAAAAATAATAGATTTAGAAAATGATATGTCTACTTATAAAGATGATAACTTAAAAGTTAATTTAAGAATGGCTCAGAAAGCACACCAAAATGGTGATATAAATAATAATAGTAGTTCTCCCACACCTGAGACTACTTCCGTAAATGTAGAAACAGTAGAGTTTTAACTCTACTGTTTTTATTTTCATAATTTTATCTCTCAACATCCACTTGTAGTACTTATTTCGTATGGTGTTTCAGGTGCTCCATTTCCACTAGTCCAAAGTGTACAAGTTTTGAGAGAAATGGCAGGGCGAACGCCAATCGAATAGTCCACCCTGTTGCCGGTGAGGTAGCCTGGATAAGCAGAACCACCGACATTCCAAACGCCCGAACGGCGACCACTCCAGAACGTAGGCGACAAGGCCCACCAATATTTACTTCCTGTTATACTGCCTCCAGCACTATTTAAATAATACCATGCATATGGACTAGCTAAGCTCATGCTCGATTTTCCTCCAGCATATGCTATTTCATCTGCTGTCATGAGTCCTATTGGATATATTAGTTTTGCTTCACTATTACTTCCTGAAAATGCATCTTTGATGTTTGTACAATTATATGTTGGTGTCTTATTTGTAGATAGTCTTGCATATGCAGCATAGTAGAATTCTGAACCAGTTGCACTATATGCTCCATTTCCCACTTCTCTATCATTACAATATACTGCTTCTGTACTTAAGTATTTAGCATAACTACTTAAATTATTACTATAC
>CAKOIJ010000015.1 GCA_934086775.1 uncultured Bacilli bacterium | reverse complement strand
CCCCCCCCCCAAGTACTTTATTTTGTACATATAGGTTGTTGCTTTTCATATTTATCTCCTTTGTTATTTGTAGTTTCCTACGATAAAATAATACCACAAGTAAATATTAAAAATCAAGTTATTTTTGCATTAACATTGCAAATAATGCTAATGTTAATATTACGTATATTATAATACCATTAAATTTATCTTTTTTATTTTCTTTATTAGGTACTCCTACTAAATAAGAAATAATTAATCCTCCAAGTAGTCCTCCTATATGACCCGAAATATCTATATTTGGAGTAATAAATCCTAATATTAAGTTAATTAATAAGACTGGAATAATTCCACTTCTTAAAAAGTTATCTAAGGTATTTCTGTATTTGTAACCAAAGTATATCATTGCCCCAAATAAACCAAATATACTAGTACTTGCTCCTACACTTACATTATTAGTTAATACTACAGAGAATAAGCTTCCCATAAAAGCACTTCCTAAGTATATAAGAAGATATCTTTTTCTTCCATAAAATCTTTCTATTTGAGGACCTAGTTCAAATAAAGCATACATGTTGAAGAATATATGTACTACATTTGCATGTACAAATGCTGATGTTAGTAATCTATATACTTCTCCATTTTTTACATTTACATAATAGTTAGCAAATAAATTGATAACACCACTATAATCAAGAAGAGATATTAAAAACATAACTATATTTATAAATATTAGTATCGTTGTAACAATAGGTTTATCTTTATTTAAAAATATTTTTGCTAATTGTTTATCATCATTTTTAGTTTTATTATTTAATTCTTCAGTCATTTCAAATAAATTAATTGCATCACTTTTTTTAAAATTAATTTTTTCTGAAAATTCAGGAAAATGAATTTTCATAAATTCATTTTTCTTTAAATCAGTTATTTTATTTACTATGATACTTTCTATATTATTATTTTCTATTGTATTAACTTCACTTCTTGTATTAACTAAAATATTTAGTAAATTCATCTTTATACTATAAGTTTTTTTCTTAATGGTTTTTCTAATAATATCTGCTTTCTTTTCATCAAGAAGAAGTTGTTCCTCATTATGTATATAGTTAATATTTATTCTTATTAAAGGTACTTCGTTATCCAAGTTTTCTAACCATACTTCATTTTGAACACCATTAACTATAACAGGTTTATAATTTTCATTAGTTACAAAATAATGTATTAACTTCATAACAATTTCATCTTTTTTATCTATAACTGCGTTTGCCACTTTTATCACTCCTTTTTAATAATATTATTCTACTATTTTTCATAAGATTAGTAAAGGTGGTCTATATGAAAAAAGTTTTAAAATTTTTATTAATTTTCTTTCCATGGCTATTAAGTGGGTTAATATTTAAATATAACCCTGAATATTATGCTATGTTAAATATTCCTAAATTTGCTCTTAGTCCTAAATTAACAAGTATTTCTTGGATAATAATTTTTATTTTATTAAGTATAAGTATTTATAAAGTCAGTTTAAAGGAAAATATATTTAAAAATAGTGATTACTTCTATGTACTTATAACAAATTATTTAGCTAATCAATTATTTTTATATGGTTTCTTTAATCTAAAAAGTCCTTTCTTTGGTTTTATCTTGACTACTATTGTATTAGTTAGTTCTATTTACTTATTTATTGAAACAAATAAAATGGATAAAAGAAGTTCTTACTTTATAATTCCTTATATTATTTATAGCATATATGCTTTTATATTAAGTTTATCTGTGTACATTATGAATTTTTAAAAGTATCAAGTAGTTTAGTAAACTCTTCTTCAGGTTGTACTTCAAACTCTAGAAATTCTTTTGTAATTGGATGAGTAAACCCTAAATAATATGCATGTAATAACTGACCATAGTCATTTATTACATGTTTTTTATTATAAACTGGATCATTAATAACAGGATGATTTATGTAAGCAAAGTGTACTCTTATTTGATGTGTTCTACCAGTTTCTAATATACATCTAACTAATGTACTATTTTTATATCTTTCTATAACTTCAAAGTTAGTTACTGCTTCTTTACTATTTTTTGAAGTCACACACATCTTTTTTCTATCTTTTTCATCTCTTCCAATAGGTGCATTTATTTTACCTTTTTCTTCTTTTATAACTCCTTCTACTAAAGCAATATATTTTCTTTTTACATTATCTTTAAAATTATCAGTTAATAATTTATGAATTTGATTCGTTTTAGAAATAAGTAAAAGTCCAGAGGTATCTTTATCTATTCTATGAACTATTCCAAGTCTAAAATCACCATTTAAATCGCTTAACTTATCAGTGTAATTAACTAACCCATTTACTAAAGTTCCACTTTCATTTCCATTTCCAGGGTGTACAACTAGTCCACTTGGTTTGTTAATTACCATTAAGTAATTATCTTCATAAACTATATTTATAGGAATATCCTCTTTAATAACAGTTGTTATTTCTTTAAACTCTTTAACATTAATAATGTCTCCCTCTTTTAGTAGATAACCACTTTTTTTAATATCTCCATTTACTAAAATATCCCCTACTTTTATATGCTTTTCTATGTTACTTCTACTTTTATTTAAAACATTTACTAAATAGGCATCAAGCCTTTTATTTATATCATTACTTTCTATTTTTATAATCATTTCTAGCCTCCAATAAAGCACCTATAATAAACATAAAACATCCTACTACTATAAAAATATCTCCTATATTGAAAATAGCAAAACCTTTATTAAATATAGTAAAATCCATAAAATCTCTAACATAACCCAAAACTATTCTATCATATAAATTACCTATTAAACCACCTAAAATAAATGAAAAAGATAGGTTTATTATCTTTATATTTGATTTATTTTTAATTAATTCCATTAATAAATAAATAAATATAAAAATAGATATAATAGTTATGAGTAAAGTCTTACCGCTAAAGAAACCAAATGCTGCTCCTGTATTTTTAACGTATGTTAAACTAAAGAAATTCTTAATAACAGTAACACTTCCATTTAAATTAATATTATTTGAAATAATTATTTTAGTTATTTGATCTATTAAAAAAATAATAAACATTAAAAATAAATATTTTTTCTTTTTCATAAAAGTCAACTCCTAAGTAATATAATATCAAAAAAAGGCTGTTTTTTCAAGGTAAAAAGGCTATAAAAAAACAAGAAATATCTTGTTTTATAACTCAATTAGAATAACATCACTACCTATTTTTTTAATTTGATTAAATGTTATTTTAGCACCTTCTTCTGCACTAAATAAACTCTTAATATATTTAGTTCTATCTATAATTAAATTAATTAAGTTACCTGTATTTTCATCAATTTCAATATCAATAATTCTTCCAACTATTTTTCCATCATTAATATTAACTATATCTTTTCTTTGTAGTTCACTTACTTTCATAAACTTCACCACTTAATTATATGCTTTACTTAATTAATCTTTTAACATTTTTAATAGCATTTTTTTCAAGTCTACTTATCTGTGCTTGACTTACACCTAAATCCTTTGCTAATTCCATCTGTGTCTTACCAACAATAAATCTATTAATTAAAATGTTTTTTTCTCTTTGTTTAATTTTATTAAGTGCTTTTCTCATACTTATTAAGCTATCTAAATCTTTACTTTCTTTCTTATCTTCAACTTGATCAAGTAAGTAAATTGTATCTCCACCATCATTGTAAATAGGCTCATATAAGCTTTCCGGCTCTTTTAAACTCATAAGTGCTTCTACTACATCATAATTAGTAACGCCTAAACCTTTAGCTATTTCATCTGTACTAGCTTCTCTATTATAATCTTTCATAAATTCTTCTTTAAATGTTAAAATTTTGTAAGATAAATCTTTAATACTTCTACTTATTCTTAAACTATTATTATCTCTAATATACCTCTTGATTTCTCCATCTATCATTAAAACAGCATAAGTACTAAATCTTACTTCGTGAGATAAATCAAAATTATCCACTGCTTTTATTAAACCTACTACACCTATTTGGAAAAGATCATCTAAGTTATCTCTAGAATTATATTTCTTTAAAATAGATAAAACAAGTTTTAAATTCCCATTTATTAATTCTTCTTTTGCTTCCTTATCTCCACTTTGATATCTTTTAAATAAACTAATCATTTCTTCATGGTTTAATACTTTAATATTACTTGTATTAAGTCCAGTTATCTCCACTTTTTTCTTATACATAAAATATCCTTTCTAATCTATATTGATTAAAAAAGGATATTTTTATACACTAAACTTTCATAAGACTTTTTAATCTTTTGATTGCTTTTTTCTCTATTCTTGAAATATAACTTTGACTAATACCAAGCATATCAGCAACTTCTTTTTGTGTATATTCTTCATTTCCATTGAGTCCATATCTTAAAGACAATATTTCTTTATCTCTATCAGGTAAATTATCTATCTCTTTTTTTAAACATTCTTTGTCTACTATGTCCTCATACTCTTTTTCAACTATATTCTCATCCGTTCCTAAAACATCTTCTAAACGTAGTTCGTTTCCATCACTATCTAAATTAATAGAATCTTCAAAAGAAATTTCTACTTTTCTTCTTTTATTCTTTCTTAAAAACATTAATATCTCATTATCAATACAGCGACTGGCATAAGTAGCAAGTTTTATATTCTTATGAGGTTTGTATGTCTTTACACCTTTAATTAATCCTATTGTACCAATACTAACTAAGTCTTCTAAATCATACATAGTATTATCATATTTTTTAGATAAAAACACTACTAATCTTAAATTATGCTCGATTAATTTGTTTCTAGCAAGTAAGTCTCCATTATTAGATTTTTCTACTAACTTTTCTTCCTCTTCTTTCTTAAGGGGTGGTGGTAAAATATCAGTACTTCCTAAATAAAATAACTTCTTATCATCAGTAATTAAATTTTTAATAATTTTTATAATATTCATTTTTCCTCCATTAAATAATAATTTAATATACAATTAATTCCATTATATTTTAATTTTTCTTTTGTAATTCCTACTAATATATCTTTTCTAATACCTAGTTCTTTAATATAAACTTTATCTACTTTATAACACTTAATTAAATTACTTGAAGTAACTGTTTCATATGGAACTAGATAATACATATTATTTTTAACTATATTAATAAATTCTCTAGAATTAGTTATAATAACTTTTCTTTTAGTAATTGGATCTACTATGGTATTACCTGTATCCATAAAACCTTTTAAATATAAAAGTTTATTATTTATGTATACTTCCACACTATAATGTAAACTATTTATTTCTTTTATTAGTTTCATTTGCCTTTTATATATTAATAATATAACTGGGCTCAATATAATTATAAATATATAATTAATACTTAGACCTTTATGATAAAAAACCATACCTATATTTTTATAACTAAATTCTATATTTAAATAATACATAAAACCACCTAATATTATGCTAACTATATAAAAATAGAATAAATTAATTAAAAAAAATTTTAAATCTTTATATCCAAAAGTAATAAGAATGATTAAAATAGATAGCAAGACTTTAAGAAGAAATAAAGTACTTGTAGTAAAGGGAATAAAAAGAACTACTATAGTAAGACTACCTACTAAAGCACCTAATATTATTCTTTTTAATGAAGTGCCTCTTTTTAAAATAATATTAGTTACTAGAAGTAATATGAAATCAAACATAAAATTCAAAAATATAATTAAATCTACATATATTTTCATAGTCTCACCATTACAAGTATATAAAACATATGTTATAATTTTTGTCGTTTTATGTTGAAAAGGAATTAATTATTTTATATTATTAAACAAACTTTTTGAAGAATTAAAAAAAGATTTATTAACTAAATCTTTTTAAATTACTTCTTAAGTCTTTTTATTCCCTCACTATATACTTCGTTATAATCACCATTCATTCTAGCTATTTTAAGTTCTTCATAAAAATCTCTAAGTTCCTTTATATCATAACCTTCTATAGATAATTGTTCATCATAAGAAGTACTTGGTTTCTTTTCTAAACTCCTAATATATTTAATATAAGTAGTTAATATTAATCTGTAGTTAAAATAGTTAAAAGTACCTTTTTCATAGATAAATTTTTTATAAAAATCTACTAGATATTCTTTTGGAACACTTGGATTTTTGCTTCTTAATGCATCTCTCAAAGCATATAATCTATCAAAGTCTTCAACACTTTCTCTAGCTCCTTGCTCGATTCTACCTTCACTTAAAATCATATTTATAAATTCTATTTTTTCACTATTTAAGGATAATTCTCTTTCTAATTTTCTTTTATTTTTTCCTAAATAATACTTATTATTTTCTGAAGTTATACCAAGTAAATAATTATATTTTTTATAAATAACTGGTAATGTTCTAATATCTTTATTATATCTATACATTATAACTATATCATGATTATTTTTTGATATATTGTAAACTTGTTTTAATTCATAATCATTTTCATATTTAGAAGTCATCATATCTATCTCTTCCAAGGTACTAGGTTCAGTTATCTTTTTAAACTTATAATATGTAGCTATTCCCATATGATAATTAAATTCAATATCACCTAAAAAATATGGGTTTCTTGGATTACTATTATATTCTGTAATATAATCAACTATTTCTCTAGCAGTATATTTACTTAAACTTTTTGTAACAAATTCAGTTTTAATACCTAAAGTATATCTATTAACTTTCCTCATAAATATATCTCCCCCTTAGTACTTATATTATACCAAATTTGGTACATTTTGTCAAATATTAGAAAAAAACCAACTATTTGTTGGCTTTTGTTTTTGCAAGTTCTTTAACATCATCTACTTGTTTAAGACCTAAATTAATAAAGTAAATTATTACTAACCAAGCAAGTATAGTTAAAGTAAGTGGGAGTATGTAGTAAGGTAGGTTGATTGGCATATCCCAAACACCATGAAGTAATACAGGTATTAAACATATTAGTAAAAATCTTTTATCATTTAAATGTTTCTTATCAAGTTTGTCAAATCCTTTAACATACATTAATGCAGCGCCTTCAATTGCAGCCCATGCAACGTGTCCCCCGGGTGCTAAAATACCACGAAGTTTAATAACCCCAAGCATTGTATCTAGACCACCTTGAAGTCCATATCTTAAAATATATCCAGCAGTTTCAAAAGCAGCAAAACCAGCTCCTACTGCAGCACCTATTAAAAGGCCATCTAATATATAGTTACTTCTTTTTTCTTTAAACAAGAAGAATGCAACAATTGCAGCTTTAGCTATCTCTTCTATAACTCCAACCATAAGTGCTCCATCAAATGTTGAAATGTCTGTGTTAAAATCTAGTGAGAAGAATAATATTGCCACGATTAAACTAAGTGCACCACCTAATATAAAGTATTTCATAACTTTATAAAATGGTATATTTCTAAATACATTAATTTCAAAAAAGAATATTAATACTGTTACTGGAACTGCGAAAGCAGAAAGCATTATCATTGCTGGTAAGAAGTTAGAATTACCATAAGTAATAAAACCAATTCTTACTGGAATATAAGCTAATATAAAGAATACTAATATCTTAAAATACACCCATGCTTTAGCATTTTCTGGTTTAATATCCTTTATATCAGGAGTAGTATTCTTTCCTCCACATATAAATATTTCATCAAGTTCTTCATCAGTATGTTTACTAAAAGTATCTTTAAATAAATCTTTAAAAGTTACATAACTTTTACTTTTAGCACCTGTTATTCTATCTAAATTATCATTTATTATATTTTGAGCATTTGTCTTTTTAAGTGGAAAACCACAGTCAGAACATACTTTGTCAGTAGATTTAACTCTCTTACCACATTCAGGACAAAATTTATCATCATTTTTATATCCACAGTTAGGGCATACTTTTGCAGTGTCAGAAATTTCTTTACCGCATTCTTTACATTTTATTAAAGCCATTTTAATTTACCTCCTTTAAAGACTTAATTATAAGTTCTGCAACATTATTTATTTCAGCAGTATTAACATTTTCTTCTTTGGTAGTTACCAAGTACATACTATTATTAATTAAAAATGCATATCTATTATCTACTACTGTATGTCCACTTGAAGAATAAGTATATTGAATACCATAAGTATATTTATCATTTATATAAGCGGTTATCATTGGAATAGTTATTCTTACATCAGGATAAGCTTTCCCTATTTCACTTGTAACTTCGTTTAATAAATTTGCTTGATCAGTGTACTTACTACTATACTTTTCTATACTTATATAAGGAATTAAAGCACCTTGATTATCAATATTTTGACCTACATAAATAGTTTTATCCTTAGCTATATAAACTTTATAATTAGTTGGAAATTCAAAATATTTACCACCCTCGTTAAATTCATAATTACCATTTGCATTTGGTTTTAACTCCTTAGTAGGTTCATTAGTTCCACCATTTTCACTCTTTCCATTATTAAAAAATATAAAGTAAACTCCCACTATTAATATTAATAAAACTATAAAATACTTATTATCCCACTTAATTTCAAAGGTTTTAGAATTATTTTTAGTTTTATTTTGTGTGTAACCACAGTGAGGGCATTTTTCTGCTTTATCACTCATATTTTTTTTACATTCCGGACATTTTATTAAAGCCAATTAAATCACTCCTTCTTCTATATTATACCATATAAATATAGAAATAGAAGAAAAAAATAAGTCATTTCTGACTTATTTTGAAACTTTTACAGTTGATGTTCTAGTTGCACCAGTTCTTGTCCATCCAGCAAGTGTTTCTTCAGTACTCCATTTATATGTATAACCTTTACTTACTTTAGACACTTTAGTAGCAGTATAACTATTTACTAAAACTGTCTTTTCACATAATTTAGTAGCATTATTTAAAGTACCACCATTATTACATAAGTAACTAGTTTTTCCTTCTGTCTTACTTGCGTTATATTTAGTTGTTTCAGAAACATAGCACATACCATTTTTAAGTGTGTCACCATTATCACAATATGTCTTAGAAGTACCATTTACATAAGTTGCATTCCTTGTTTCTGTGTTATTAATTACTTTAGAACATGTTCCATTACCATTACTTACATATCCATTTGGACAACTATAACTTACATCTGCATTTTTTGTATCAGTATAACTACTTGTTCTTGTGCAGTATGAACCATTACTTGTATATCCACTTGGACAAGTTTTACTAGCTGTTGCATCTTTAGTACTTGTTGAACTTGTTCCTCTAACAGTACATGTTGTACCACTTAATGTTCCACCATCTGGACAATAATATCCATTTGATTTATAACATCCTGTATAAACATATTTTTTACCTAAACATACACCACTTGAACAATCATCAACTTTTACATAAGAACAAGTATAACCACTTGGTTTAGATCTAAATTGTCCATATTTATAACTAAAACTTTCAGAAGCCGTATAAGTATATCCACCTGAAGTAGTAGTTTTTGTACACTTGCTTCCACTTAGTGTATATCCACTTGGACAAGTATAACTTGTAACAAAATCAGCTCTGTCAGTATATGCTATAGTTTTTGTACACTTGCTTCCACTTAGTGTATATCCACTTGGACATGTACTAATAGCAGTTGCATTTACTGTATCTGTACTTGAACTAGTTTTATAACATTTACTACCGTTTAATGTATAACCAGCTGGGCAAGTATAATAACCATTAGTAGTACTTGTATATGGTTTATATGAAGTCTCTTTGCTTATAACACATATCTTACCATTTAAAGTTCCACCATTTGGACAATAATATTCTCCAGTAGTTGTTTTTTCTGCTGCTTTATAACTTGTTTTTTCGTATAAACTACATGTTCCATCTTTAAGATTTCCACCATTTGGACAAGTTAATGAGTATGTTGTTTTACTTGCTTCTTTCTTGAATTGATATTCAGTTACTTTTTTTACTTCATCTTTATTACAATCTTCGCAGTAATTATAACATCCTAAAGTTTTAACTACTGTATTTTTTTCTTTTGGACAAACAAGTGTTGTCTTTAAAGTATAATCATTTTGATTTTTAGTAACTTCAACATATGATGCATCTAAATCACAACTATTACCATCTTCATCAACGAAAGGTAATATTAAGTTTTTATTAATCATATCTCTTAAAGAAATTTCAGCACTGTCACCTAAATTCTTAGGTAATCTTTCATTAGTGTAATAACTCTCAGCTGCATCTTGCATGTATTTAATATTTTCTCTAAATTGGTTACTATAAAATGGTTTCATATTAGGTGTGTTAATTTTAAATAACCAAATTAATAATAATATAAATACTACTACAAATATTAATTTTATTAATAAATCCTTCCAGTTTAATCCTGGATTTTTTTCATTACTATACATAATTAAAACCTCCCTTATTTAGTTAATGTTAAACTACTGTTGTTTTCTTTAATATAAATAGCTTCTCTAATCATACCAAGTAAATCACTTGATAACTTATTAGTAGTAACTTTATTACCATCTAAATCTTCAGTTTCACATTCCATGTCATTGATTGACTCAGCAACTTTATCTAAATTGAATTCAGAACCATTAATATTAACTTTAACATTTTCAGCATCTATTAAAGCATAAGTACCCATAAAGTAACTATCCATAAATGCTTCCATACCAGTTGTTTCAAGTGCCCATGAGTTTGTAACTCCTTCATTACCAGGAATTACGAATGAATTTACAAATAATCTTGTGAACTCTTCAGCAACTTTAGTTTTTTCTTCATTTGTTTTAGCATTTAAGTATTTAACTCTAATGTTATAAACTTCTTTAGCAAGTTTTTGTCCTCTTGTATTCTTTAAGAATAAATTACTTAAATCTATTTCACTTTTAACTTCTCTTTGGTTTTCTCTTGAAACAATTTGATCAAATCTATCATGAACTGATACGCCTTCATCTACACTTGCTTCATTAACAATTCCACCATTGATCCAGTTAATCATGTTAACTATTTCATCTGCTGTATAATCATGTTTTTCAAAATTTGCATTTAATGAAGATACTACAGTATTCATCATGCTATTA
Source organism: uncultured Bacilli bacterium (assembly GCA_934086775.1). GTDB lineage: Bacteria > Bacillota_I > Bacilli_A > RF39 > UBA660 > CAG-628. The sequence continues at coordinate 12,010 of CAKOIJ010000015.1, read as the reverse complement.
ATTGTTGCTTCATCAAGTACTGCTATTTCCTCTTTATTTTCATCTACTTCAGTAATAGCAACATTACTATCTTGATTTTTAACTTTCTTAGAAGTACCTTTACCAATTACAACACCAGTTAGAATACCAATTGCTGCACATAAAGCTGCTATAGTTATTAGTTTTTTCTTACTTGTTGGTTTTGCTTGAGCTTTCTTTTCCTCAGTAGTTTCTTCTTCTTTAGTTTCTTCTTTAGTTTCTTCTTTCTCAGGTTCTAGTCCACTCCATTTATTAGTAATTGCCTCTTCAAGAGTTTTTTCTTCTTTAAGTAGTTGTTCTTTCATTTCTTTAGCAAATTTAGTAGTAACTCCATCATTATTTTGAATAACTGCTGTTAAATCGCATATAGTTTTATCAATTTCTTTTAATGAGTTAACATCTTCTCTCATTTCTTTGATGTCAGTAGCTAAAGTAGAAACTTCCTTTCTAATTTGTTTCATTCTAGCTAAATCTTTTTTAGAAGGTACATGTGTAAGATCAGTTAATTCATTATACTCATCTTGATAAGTTTTTAATTCTCCTTCATATTTTTCTAATAAGTTTTCTAATTTTACTATTAATTCACTATTCATAATTATTACCCCCTTCGTGAATATAGTTCAATATTATACATTAATTAACTAATTTAGTCAACCCATATATAATAAGAAAAATCTTCCAACAAGGAAGATGTAAAACACTTATGTATATTAACCATTCCCCCATTGATAGATAAATTATACCATATTAAATACATATTGTCAACATTTTTGTATTTATTTAAGTACTTTTTTTGTTTTGATTAATTCTCTACTGTTTATCAAATAATCTATGTCATAGTTTCTTATTTTAAATTCTTCATATATTTTATCTCTTAACATATTTTCAGCAAAAATGCATTTTAAATTTTTATAATTACTTACATTTATATCAAATCTAAAATCTTTATATTTAGACAAAAACCAAATTGTTGTGTCAGCTTTTGATTCAATTACTGAACATAAGAAACTATGAAAATTAGAAGCATTTCTAAAAAGTTTAGAATCTTCTAAGTCTTCAAAGACAAAAGTTATGTTCTGGTTTTTAATATTAGTAAATGTAAATTTTTCTACATTACTTGGTATTGTTATATTTTTTGAAACTATATAAGTATAGTCATAACCTAAAGTTATTTCTTGCAAATTTTTATGACTAAAATCAAATGGTATTAAATCAAGTGTTTTTTTATCTTTAACAGGCGTTGGATTGTTTATATAAGCTTTTCCTATTTTAAACTCAGCAAAGTTTTTGCCTAGACGAACTTGTTTATGATTAATAAGTTTTAACAAATGTTCTAAAACATATATAGAAAATTGCCCATTTGTTTTAAAATCATTAATACCTATTAAATTTTTAAATAAGTATGCACTGTTATATTCTAGTCTTGTCTTTTTCATTTGCATAGGATGATATGCATTATAAAGAAGATATAATTTTCCACATAATGTTTTATCAATACCTTTATCTTTTAAAATTATTTCTACAGCATTATTTTGGTGTTCATTAAAATCGTGACTCTTATATAAAACATAATAATTAATAAGTCTAATATAATCAATTAAAAATATATTTTCTGGCCATGTTAACAAGTCTAGACATAATAAATCTTTATCACATTCTTCTCTACTTATTTCACTATCAGTAATAATTCTTAATAAATTTCCACAAATATTACCATCTTTATAATTATTTAATACTTTCATTTTAATATTATTTCTTAATATTTCTTTTGGATTTAAGACGCCTTCTTCAAAAAAGAAGTCTTTTAATAAATTTAATATTCTAATTTTTTCTTTTTTATTAATATGTTGTGACATATATCTAATAAAATCCCCATTTAGAATATGCGCTATATCAGCAGATACAAAAGCTTCGAAGTATATTTCATCTAAGTCTGTCATATAGTCAATATAATTTGAAATATTTCTATCAAATAAATAATCATACTTTTCTTTAAATAGTTTATTTAAATCTTGTTCTAAATTTTTAGTTCCCATATATGTTACTAAAGCAGAATATTTATATATTAAAGATTCAATTATTTCCAGCTTATTTAGATAGTTATTCTTTCCTTCACTTATACTTTTTAAAATTTCATTTTTATTTGTAAATAAATATTCTTCTAAAGTTAACTCATTTGCTATTAAACCTGAGATGGACACATCACTTTTATAGTTTAGCCCATAAGCATTCATATACCTATCTAATTTTTTACTTCTCTTACTTAAATATTCATTTTCATCTACTTCTTTTAAGCTAGTATAATTTATTATACTTGAATAATTATTTATTTCTAAATTAAGTGCATGGAAGTTACTTTGAGATATTACTATTTTAAACTCAATATTAGTTATTTCACTTTTAATTGCTTCTCTTTTGTTTTTAGAAAATATATGTTTTTTATATAACTCATTAAGTACTTTTAATTTAATAAATAATTCATCCTTATAACTATTTATTTTATTTTGATAATGTTTAAGTTTTAAATAAATTATTTTAATATTAACACTATTTCTTTCTTCACTATTATTTACTAAGTCTAATGTATAGTCTAGTTCAAATAGTAGTTTCTTAATTATATCTGTATATAAATTAATATCTACTTCTTCTATATTAAAGTCTTTACTAGTAACACTCTTATGTGTATTTAATATTTCTTTATAATAATTATTAAATTCTTTATATAACTCTTTATTTTCTTTCTTTTCATAAAAAGATTTATCAGGATAAACTATGAAGTTATTAATGTTTACTAAGTCTAAAGAATTAGTTACCACATTATTTCTTTTAAATAATTTACTAAATATACTCATAATTTACCCCCCTTAATTAGTTATATATGATACTATATAAAGTACAGGAAGTCAAATAAAAGGCGCATGTAACACGGCTTAAAATAAATACAAAATGTTGTTTTCCAACTTATTTTTTAATATTTTTCCGTTATTTGAAACATTTAAACAATTAAAAATATAGTTTTACTTCTTAAGTAAACTATATTTTTTTACTATTTTATCAATTTCTTCTATTTTGTATTTTCTTTAAATAAAATAGGACACTCATTATAGTTACATTTTATTAAGTTATATTTTTTTAGTATCTTATTTTTACTATTTAAATATTTTTTCTCATCTATTTCTATTAAGCTAGTATAATTTAATAAATAATTCATCCTTATAGCTATTTATTTATGTTTCTGGAAAAATTAAATTTTGAAAACAAGAGAAAAAATTAAAAACTTTAAACATAGAAAAACCTGCAAATTAATGCAGGTATTTTTTTAATTGGTTGCCTCAACAAGACTTTTTAGCATACCTATGTAAGTTTTCTTATAAGCAAAGGTGCAAGTATAGCATTTGTATCCAAATATCTTGACTACAACAATATATGTACGACATTAAATATTTATACTCATATGTTTAAAAATAATTTAAATAAAATAGTTGAGGAATTAAATAAACTTTAGAAAATTAGTACCTAAAATGTATCTAAAATCAAAATTACAAATAAAAAAGCCCTTAAATTAAGGGGATTTACTTCTTTTGGTTGCCTCGGTAGGATTCGAACTCGCGAATAATGGAGTCAGAGTCCACTGCCTTACCACTTGGCCACGAGGCAATATCTAGGAAACTTCCTAGATAATTATAGCACTTTTGTCTTTTTAAGTATAGTACTTTTTCTCAATGTAATTATATCCCAAAGTTTCATTTCATTTTCAAGGGCATACTTAATTCTATTAAATACAGATATTTTAAGTTCATCTAAAGTATAGTTATTCCACTCTGAATCAAGTTTTTCTAAAGTATAAATATCACTAGGTATAGTTGAAAAAATCTTTTCAGCATTAAGAAGCGGAATGCAAATACATTGTTCATTATTATATTCTAATCTAACGTTATTATTTTTTTTATAATCATCACTCTTTAGTTTAGATAAATCGCTTTTGCTAATATTATCATATAAACTATTAACAAACTCCCATAATCTAGCATCAGTTAATAGAAGTTTGCTATTTCTAAAATTTTTAAAAACAATTTCATTAATATTAAAATTCACTTTCAAATCATAAACGTTATTAGGCACAACTAAGCGATTCATACGGTACTTCTCTAAATTCATACAAATTAATTTCTTGTTAATAGTTATACTATATGGTTCCAAACAGTTAGAGATATTAATATTATAAAATTCTAGGCTTTCTGGTAAAACTACATCCATTCCTGTAATATCCAAAGACCTGATTAAATCATTAACTCTAGTCGCACTTTCTTTAACACAATTTACACTTTTAAGTCCTTCATACAAATAAAAGGTGTCACTCCTGTTTTGCAACCAATTAATCGCACGATATAATTCATAATAAATTCCCATCAAATCTGCTTTGTCATTAAGTCTAACATATCTTTTATTTGGATCTCTATTTATTAGTCTCATAAGAGTATCTAAAGGCACAAAGTTTTTCCATTCAAATTCTGGCCCAGACTGCATAGAAGCATATACGCTAGGTACTTTTGTATCTCTAAACATTTGTAATATATTTTCTAAAACACATTTACTCTTTTCACTATAATCAATATCATACTTTGACAAATTATACAAATTATATAAATTAAACACAGTACTTAAAATTAATTTATTATTAAGAATTATCTCATCTTTTTTATAAGAATTATCTAATTCAATATAGTGTATCAATTTCACAAAAAACGAAGTAAAATCTATTTCATAACCCATTGTTAAATGTTTCCTACTTTTCATAAGATTAATATCACTTTTAATAAGATCTAAAATAGTAACCCTTTCAAGTCCAATCCATTCATTAGTTGAGATCACTGAATCAAACACTTCATAATTATCTCTAATAACTTTATATTTCATTTCTGACACATTTCTAATTACATCAACTGAATTATCAAGTAATACTTTTTTATAATTTTGAAAATAATCTATTTTAGTAATTAATTTATCACATTCAAATATGAACTTCTTGGCATTCTTTGGATTAACAAAATTGTTATCAATACCATTTATAAATTCTTTAGCATCACTTACTTTTATTTCATTTAGTAATTTATCTAAATAATCAATTTTATCAATTATAAAATCACTCTTATAATCATAATTTAATTCAAATGCTTTAGCATACTTTTCTAAAAGAGCTAATCCTTCATTAAATTTACTACTAATATAATCAAATATCTTATCAGTAATTTCTCTAATACTACGAGTTTTAATATATTTAAAATTATCAACACCAATATTAATAGGAATATTTGCACTCATAAAGAACATTTCGTTAAGTAAAATATCAATTTCATTACCATCCTTTTTAAATATTCCCTTTATAAGTTCATAAAAAGAATCTTTATTAAAATTATTTTCATTAAAATAATTAATAAATTTCAAAGAAGACATTTCTGTATTTAATGTAATCGTTTTCACACTGGGTGGTATATTAGAAAATGCAAGAAGTTTAGCTCCATCAAGTGTTAACTCTTGAAGTCCCTCATTTAAATGGAATAAAACACTAATGCCTGAAGAAAGTACATTTTCATAATATTCACTATAATTATCTGTAAATTCACAAAAATTATAAGTATTTAGTTTCTTTAATGATTTTGGTAAATACACTTCATAAATACGAACATTATTTATTTCTTTATCATAAATACCACTTCCAGATCGTTTCTTTATTTCAATTAATCCTTCATAACAATAATTGTTATTATAACCATCTTTTGAAATAAACAGCATTTGATATATTGAAAATAAACATTTAAATGCATTGTCACTTATATTTTCTTTATCAAACTCGAACTTGCTAACAGTGACATTATTAATATCTTTATAATATTGTTCACTATAAAAATCATATCTTTTTCTACAAAGTTTAATAATTGTTTCAACTGGCAAATATTCTTCCCAAGAGTAAACTTCTTCGTAAAATTGTACTCCTTTATCTTCACATTCTTTTTTACATACTTTAAATTGTTTAAAATAATTACTTAATTGCATAGGACTAGTAATAGAGAATATAAGACCTAAAACCATCTCATTTTCAAGCGGTTCATTATTGTTTACAAATTCTCTAACCATTTTTACCAATCTTTCATGCTCATTAATTCTAAAACCTTTAAAATAATTAGTATATTTTTCAAGTATTTTCTTATCCTTATCTTTAGCAAACATCTGAATTTCATTTTGAATAAGATTTTCATAATATTCAAGTTCTTCTTTATAAAAAGTAATATTACTTATATTAACTGGATTATTTATATAATTTTCTTTTATACTTAAATATTTATAATCATAAATTATTTTAATTAAATCTTTATTTTCTTTGCTAGTTATCTCTTTTAAAGCCATATATTTATCTATTATAATATTTAATTTATGAATTTTCACTTCTTTAGATAAATTTCCATCTTTAACTTTTTCAAATTCACTTTCTAAATCAAAATTATTTGTAAATAAATATCTTTCTAATATTAGTTCATTAGCTATTAAGCCTGAGATAGACGTATCACTTTTATAGTTTAGTTCATAAGCATTCATATATCTTTCTAACATTTTGTTTCTGTTACTTAAATACTCTCCTTCATCTACTTCTTTTAATTCACTATAATTAATAATGGTTAAATAGCTATTTATCTCCATATTAAGTGCATTAAAGTTATTTTGACACATTACTATATTCATTTCTAAATTGGTTATTTCACTTTTGATAGCTTCTCTTTTATTTTTAGAAAAAATGTGTTTTTTATGAAGTTCATTTAGTACTTTTAATTTTATGAATACTTCATTTTTATAGTTATTTATCTCACTTTGATAATGCCTTAATTTTAAATAAAGAATTTTAATATTTACGTTATTTCTTTCAGAACTGTTATTTATAAGATCTAATGTGTAATCTAGTTCAAGTAATAATTTATTTATTATTTCGGTATAAAGTTTTACATTTATTTCTTCATTCAGATTTAAGTCTTTGCTAGTTATAGTTTTGTGAGTATTTAACACTTCTTTATAACTATCAGTAAATTTTCTATAAACTCTTTTATTTTCTTCCTCTTCATAAAAAGACTTATCAGGATAAACTATAAAACTATTTAGATTAATTAGACCTAATGCTTCAGTATTCACTTTATTTCTTTTAAATAATTTACTAAATAAACTCATAATTTATCCCCCTTAATTAGTTATATATGATACCATATAAAGTACAGAAAGTCAAATAAAAGGCGCATGTAACACGGCTTAAAATAAATACAAAATGTTGTTTTCCAATTTATTTTTTAATATTTTTCCGTTATTTGAAACATTTAAACAATAAAAAATATAGTACTACTTCTTAAGTAAACTATATTTTTTTACTATTTTATCAATTTCTTCTATTTTGTATTTTCTTTTTACCTCTTCAATTAACTCTTTATAAACACTATATTTTACTTTGCTTTTTCTTTTTCTAAAAGAAATAGGTATTTTATATATATTTCTTAAATTAGCATAAGATATAAAATCTACACTCTTATCATCAACAAATAAAATGTCTTCTTTATTATCTATGATAAAATAATCATAAAGATAATTATTTATACATTTTCCACCTTTAGTAAGCGGTAAAAAATAGTCATATTCATTATCAGTATAAATTATAATACATGGTCTTCCTGTATAATAAGCATGATCTATTTCATATTTACCAGTATTATTATTTTTAAATACTAAATGTTTAACTATAACAATATCACCTAAAAAACTTCTTTCATATGAATTCATAATAAACCTCAACTACTATAATTATATAGTTAATACATTGTTTTTTCAATACACTACTTTAAATTTAATTAAATAATTCATCTAAAGTAACTATTCTTATGCCTTTAGCATTTATAACCTTTATAAGTGCATTTAATTCTTTTAAAGTAATATTATTTTCACTTAGTACATAAAATGAACCTTTTTCTAAATTATTTTTAATATTAAGAAAAATATTTTTAGTATAAACTTCTCCTCTTAAAAGAGGTATTTTTTCTTTTTTACAATCTTTTAAAGTAGTGTTTTTACTAGTTTCTATGCAGTATTGACTACTACCTAGTTCTTTACTTATAGAAAGGTAATTATTAATATTTTCTCCTTCAAATACTAAGTAATTATTATTTTTAAGTACTTTTAAAAAATAATCATTATTTTTACTTAATAAATTATCATTAACTATTATACCAAGAGGTATATTAGTATTTTTCCCTATTTCTAAAATTTCATTTAATAAACAAGCATTGTTGACTTTAATAAGTAAACTAACCATATTTTTAGACTCATTACCTTTAATAATATAGTTATCTTTAACACTATTTAAATTAATTTTACAAGTTAATTCATTAAATACTAGTTTACTCTTATCAAACTCATCACCTTGCATATTAGAATATGACTCTTCTATATTTAGTTCTTTACCAGATGCACCAAGTACTGCTTCTCCATCTTTGATATAACCTTCTTTACATACACTTTTGTTTTCTTCTCCATATTGTTTTAGAGTTACCATAAGGGGATCTTTACTATTCATTAATTTAGTTACTTTAGTAGTGTAATAGAAACTACATACAGCAAAAGTTAAAAGTCCTAAATATTCAAAATATTTTTTCAAAATAAACCACCTACTTAATAGTACGCGGTTACTTTATTTTTATTATCTATTTTTAGAAATTAATTTTTTAACTATTTTATCTTTACCAGTCATTTCACTATAATCTTTATTTTTTAGTTCTTCTTTATACAAATCAATAGGATCAATTGTTTGATGTTTAGTTACTAAACCACATCTAAAACAATAACAATATTTAAAACCTTTAATTTTAACAAATTTTCTTGCTGTTTTAATTGGATATATATACCCACATTCACTACACATTAATTCTTTTTCTTTAATCTTTTCTTTCATTACTACTCCCCTGATATATTATATTTACTTAACCCCTATGTATTCATTATAACATCTAAAATTACTTTTAGCAAAATATTTTACTTTATAATTTCTAAACCACCCATATAAGGTTTTAAAACTTCAGGTACTGTTATACTTCCATCTTCATTATAATTATTCTCTATCACTGCTATTAAACCTCTAGGTGAAGCGACTACTGTATTATTTAAAGTAGTAACAAACTTAGTTCCATTTTCCCCTTTACTTCTTATAGATAAACGTCTTGCTTGTGCATCGCCTAAAATACTACAAGAACCTACCTCATAATATTTTTGTTGTCTAGGGCTCCATGCTTCTACATCGGCTGACTTTTGTTTTAAATCAGCTAGGTCTCCACTGCAACATTCAAGTGTTCTAACAGGAACATTCATACTTCTAAAGAATTCAACTGTATAAGATAACATTTTGTTATACCAGTCCATTCCCTCTTCTTTAGTGCAAATAACTATCATTTCTTCTTTTTCAAATTGATGTACTCTATAAATTCCTCTTTCTTCAATACCATGAGCTCCTACTTCTTTTCTAAAACATGGACTATAAGAAGTTAAAGTTATTGGTAATTCTTCTTCATTAATAATTTGTCCTTTATATCTTCCAATCATTGAGTGCTCACTAGTACCTATTAAATATAAGTCTTCATTTTCTATCTTGTACATCATTGCATCCATTTCTTCAAAACTCATAACACCATTTACAACATCACTTCTTATCATAAATGGAGGAATACAATATGTGAAGCCTTTATTAATCATAAAGTCTCTAGCATAGCTTAAAATGGCAGCATGTAGTCTAGCAGCATTACCAGTTAAATAATAAAAACCATTACCACTAGTTCTACCTGCACTTAATTTATCTAAACCATTTATTTTTTCTAAGATATCTGCATGATATGGTATTTCATATGAAGGAGTGGTAGCTTCTCCAAATCTTTCTATTTCTTTGTTTTCACTATCATCTTTTCCAATAGGAACACTTTTATCTATTATATTAGGTATTTTATACATAAGGTCTCTTATTTTAGGTTCTAAAGTTTCTTCTATTTCTTCAAGTTCTTTAATTCTACTTGATATCTTACTTACTTCATCTTTTAAAGTATTCGCTTCTTCTATAGACTTTTCTCTATATAGAACTCCTATTTTATCACTTAACTTATTCTTTTCACTTCTTAAATCATCTGCTTCTTTCTTAGCAGCTCTAAACTTAATATCAAGATCATACACTTCATCTACTATAGGAAGTCTTTCATCTTTAAATTTATTTCTTATGTTTTCCTTTACTAATTCTTTATTTTCTCTTATTAAATTAATATCTATCATATTACCCTATCCTTTCAAATCTATATTCTTGCCCAGTAACATTATCTGCTCTGTTTTTAATATTTTCACTACTTAAAAACATTTCAAGTGGTCTAACCCATACTTCATTATTATGTTTATAAATAACTAGTTCTTCTAAAGTTTCCGAGGATTTACCAACTTCTATTACCTTAATAATATTACCTTTAAAGTGTCTCCATTTACTTCCTTTTTCTATTTTAATATCTCTCATAAAAAATCCTTTCTAAAACAAAAAGACACCATTACTTAGTGAGTCTAAATAGACGGTGCCATCACTTGTTTTACTTAATTATTTAACGGTTTTAACCGGCTTCAAAAGAAGCAACTAAAGAATAGATTTCATATTTAACTATTACTAACTCACACCAAATGCTAGCTCTCTTGAAATAGTTTTAATATTACTTATTTCTTTTTCGTTTTTACTCTTTAATTATAAAATAATTTTCTTAAATATTCAAGTATTAATTAATTTCTATACGATCTCATATGGATCAGATTTTGTACCAGAACCATTTACTAGTACATCTTTTGATAAAGCCATAACTGGACTAAATGCCAAAGTATACATCACGAAGACGCTGTTGTTGACGCTGACATTCCCGCTGAGGCTGACACTGAAAGCCCTGACCATATTAGAAGCAAAAGGGCTAATTAACCATTGATTTTGATTATTTCCCTGGAATAACCAATTGTTATTATAACATGCTGATGTTTCACCATAATTATATAGGCTTTTTGATCTTTCACAGTCACTTGCTAGTACAGCGTATCCATAATCACTTGGATATATTAATCCTACACTTCCTATAAAAGAAGTAGAACCATTATAACTATTTGCTGCTGTTTTTCCTGGTGTTGTTCCTCTTTCTGCTGTATACCATCCTGATGATGTAAGAGTATTGAATGAATCACTTGTTCCTAGATACATCTTATAGTTTACTGTATGACTATAGTTATTTAGATTATATGTACTTGATAAAGTATTATACATCGTTGTATTTGAAAAATGGTTTGTGCTATTTGAGTCATAAGCCATAGCAGGATAATTATTCTTTTCATAATGTCTTCTTACTCTTATTACTTCTTCTCCATTTGCTCCATCATTAAATACTCCAATTATTCTCCATAACTCTTTTTCATTTGTACTTTTATTAGTCATGTATATATAGTTACTTGGGTCAAGTCCTTCATATCTATATCCATTTTCATTATATACTCCATTTCTATGCACACGTACAGATGACTTTATAAATCTAGATAATACTTTACTATTTTTCTTAAATCCTATTGAACAACTTTTGTTAGAAGTAACTTTACTTACTGTATAAGTATTCCCTGATAGTGTTCCGCCACATGTATTTGTTTCAAGTACATTTTGATATCCTGAAGCAGGTGTAACAGTAAATGATACTGTTCCATTATATCCTGTACTTTGTGTAGTTGGTGCACTTACTGTTCCATTTGTTGCACTTAAACTTACACTATATCCATCTTTAAAGTTTATAGTGCAGTAGTCTGGTGTTTTTATATTACTTAACTTCATTGAATTCTCTTCGTAATTCCATGAAGCTGTTGTACCATTTTTACATGTTACTTTATCTACTACATATTTACTTAATAAGTTATTATATGT
>CAKOIJ010000014.1 GCA_934086775.1 uncultured Bacilli bacterium | reverse complement strand
TAATACACATGAAAAACTAGAGTTATTAGTTGTTAGTAATAACCCCCCCCCCAAGTACTTTATTTTGTACATATAGGCTGTTGTTTTTCATGTTTATCTCTCCTTTGTTTTATTGTTAATACATTAAAATTATATCATATTTTTAGTTTCTAATCAATAACCTAAACTAACTTTTATTATAAAACTTGCAATAGTCCCTATTAATAAGAATGGTCCATAAGGTATCATCTCTTCCTTACTTTTAAGTGATAAAGTAAATATTAAAGCCATAGTACTTCCTATAAATAAAGCTATTAGAGAGTAATATATTCCTAAAGATAAACCTATTGGAATCATTAATTTTATATCTCCACCACCTAAGCACTCCTTTTTAAGTACTTTATCTCCTATTACTTTTATTAGATACATAATAACAAATAATATTACTGCACTTAATATATAAGATAAACATTCTTTAAAAGGCAAGTAATAAAACCAAGTTATAAGTATAATTAATGAAGATATTACTATTATTCTATCACTTATATAAAAGTAATTTAAATCTGTAACAAGAGTTATCATTAAAGCACTTATTAAAATTAAAATAATTATTAAATTATAATTAAATCCAAATAAGATATAACTTCCTAAAAATAAACTTGCTGTTAACAATTCTATTAAAAAATAAGTTATACTTATTTTTTCTTTACAATAAGCACATCTTCCTTTTAATATAATAAAACTTATAAGTGGTATATTCATATACCACTTTAAAGTCTTATTACATTTTGGACAATAACTACTAGGTTTTATTGTACTTATTTTATTAGGTATTCTATAACCTATACAAGCATAGAAACTGCCTAAACATGCACCTAGTATAAAAAACATTATTTTTATTAATAAATTCATAATTACCCCCACTATAGAATACCTTGCCCAATATCATACATAGGAACAAGTATTGCTACCATCATACCACCTATTATAACAGCAAGAACAACCATTAAAACTGGTTCAATTAAAGTTTTAAGTGTATTTGCAAGTGTTCTTTGCTCTCGCTGGTAGTATTCACTTACTTTTTCTAGCATTTCACTTAATTCACCTGTACTTTCACCAGTTGTTATCATATAGTATGCAAGTGGTGGAACAGCCCAGTTATTTTTAAAAGATAAGCTTATTTTTTCTCCTCTAAGTAAGTTAGATATTGTATCATACATTATCATTTTATAAAATTCATTCTTTGTTATTTTACTTAAAATATCAATACTATCAGTTAATAATATATTATTTTTATTTAAAACTGCAAAAGTTTTTGCAAACAAATTCATTTCATTATATATTATTAATTTTCCAACTACTGGGATATGCATTGCAATAAACTGCACCAATGCTCTAAAAGCTTTAACTTTTTTATATAAGAACGTAAGTATAATAATAATTATAAATAATGTAAATAACAATAATATACCATTATTCTTTAGAAAAGTAGAAAGGTCAAGTAACGCTTGTGTAAATGGATTTAATTTGCTATTAAGAGAAATATAAACATCTGCAAATTGAGGTACTATATAAATTAACATAAAAGCTGTTACAGCAATAGTAAATATGAATATAATTGCAGGATAAGTTAATGAACTAATCATTTGTTTTCTAGTAACTTCTTTTTCTTCATAATAACTACTCATATCATCGAGCGTACTTTCTAGATCCCCTATTAACTCTGCTGCTTTAATCATATTAATTAGAAGAGCCGGGAAAACATTTCCTTGTTTTCTTAATGCTTCACTAAAACTTTCGCCCATACTTAATTCATAAACAACAGAATCATATACTTTCTTATATTTCTTTCTTTTATCTTGCTCGGCAAGTATTTTAACTGCATCAGTAAGAGGAATACCTGCTTTTAAATAAGTACTTAACTGGGCAAGCCAGAAAATAAGATCTTTATTTCTCATCTTCCTTTCAAGATATTTGCTGTGACCATGAGTAAAATTAATCCACCAGTTAGTCTTTATATCATATACTTCATAACCTTCATCTAGAAGGTATGAATGTACATCCAACTTACTAAGGGCAGCAAAATACCCAGTAATTAATTTTCCATCACTATTTCTAACTAAATATTTATAAGTTAACTTTTTATCAGTTCGCTCAGCATCTTTACCAAATTTATCTATTAAAAGAACTTCAAGTTCTCTTTCTTTTTTATTCCTATAATGTTTAACAATTGTTAAATTATTAAATTTATCTTTAAAATAATCTCCTATTGCACTTGGAGTGTGTCTAAAGAAATAAACAATTTTTTCGGAAAGCATTTTAATTTTTTTAGCTATTAAATCAAAGAAATCACTAAATGAATTAAATATAAATAATGGGAATTCATAAAACAAAAGTTTTCCTACTCTATAAACACCTTTATAAAAAGCTCTAAATAAATAATAAAGTTCTTTAAATATAAATTTCAATATATAATTATACACTACATTACCAAGCCAAATAGTAAATTTTCCTATATGTTCTAAAACAAATATACCAGCATATATTATATATGAAAATATATTAATTAAATTGGTTATTATATAGTCAAATACTTTGAAAATACCTATACCCATATATTTTAAAGTAATTATTAATTCTTTAAATAATTTCTTTAATCCTTTAAATATAAATTTACCTGTAGAGGAAAGAATTCTTTTAATATTAAAATTAATTTTTATCTTTTTCACTTCTATTCCTCCTCTTATTATTCCTATTATTAAGTATAACATATCTTTCATTCAATTAAAAGACTTTTTTGATTGATTTTACAACACCATTATGATAGAATAAAAAACTATTAATGGAGTGATATTAATGAGTGATTTTAGATTTGGTATTATATTTAAAAATAAAACTATGAGTAAAGATAAAAACATAATTGCTTATGATATAGATAATATTTTCTTTACTAAAGATAATTTAATTTTAAATGGCATGTTTAAAGGAAAATCATTAGGAGAAATTAAAGAAGATGTCTTGCCTCTTGAAATATGTGAGTTACCTCCTGTTACAAAAGAATATGCTTTTACTACTAATAAAAAATTAAAAAGTTTAGATCTTACTGATGAAGATTTAAATGATTTAGTAGATATTTGCTATAGTTATAGTGCTAAACCTCTTTTAGCTAATCTTTCAAGAGGAAATATATATCTAAGTAATGTTTATCCCATTTTAAATAGAGAAATTGAAATAATTGTTAAAGAATATTTTGCTGATTTAATCAATAAAGCTCTTAAAGAATGTGAACAATTTAAAGAAAAAATAGAAATAGAAGAAGAAAATGTACTTAATATAATCGATAAATTAAAAGAAATAATAAAAGGACAAGATGAAGCTATTGAAAGTGTAGTTACAAATACATTAATAAATTTAAAGACAATTAAAGAAAACCTAAATATACAAAAGAATGTCATCTTAATTGATGGTTCAACAGGTACAGGTAAAACACTCCTAGTAACCGAACTTGCTAAATTACTTAATGTTCCTGCCGTAATTAGAAATTCTACCAATTACAGTACAGTAGGATATGTTGGAGATGACTTAAAGAGTATTTTAAGTGACTTATTAAGAAGTACAAATGGTGATATGTTAAAAGCTAGAACTGGTATTGTTTGTTTAGATGAAATAGATAAACTTGGAGATACTTCTCTTGAAATAAGAAGAGGTATTCAACAAGAACTTTTATCATATTTAAGTGGTACTACAGTAGAAATAAATTTAAATAAAAATACATATATGTTTGACACTTCTAAATTAACATTTATATTTATGGGCGCTTTTACTAATATGAAAGAAAAGAAAAATAAATCAATTGGTTTTAACTCTGAAAAGAGCACTATAGAAAGTACTACCGATTATGTAAAGGCAGGAATGTTAAGAGAATTTATGGGAAGAATTAATGTTATAGCCAGAACCAAAGATTTAAAAGAAGAAGATATAGAAAATATTCTAATTAATAGTAAAATAAGTCCACTTAAGGAACTCATATTAATTGGTAAACTTTATGATGTTGAAATTACCTATACTGAGGATTTTATTAAAGAAGTATCTTCTAAAGCATTAAAAGAAAATATTGGTGCTAGAGGAATTAACAGAGTAATTAATAATGTCAAAAATAAACTTCTCTTACCTATTATGACTGGAAATTTAAGAAAAATAATACTAACAGAAGATATACTTGAAACTGATTACGAATTAGAAATTAAAAAAAGAACTTTAAAACAAAATTAATTTTTGTATAAAAGTTCTTTTAATTTTTTATTTTTATTTTTTATATAAAAATCTCTATCTACTAGTAATTTTATTATTTCTTTAAAAGATTTTAATTCTTTAAATTCTATCCTTTCATAATTAACTTGTTTAATACTTTTCTTTTTATAGTCAGCTAATGTAAGAGTTTCCATACCTATCATTATCCCTATTAAGATGTAATTAAAAGGCACTTTTATGTTCTGAAGAATTTCTTTTAAATTAATACCCAAATACTTTTCATAAAGAGGTAAACATAAATATAAATACATTAAAACAATGCTAATATCAAGTATTGTAGTTTTAACTTTACCTATTTTACTAGTTTGAATATTTTTGTTATCTGTAAATGCAAGAGTATTTAGCATAAATATAATAAATTCAAGCATAATAACAACAATCATAAATGGATAGTAATATGTTAAAATACCAAGTAAAACAAAAGCAAATAATTTATCACTTACAGCATCAAGTATTGAACCAAAAAAAGTTTCTACTTTTAGTTTTCTCGAAAGTTTTCCATCTATTAAATCAGTTAAAAATAAAAAGGGTATAAAATAACAAAAGGAATTAATACCACTTTTAAAATAAACTATTGGCATTAATATTGAAGCAATAAGTCTTAAAAGTGTAATTAAATTAACTATAATAAATTTTATATAATAATACTTCCTCATGTTTAAATTATAACACATAAATAACTTATTTCAAAGTTAATTCTATAACATTACTTAAAAGAAGTATAAACTTTTTCATTTTCCAAAGTATAACCTTTTAAAGAAGCAAGTTCGCCAACTGTTGTAACTTTATACCCCATCTTACTTAAAACAGGCAATACTCTTTTAACTGCTTCAAGAGTGGTCTCATGTATATCGTGCATAAGAACTATATCCCCATCTTTAATATTGTTTATTATATATGAATATATCTTTTCATCATCTTTATAAAGCCAGTCTTTGGTATCTAAACTCCAAAGGATTATTGGAGTGGTTATATCTTTTTTCACTTCCTCATTTAAATTTCCATATGGCGGTCTTATGAATCTAATATTTAATCCGGTTATTTCATTATAAATAATGTTTGTTGAATTAATTTCACTTAATATATCCTTCCTTGATAAATTATTCAAATTCTTGTGACTATACGTATGAGACCCCACTTCCATGCCTTTACTAACTAGTTCTTTTGTAATGTCTTGACTATACTTCATTCTGTTTCCAAGTTCAAAAAAGGTTGCTTTGGCATCGTTTTCTATAAGAGCATCAACTATATTTAATGTAAACTTACCAGGACCATCATCAAAAGTAAAAGCTACTACTTTATCATATTTAACATTAACTAATTCTTTATGGTTTTTACCTTTAAGAGTAATGTAAACCTCATATGGAATATCTCTAAAAATATAATTATCAAAATATATATTAATATTATCTCCATTTATTTCTAAACTCATATTTTTGTAGTTGTTATTCTTAATAATTTCATATATTTTTTTAGAATATTTATTTTGAAACTTTTCAAGTATAACACTTCCTACTATATTTAAATCAATTATTGTATTATTGCTTATTATTTCAAGTGATTTAATATCTACATTAAAATTCTTGTAATATATTTTTTCTTTTTCAGTTAATTTAAAAAATATATTTAAAACATTATTACTATTATTAACTTTATATTCTAAAGTTGCTCCTGAGTTTAAAGAAACAATGTAATCCTTTATTATATTATCAAGAATTTTATAGTTAAAGTAAGGATATTCCTTATTATTAAAAGTTTTTATCTTATAATTATTCAAATCAATTTTATTTAAATTAATTTTATAATATAATAAAATTATTAAGAAAATAATAAAAATCAAAAAAATGAACTTAATCCTATTTTTCATAAAACCCCTTAATAAAAAAACCTATTTTACTCTAGGTTTTTTAGTTTTCTTTTCTTTTTTTAATAAATCTCTAATTTCTTCTAGCACTAGTAATTCTTCGCTTTTTACTTTTTCTTCTTTTACTTTTTCTTCTTTTTTCTTAAACCTATTAATTAATTTTATGCAAATAAATATACAAAATGCAATTATTAAAAAGTCAACTATATTTTGAATTAATACTCCATATTTAATCTCTGCATTCTTAAAAGTAATTTTAAGTGAAGAAAAATCATGCCCACCTATTAAAATACCAATTATTGGCATCATTAAATCGTTTACAACACTTGAAACTATTTTTGAAAAAGCTGACCCTATGATAACACCGACAGCCATATCAATTACATTACCTTTACTAATAAATTCTTTAAATTCTTTTATAAACTTCTTCATTATTCACACACATATCCTTCTTTTACATCGTTTTTTAATTCATTCATATTATAGCCTAATAGATTTTCTATCTTTTCATTATTAAATGTCTTAACTACTTTATATTCTTTATCATTAATCCAAGATGAATTACATTCTTTTAGTCCAATTTTTGGGTGATTAGAACAATCATACCATTTTTCATATCTTTCTTTATTTTCAGTAGTTTGGTTTTCTTTATAACTATATAAACGAATTTCTGTATAGCCTTTTACTTTACTTCCTTCATCATCAAAGTCATAAACAATATAGTCACTAATAGTGTTATATTCACCTTCTATTATCTTTTTACATATTAAAGGATTTGTATAATCTTTTTTGTCAACTATAGTAATTTTGTTAGTTTCATTTTTATTTTCTTTTTCTTTAACAGATGTTTTCTCACATCCAACTAATAGTATTAAAGACAAAAGTACAATAAATGTTTTTTTCATTTTTTCATCTCCTCTTTACCTCTAATTAGATTTTACAACATGGCTAATTCTTTGTCAAACTAAAAAAGCCTTAAAAGGCTTCATTAGTTTGTGAAATTATACTCGTAAGTTTTTTCAAATAATAATGATATATTATCTTTTGGTATTTTAAAAACAATATTTTTGTTTTTTTGCATTCCTATTTCTGTTCCACTTCTTCATACTCTTCCACATATAAATATGTTTAATTTATCATTTTTAATCAAATCAATAAATGTATCAAAACTTATGAGATTATAGAATGCTATTTTATAGTACCTAAAATATAAATCATTATCAATTTTCTTTTTGCTAGCATGGACAATACAAAGATTAGATAATTTTACTTTTATTCTTTCTTTTAAATTGTCTATGTCAATATAGGCTTCACTTTCAATAAGATTTTTTTCTAAATCATAGACCGACAAATATATTTTATTTTCTCCAGTTTTGACGTCAAGTTTAAAATAATTATCATTGATTTTAGTCATTTTCTTACAATAAAGTACACCTTGAAGTTGATATCTATCTGCAAAATCCACATCTTTTTTTCCATATTTTAATAGAAGACTATTCATTTCATATTCATTTTTTCCATCAAAAGCATATGAAAATAAACTGATAGGATATCTGCTAAATCTACTAGTACATTTAATTTCAACATCTTTATAATCAGGAAGAAACTTGCTATCAGCTGTTTTCCCAATTAAATTTTCAAATGTTAAACCAATTGAATTAGTGTTATTGTTAACTCCTTTAACATAACCTTTTCTAGCAATTTTTAAAAACTTATGTAATAATTCATTGTTTTCTTTTTTCATAAAAAATTATCATTTTATGACAAACAGTGTAGCCCCCAGCTGGGTAATACATATAGTAACATCTTTTATTAATAAAATCTAGTGTTTTTATTAATAAACATAAAGGAGTTTAATAAAAAAATACAATTTGTAAAAATAAATTATAAAATTTAATAAAAAGACTTGATTTTTGAATTTATTTATTGTATTATTAAGAAGTCGATGGACCCTTAGCTCAGTTGGTTAGAGCATCCGGCTCATAACCGGGCGGTCGTAGGTTCGAGTCCTACAGGGTCCACCACTTAATGCACGCGTGGCGAAATTGGCAGACGCACTAGACTTAGGATCTAGCGGAGAAATCCATGGGGGTTCAAGTCCCTTCGCGTGCACCAAGTAGTGAACCAAAAGCCCTTAAAGGGCTTTTTTTACGCCCGGTTATTATACTAGGAAACTTTTCATAAAAGCTGAGCTAAGATAAATAAATTCAAAAAGAAAGAAGATAAACAAAATTATTTATCTTCTAATCTACATAATAAATCAATCTTAAACATTTCTTTCTGAGCATTTGCTTTAGATATCATAATACCTTTATAAGCAGTTAACTCTGACTTATGACCATCCATTAAAATATCTTTAGGTTCAAGACCAGTTAACATAACAGTATTTTGATCTTTATAAACAGTATAGCTTAATTTAACTTTACCATAAACCTTTACAAATAAACTATCTGTAGGAAGTTGAAGTTCGTAACTTTCTGTTTGTTCATGTTTATTTATACTAACGAGTTCACCTAAAAATTCACCTTTTCTTAAGCTTGGATAAAAATCAAACATAAGTTTCTTATAAGCCATCATATTATACTTTTTAAGACTTCTTTCTAATTTTTTAAAATTATTTTCATCTAAATAATCTAATAAATATCTACCTTTCATAAATATCTAACCCCCATTACTGATAAAATTATACCATATTAAATACAAATTGTCAACACATTTGTACTTTTTTAATTACATTTAATTATTAGCTTTAACTTCATATTTAGATTTTTCTATATTAATCAAGCCATTAATTTCTATAATTCTTTTCTTAATACCTTTTATCTCTTCAGGATTACTAGTCCTTTTTAAACTCAAATTAAGTAGTTTTTTCTCTCTAACTAATACACTAATATTCTTATCAATTTCTCTATTATTCATACTACCACCCAAATAAAAAAGTATAGAAAGAATTACATTATCTTCTAACTCTTAACTTTTTAATATTTTATCACACTTTCCCCTACTATTCAATAGCGTCCATCATGGAAGGAACAATTTGCCCTTTTCTACTAACTATATTTTTCAAATATAATCCCTCTTCTACTTTTTTAAGATGAAATGCTTTCTTAATTATATCTTCGCTCATTTTATCATAAAAAATGTAACTGCCATTCTTTATAATATCAGTAACTACGAAGATAAAATTATTTACATTCATCTGATTCTTAATAGTTTCCATCTCACTTAAATAACCATCTACATTCTTTAGAATTTCATCTATATCTAAAGTAAATGTTTGACTAATTATTAATTCTATATCACCAGACTTAAATGTTTTACTATCCATTAGAAGAACTTCTTTAAAGTTCATCCCCTCTAAACTTGTCCCAGCTTTAAACATTTCGAGTCCAAATTTTTCTATATCCAACTTACAAATTTTATTAAGTTCTTTTACAGCAATTCTATCCATATTAGTTGTAGTTGGACTTTTAAGAAGTAAAGTATCAGATATAATGCCTGACAGCATAAGACCAGCCATAGTTTTATCTATCTTAACATTTTTCTCCTTATACATATTGTAAATTATTGTATTAGTACTTCCTACGATCATATTTCTAAAATTAATTGGTTCTTTTGTAGTAATAGAGCCTAGTTTATGATGATCTACTATTTCAACTATTTCAGCTTCATCAAGCCCAACCGCACTTTGCTCCATCTCATTATGATCAACTAACACTACTTTTCTTTTATTAGAAGAGCTAATTTCACTTTTTCTAAGTAAACCTTTACATATCCCATTTTTATCAATAACTGGATAGTTATCTATTTGCAAATTCTTACTCCACTCCTTAAAATCATCATAATAATCTTTCTCATGAAGTATATACTCAGAATCTTTATCTATAATTTTCTTTATATAATTACTATTTAATATAACTCTTGAAGTCTCAAAAGTATTCATATTAGTCTTAATAATATTTACTTTATTCTTTTTAGCCTCTTTAATATGTTCTTTTTTAGGAAGATTGCCTCCTACTATAATTATTAACTTAACTTTTGATTTAATAGCTAAATCAATAATATAATGTCTATCACCTACTATTAAAATATCTTCGTTAGTAAGTTCTTTTTGACTTGCAAATGTTTCATGTGCAAAAGCAGCAGCAGAAACCACACCTTTTATTTCATCATCTACTTTGACAACCTTTTCACCCTTTAATGTTTTTAAAATATTTTCATAACTTGTATAAAGAGTAGTTTCAATTAAACCTAAGCTTTTATTTAAAATATCTTTAGCAGTAATAATATTTATAAATTTTTTATTATCATCCACGATTGGTACACCTGTAGTATTTCTACTTAACATATAGTTATAAGTATCTTCAACTGAATCATTTTGATTAATAAAATATCCATGCCTGTAATCTATATCTTTTATCCTAAGTTTAGTATCATTTAAGTATTTAGGTTCATTTACATTAAAATAATCAAGCACATACTTAGTTTCTTTATTTATATTACCAAGAGTCCTCTCTTCAGCATTTAAACCCTCACATCTTTTTAAATTAGCTAAAGTAATAGCCGCGCAGATAGAATCAGTATCTGGGTTAACATGACCAAATACGTATAATTTTTGCATAATATCAATCCTTTCAAAATCACCTAACTATTATATAACCAAAATAAAATTTTATCAATCAAAAAAACTTTATCACTAGGATAAAATTTTACTCTTTGATTTCAAAATAATTACCACTATCTAAATAAAGTATTCCTTTATTAGTACCAAGCTGTTCTTTTATTTTATTATAATTATTTAAACTTTTAGCTTTAGCTAAAGTTATATATACAGTATTCTGATCATTCATATAAAGAATAAATCTTTCTTTATCATAATTATTAGGAGAATACTCTATCTCACTTATTTTATTTATAATATCCTTATCAAGTAGTTCAAACTTGCTTATAAGTTTATTAAGTATATCTTCTTGTACATAATTTATAAGTATAGGAGCATAAATAGATAAATCACTTAATCTAATGTTCCCATTAAGTACATATTCATCTGTACTTCTAATTTTAAAAAGTACTTTATATTCTTCTACATATATAAATAATTTAGAATTTAATTTCTTACTCACCTTAACATTTTTTATTAAAGGTATACTTTTCGTACACTTTTTTATCTTGCCCTTAGTAGTATTAATAAAAGATGGATAATCTTCTAACGAACATTTTTCCATTATCTCTTCATCTGTTACATAACTATTTCCCTTTATAACAATATTTTTAATAGGTATTTTACTAATAAAAATAATTAAAAAAACTAAACAAAGTAAAATAATAAGAAATCTAAAAAACTTTTTTAAATTTAATTTTCTTCTTCTTACTTGCTTAGTCATAATATACTCCTATTCTTATAAAATTATATTACTTTTTTTCTATTTCTTCAACTATAATAGTACTAGATTTTAATTTTTCTTCTTTTTTTAAATTGTTTACAAACTCTTTTTCATTTTTAAAAACATATTCTATAGCCTTATTTAAATTATTTTTATTTAAGTCCTTCTCTTCTAGTAAATAGGCAAGTTTTCTTTCCTTTAAATCAAGTGCATTATAATATTGATGATTATTCGCAACATAGGGACTTGGTACTAAAATAGATGGTAAATTTAAACTTAATATCTCACTTATAGTAGAAGCACCTGCCCTTGATATAATTAAATCTGTACTTTTCATTAAAGAACTTAACTCATTATAATAAGGGATTATCTTAACACATTTATCTACTTTTAAATCTTTATACTTATCGTAACTAGAATTACCAGTTATAAATAAAATTTCATATGTTTCACTCTTAAAATCAAGTAAAAAATCTTTTATTTTAGAGTTAACTGATTCACTTCCAAGACTTCCCATTACAATTAAAATTAATTTTTTATTTTTAGATAGTCCTAACTTGGTTTTATCATGCTTTACACTATTAATTGCTTTTTCACCACATGGATTACCTGAAAAAATAACTTTATTACTAAAAGAACTCTCACTTTCTTTAAAAGAAACAAATGTTTCATCTACTATTTTAGACAATATTTTATTAGTTTTTCCAGGAACTTTATTTTGTTCATGAACAGCACACCTTATTTTATATTTATGTGCAGCCATAAGTACAGGAAAAGTTACATATCCCCCAAAACCAATTACATAATCAGGTTTAAATTCTTTCATTATTTTCTTACATTTATTATAAGAAGATATTATACACTTAACATTCTTAATATTTCTTTTAATATTAGTTTTAGAAAGTCCATATATTTCTAAGCCAACATAGTTAATACCCTTTTCAGGAACTAATTTACTTTCCATTCTATTTTTAGTTCCAATATAAAGAACTTCATTATCTTTATTTTCTAATATTTTTTCAATAACACTTAAAGCTGGATAAATATGTCCTCCAGTTCCACCTGCAGTTACTATTACTTTCATTAATAACCCTCCATTTAATTATATGTATTTATTTTACCACATATTTAACATAATTTCTCTTTTGTTTGTAAACCTATTGTAAATATCTTTTTTAAAATATAAATGATATAATAGCCTAAATGAGGTGCATTATGATTTTAAATATTATTAGAACTATTGGTGAACACTATAACGAATGGAAAAATGTTTATTATATTATTGGCAGTATTCTTACTATCATGTGGTTTTACAAAAAAGGATATTACATCATAGGTTTATTTTTTACAAGAAAATTTAAACCTGCTAAAAATAAACACAAGTATGCAATTTTAATTGCAGCTAGAAATGAAAAAAATGTTATAGGTAATTTACTTGATAGTATAAATAAACAAGATTATGACATGAGTCTAGTAACAACATTCGTAGTTGCTGATAATTGTACAGATAACACAGCAGAAATAGCAAGAAACCACGGTGCAGTTTGCTACGAAAGATTTGATAATGATCATAGAACTAAAGGTTATGCTCTTGAATTCTTACTCGATAAAATTGAGGAAGATTATGGAAGAATGAATTTTGAAGGATATTTTATATTTGATGCAGATAATCTACTTAACACTGATTATATATCTAGAATGAACGACTCTTTTGATGAAGGATGTAAAATAATAACTTCATATAGGAACACAAAAAACTTTGATGAAAACTGGATAGCGTCTACTTATGCTCTTCACTGGATAAGAAGTATAAGAGCAAACCACCGAGCAAGAAGTGTTTTAAGACTTGCTACTAATATCCAAGGAACAGGTTTCTTATTCACAAATGAAATAGTTAAAAATGGATGGCACTATACATCTCTTACTGAAGACCGTGCTTTAACAGCAGACGCAGTAGCGCAGGGATACCAAATAACATATAATGATAAAGCAATGTTTTACGATGAACAACCTACCAGTTTAAAAGTTGCTTTAAGACAGCGTACTAGATGGAGTAAAGGTCATTTACAAGCATTTGTAGAAAGTGGTCCCTACCTATTTATAAATATATTCCTAGGTAAATGGTATGTAAGAACTAAATGGGGAGAAAACTCAGTTAATAAGAAAAAAACAAGTAAAACATTTAAAGAATTTACTTTAAATATAATAGAAAATATAAGACATAGATTTGCTTCATATGATACCCTTATGCAGTTAACTCCTTTTAGTGTATTTAATCTTGCTAGATGGATAATAGTAATATGGTTTATGAAATCATGTTATATGTATAACACCGGAATAGATATGAATTTATTTGAAGGAGGTACTTATTTAGCAAAAGGTTTGAGAAAACTTTTTGAAATAGAAATAGTTAAAAATGCAGGAATGAATGCATTCTTATTAGGATTACTTCTTAACTTATGGACTAGAATATTATTTAGAATTGGTGATTATTTTGAAAGAATGTGGGTAGCAGTTTACTTATTCATAGTAGAACACAAAAACATAAAGCCTATGCCTCTATATAAAAAGGCACTTTATACTCTTACTTGGCCAACATTTGATATTATAGGTAGATGGACAACATACGTTGCTTTATTTATGAAAGTTGAATGGAAACCTATTCCTCATGAAAGTAAAATTACTATTGATGATATTAAAGGAGTTAAATAACTTCTTTTTTTGTCACTTACTAGTCACAATAAAGTGATATAATATTGTTTAATTAATTACTATTTGCTATAATAGTAATCGCAAAGAAGGAAGTGAAGCAAAATGAAGTTAGTAGTTGAGTATTTAGAAGAAACAACTAATAAATTTAGTGAAAAAATAGCCATAATAGAAGAAGAAAATAAAGTGACATATAAAGAACTACTTGAAAGTTCTAAAATAATTGGAAGTAACTTAATAGATAAAGCGTCTTTAAATGAACCAGTAATAGTATTTATGGATAAAGGTATAACTACCCTAGAATTATTTTTTGGGATTTTATATTCAGGAGCATGTTATAGTCTAGTTAATCCAGATTTTCCAGAAGCAAGAGTTAAAACTATAAAGGGTGTTCTTGAAAGTAAAATAGTTATTACTAATAAAGAAAACTTTGAAAAAGCAAAAAATATATTTACAGATTTAAATATCTATTTAGTAGAAGATTTAATAACTGGAAAAATAAATGAAGAAGAATTAAACAAAATTAGAGAAAATAAGTTAGATATAGATCCAGTATATATTAATTTTACTTCAGGATCAACTGGAGTTCCTAAAGGAGTTGCTATTGCAAGCAGAAGTATAATTGATTTTATAGATGAATTCACAAAAGAATTTAATATAAATGAAAATGATATAATAGCAAATCAAGCACCTTTTGATTTTGATGTTTCAGTAAAAGATATATTTTCATCAATTAAAACCGGAAGTACTCTACTAATAATTCCTAAAAAGTACTTCTCTTCTCCAGCAAAATTACTTGATTATATAACAGATAATAAAGCAACAACCCTAGTATGGGCAGTAAGCGCTTTGTGCCTAATTACTACATTCCACGCTCTTGATTATAAAGTACCTGAAAGTGTTAACAAAATAATCTATAGTGGTGAAGTAATGCCAATTAAACATTTAAACATATGGATGGAAAAATTACCAAAAGCAGAGATTACCAATGTATATGGACCTACTGAGATAACATGTAACTGTACATTTCATAAAATAAATAGAAATAGAGACTACTCAAATGGTGTTCCAATTGGTAAACCATTTAAAAATGAAAAAGTATTTCTATTAAATGATAAAGATGAATTAATAACTGATAAAAACATCCCAGGAGAAATATGTGTAAGTGGAACATGTGTTGGACTAGGATATTATAATAACAAAGAAGTAACAGATAAACATTTCATGCAAAATCCACTTAATAAAAATTACATAGAAATAATATATAAAACAGGAGATTTAGCAGTATATAATGAATATGACGAATTAGTATTTAAAGGTAGAAAAGATTTTCAAATTAAATACATGGGTCATAGAATAGAACTAGAAGAAATAGATAGAGAAATACTAAAAATAGATGGCATTAAAAGAGTTGTAACACTATTTAACGAAGAAAAACATAAGCTATGGGCATTTTATATAGGAAATGTTACTAAAGAAGAAATAATTGAAAAACTTAAAAAAGATGTTCCAGAGTATATGATTCCTTCTATGTATAAACAAATGGATGAATTTATATTAAATAAAAATGGTAAAATAGATAGAAATATTTTAAAAAATATTATGGAGGGCAAGGATGGACTTTAATAATATTATAAAAAAATATGGTACTCCCCTATTTATATATGACTGTGATATAGTAAAAAAAAGAATATCATACTTAAGAAATACTTTAAATACAGATATATGTTATGCAATAAAAGCTAATACATTTATAATAAAAGAGGTAAAGGACGATATTGATAGAATAGAAATATGTTCTTTTGGAGAATACAAGATATGTAAAGAAAATATGTGTCCTAGCAATAAAATGGTCATAAGTGGAGTTAATAAAAACTATGAAGAAATAAAGTATATTATAGAAAACGAAGAAAATATATTAAGATATACAATTGAAAGTATTAATCAGTTTAAACTACTTCTTGATTTATCTAGTAAGTATAAAAGAAAAATAAATATAATGCCACGTTTAACAAGTGGTAATCAGTTTGGAATAACATATGAAGAACTAGAATATATAATAGAAAATAAAAATGAATTTATGTCTTTAATAGGTATTGAATACTTTAGTGGAACACAAAAATCTAGTTTAAAAAGAATAGAAAAAGAACTAGTAAGTATAAATGAACATATAAAAGAAATAGAAAACAATTATAACTTTACTATAAATGAAATAGAATATGGCCCTGGACTTAAAGTAAATTATTTTACAGATGAAGAATTTGATGAAGAGGAATACTTAAAGGGAATTAATTTATTAATTAAAAATAATTTAAGTAACAAAAAAGTTATACTTGAAATAGGAAGAAGTATTGTTGCTAGTTCAGGATATTATCTAACAAGAGTAGCTGATTTAAAAGAAAATAAAACAGGTAAATATGCTATATTAGATGGTGGAATTAATCATTTAGTATACTATGGTGGTTCTATGGGAATGAGAATTCCTGAGTATGAAGTACTAAATAAAAACAAAGAAGAAGATATAGTTAATCTATTTGGTTCACTGTGTACTATTAACGATTGTATACTAAAATGTGCAAAAACACCTAAGTTAGAAATAAATGATACATTTATATTTAAAAATGTAGGGGCATACTCAGTAACTGAAGGAATTAATCTATTCCTAAGTAGAGATATGCCTAAAGTATTACTTATAAGTAATAATAAAGAAATATTAGTAAGGGACAAATTTAATACATATAAATTAAATTGTCCAAATTATGGAGGTAAATAATGGAAAAGTTATTAGAAATATTAGAAAATATAAAACCAGGAGTAGATTATGAGAATATTGATACATTAATAGATGATCACTATTTAGACTCATTATCAATATTATCACTAATTGCAGAAATAGAAGAAGAGTTTGATGTAATAATTCCAACTGTTGAAATAATACCAACTAACTTTAATTCAGTAAAAAGTATGATGACTTTAATAAACAAACTAATCGAGGAAGATTAAGATGCAATATAGTGATTTAACTTATCTTCTTCTTTTTTTGCCATTATTAATTATTATATATTCTTTAGTTCCAAAGAAATTAAGGTGGCTTACCCTGCTACTTGCTAGTTATATATTCTTTTATAGCATAAGTAAATATCTAATTATCTATATGTTAGGAACTACTTTAATAATTTATATAATATCAAATATATTAGATAAATTAAAAACAAAAGAAAAGATTTTATTAGAAGGACTAGAAAAAGAAGAAAGAAAATTAATTAAGAAGAAATATGCTAAAAAAAGAAAAATAGTTTTAATACTTGGAATACTTTTAGTTTTGCTTCCTCTTACATTAACTAAATATCTAGGTTTTATATCAGAAAGTATTAAAGACATAACAAGTATTAATTTAAATCTAACTAATCTAATCGCACCTATAGGAATAAGTTTTTACTCATTAGAAGCAATTAGCTATTTAGTAGACATCTATAGAGAGAAAATAGAAGTAAATAAAAATTTCTTTAAATTATCTTTGTATTTAACATTCTTTCCTAAACTAATGGAAGGACCTATTACTAGGTATGAAGAGGTATCTTCTTCTTTATATGAGGGGAATATAATAACTTATAAAAATTTAACATTTGGACTTCAAAGAATTATATATGGGCTTATAAAGAAAATAGTTATAGTATCAAGAGTACATTTAACAGTAGAGGCAATATTTAAAAATTATACTAGTTATAACGGAAGTGTTCTTTTAATAGGAATAGTGCTTTATATAATAGAACTTTATATGGACTTTTCAGGTGTAATGGATATAGTTATAGGTACAAGTGAAATATTTGGAATAAAACTTCCAGAAAACTTTAAAAGACCATTCTTTTCAAGAAGTATAAGTGACTTCTGGTCAAGGTGGCATGTTACTTTAGGAGCGTTTTTTAAAGACTACATATTCTACCCTGTTTCACTTTCTAAGTTTTCAAGAAACATCACACTTAAAACAAGAAAAACATTAGGTAATCACTTTGGACCATTAATTGCTGGATCGATTGCCCTACTGCTTGTATGGCTAGCAAATGGCTTATGGCATGGTGCAGGATACCACTATATACTATTTGGACTATATCACTTTACATTTATACTTCTAGGTAATATATTTAGTCCATTAATAAATAAATTCTATGAAAAAACAAAAATAAATAAAGATAACTTCATTATAAAAAGCTTAAGCATATTAAAGACTACTATAATAGTAATATTTGGAGAAATATTCTTTAAAGCATCAAGCGTTAAAAGTGCACTTTATATAATTAAAAATATATTTACTAACTTTAATTTAGATTTCATTAAAAATCATACTCTATTAAAATTAGGACTAGATAATCAAGATATATTCATAATTATATTAACACTTATAATAGTATTTGTAGTAGGAATATTTAACGAAAAAAATATAAGTATTAGAGAAAAAATATCAAATAAACCACTAGTAGTAAAATGGATAATATATTACTCATTAATATTCTACTTACTTATATTTGGAGCATATCTAGGACCATACGTACCAGTAGATCCAATGTATGCATCATTTTAGGAGGTAAAGATGAAAAATTATATAAAAAGTGTAATATTTATAATAATCTTAATATCATTAATATTATTATTAGGAATAGTTTTTACTCCTAAAAATAATGAACTTGCAAATAATGAAGCAGATTTAAAAGCTAACGGAATATTAGGAGAAAAAGAAAATACTATAGATGTTATTGTTATTGGGGATTCCTTAACATATAGTTCATTTATCCCACTTGAAATGTTTAAAAATTATGGTTTTACTTCGTATATATGTGGAACACATGCACAGATGATGTTTAATTCATATAGATTTTTAGAAAAATCATTAGAAAAACAAAAGCCAAAAGTAGTTATATTAGAAACTAATGCTTTATTTAGAAAATATTCTGCTAAAAAAGATTTTATTAATAAATTAGAAAAAACATTTCCTTTCTTTGAATATCATAATAGATGGAAAACTCTTAAATTAAATGATATAACTAGTAATAAAAATTATACATACACTGACCCTATGAAAGGATATATGCTTAAAAGAAGTATAAAACCTTCAAAAAATCATGACTATATGAAACACAATAATAAAAAAGCTATTATCCCAGAGGGAAATTATAAATATTTAGAAATGATGAAAAAGAAATGCGAAGAAAATGGTATTAAATTTGTTTTAGTAAGCGCTCCTAGTTTAACTAACTATAACTACAGTAAACATAATACTTTAAAAGAATATGCTAAAAATAATAAAATAGATTATATTGATTTAAATATTGATAACATAACAGGTATTGACTGGAATGAAGATACAACTGATAAGGGTGACCATTTAAACTATAAAGGGGCTAAAAAAGTA
The DNA here is from genome assembly GCA_934086775.1 of uncultured Bacilli bacterium. Taxonomy (GTDB): domain Bacteria; phylum Bacillota_I; class Bacilli_A; order RF39; family UBA660; genus CAG-628. Next base: position 4,788 of record CAKOIJ010000014.1, on the reverse strand, counting down.
AGTAACTACCTAGGTAATTATCTATATCAAAAATATAATTTAACTGATAAAAGAAATGATATAAGCTATAATAGTTGGCTAAAAGATTTAAGTAAATATGAAAAATTAGTTAATTAATTTTTCAAGTAAAAAAAAAGAAAGTAGTTTTATACTTTCTTATAACAAATTACACTAGCAATAGCATATTCACCATCATGGGAAATTGAAAGACTAAAATTTAGGCTTTCTTTTTTTATATATTCTTCTAATTTATTATGAAATACAAAGTAAGGTTTATAACCTATATGAAGAACTTCAATATCAAGAAAACTATACACATTAAGAGAAACTCCAATTGACTTTAAAAGTGCTTCTTTAGCAGCATATATTCCTGCTTTAGTTTCTAATGATTTATGTTCCTTAAAATATTCTAGTTCATTTAAAGTAAATAATTTATCTAAATGTTTAATACTTTCTATTCTATTTACTTTAATAATATCTATGCCATTATTAATCATTTTTATTTTCCTTTATACTAAAATAATCAGTCTTTAAAGTTAAATCATTCTTTTTAATTAAATTACTAATATAATGATTCATATTTTCTAACTCTTCAGGCTTAATATACTTATTATTAACTACTTCTCCACCTACTGTATAAACTTTACCATTATACCAAGAATAATCACTAAAGAATACATATCCCTTATAATTTTTACTAAGGGCATTTTCCCCTATATAATTATTAGAATTATAATTAATATCAAACATATTTAAAAGAGTCGGTAATATATTAAGTTGTGATGTAACTTCTTTAACAGTTCTTTTAGTTTTACCATCGTATATAAAGAATGGTGTATGATTTATTAAATTATTAGAAGTATCTTTATACTTATCTAAAATACTTTGATCAGTTAAAGTATAAAGATAATGATCTGCAAATACTACAATCGCTGTTTTATTTAAAAGTCCTTTTTCTTTTAATTTATCTAAAAGCAAACCTACCATATAATCAGTTTCCTTAGCTTGACGTCTAGCACAGTCTTCTTCAGTCATCTCAGGAAATTTATAATTTTTTGGTAGTTTATCTACTCCAAGTTTTTCTAAAGCATCAAGTGTAATTAAAGTTTTACATGCTCCCTTTTCACTACTAAAAGGTAAATGAGGAGTATATGTAATAATATAATCAACAAACTTTTCACTTTCAAACATTTTACTGCTAAAATCTTCATTTAAAATAAGTTCTCTATCAAGTTCATACTCTTTATTTTTATAATTATACATATCAACTAAACCATAATAATTATCATATCCCCAGTTTTTATAGTTAGCCCCCCTACTATAAAATTCACTAGTATTCATATGAAAAGCATTAACTTCATATCCCTCATTTTTAAATAATTTAGCAAGTGTATTTGGAAAAGTATTCTTACTAAATGAATATGCATTTTGAGTAAATGAAAGAGGTGTAATAAAACCGGTGTTAACAGCAAATTCAGAATTAAAAGTACTTCCTCCACCATTATAATAAGAATAATGATTTGTAAAATTAACACTACCTTTCATTAGCTTATAAAGGTTTGGTGTATCCTTTTCATTTAAAAGCCAAGAGTCTAAACCTTCAAGTTGTAAAAGAATTAAATTCTTTCCTTTTAGTAAACCTGTATACCTATCACTCACTTTATTATCTTCCATATTATAAATATCTTTTAAAAATGTAAGTTCTTCTTCACTAGTTGATTTCTTAGGTTTTACAAATGTTATATAAAAATTTCTAAAACTATATTCATATAACCCACTAATTCTCATACTTTTATTATTATCATTAAAACTAATATATATATTTCTAGGATTTTTCCAAGTAGACCAAGTTAATTCTTTATCTTTTTTTCCTAAAAGCATAGGAATAAATAAATGCATAATAATAAATATCACAAATACTTTAAACAAACATTTAAAATCATTTTCCTTTTTATTAGGAAAATACTTTAAACTTAAACTGAATAAACATAAAATAACTATCATTAACAAATAAACAACTTTATTACAATTAACTATTGCATCCATAAAATAGCCCGATCCTTCGCCTGCTAAAAGAACAAGTGAAAAATCAAAGAATGAACTAGTCATACTATAATAAACATTATTAACTGTAAACAAAGCAAAACTTATTATAAACATTATAACATAAATAACTTTACCAATACTTTTTTTAAAAGATAGTATAACACCTACAATTAAAAATACCCATATAATAGTAAATAAATTAGGTACTATACTAAATACACTATAAAAGTGTATTTTATATCCTAAAATTCTAGTAAATAAATCCATCATAATAAATGGAAGAATTAACATAATTTCTCTTTTATATTTAACTAAAAAATCTTTAACTTTATTTATAACTTTTAAAAATTTATTTTTTTTCTTTTTATTTTTTACTTCTTTTTTCATTTAAATCACAATTTAATTGTACCATATTTATACTTAAAAGTCTATTAAAAAACTATAATACCCAGTGCATACAAAACTAATAAAACTATCAATACTAAAGTTAAAAATGCATAAAACCAGTTTCTTTTAAAAACATCAGGTAATTTCTTTTTTATTGCATCTAATCCTACATAAATTAGAAAACCAATAATTCCTCCAACTGCATTAAGAATTATATCATCAATATCAAAACTTCTACCAATATATTTTTGCACAGTTTCTATAGTAAAACTAATTAAAGCTGAAACAATAGTAATACTTCCTATTTTTTTAATTTTTGTATAATAAGTAAAGAAAAAACCTAGTGGAATAAATAAAATAATATTACCTATAACTTGCCTATTAAAGTTTTCAGACCCAATACTGTATCTTAATATTTCCTTAAAAGGTACTAGATTAGTACCACTTAAATAAACATCTCTACTAGTAACAAGATCAAACAACATTAAAATATAAGCCACAAATAATAATAGTAGTAACTCTTCATGTAGAATAAATTTCTTACCTGAATTTTTAATATAAAAAATTCTCATTAAAATTAGAACAACTTCTAATATTACTAATGTAGGCCATACATTATTAAGAACAGAAATAAAAGCATTTTTAATCATAGTTTACTCACTTTCTAAAGCTATTTCTTTTTCCTCACCAATACTCTCATATACTCTATAAAATAACTCTACTTCTATTTTACTACTAAACTCCTCTTTTTTCAAAACTTTTCTTTCTATAATATGTTCAGAAGTGTCTAGTTTATTTAAAATACTTTTATCTCCTCTTTTTAAACATTCTAAATAAGCCTCTTCTTTACTTAAATTAACACTTTTATAAGTATATAATTCTTTACTTTCTCTAATAACTTTAAAAGGTAAATAAGGTTTATTAATTAAGACACTTTCTTCACTAATTGCATTATCAGTTATATAGTGTCCTATTAAAGTAAACTTCTTACCAAAAACATCTAAATAAATATGATTAACTACTTCTCCTGTCTTAAAATATTCAGTATGTTTATATGGAACACTTACATTAACAGTATACCAAACTTCCCCATAAACATTTCCTTGTGCTCTAACAGTATCAACTATCTTTTCATCCTTTAAAATATTACCAGTTATTATAACTTCTCCCTTATGTACAAGTTCATTAACTTCCTTTAAAGCACTTCCTCTTTTAATAGTTAAATGTGTAATCAAAGCATCTTTTTTAGCAACAATATCACTTACATTATTATTTTCAACTACATTATTAATAATTCTTTCAGTTAGATTCACTGTATACTTAGTTCCACTTCTAGTAATTTCTATCCATTCAAGATCATCTTTATTATCTCTTAATATCTTCTCTTTAATACTATCAAGTTTATTACTATTCTTAATAAATTTATATTTCTCTATTCCATAATCCTTTAAATATAAATAAATCTTATCCTTTAATTTCTTATTATTAGTAACAACTTCTATATCAAATATAACATTACTTAAAATAATTAAAACAACATAACTAAATAAAAAAGATAAAATAAATATATAATGTTCTTTTAAAAAATATTTTATTCTCTTTTTACCATAATACTTTACCACATTTAAACTTACGAATTCTTTTCTTAAAACATCTAAATCATTAATATTAACTACTAAATAAATTAAATCTCCTTTATGAACTAAATTCCTATAATAGATATTCTTACTAACTAAAACCTTTAAATAATTCTCTTTATCACTTATACTTATTAATAAGCTATTTGTCATCTAAAGATATCCTTTCAATATAACCATTAATTAATAACTCATACTTATCAAGTTTAATAAGTCTTAAATTACTTCCTTTAATATTAACATTTTTATCCTTAAAACTTATTATTGCTTTATCACTACTAATATCTATTATATTTTTATAATTAAGAATATGTACACCTTCCGGTATAATACTAATACGATATGCTTCATTTCTTAAAAACTCCCCTATACTATTTAACATACTCTTCACCAATTAAGTTTATGAAAAAAAAGTGCTTTTTAACACTTTATTTATAAACTATTTCATAAGGACTTCCTGGACTTCCATTTCCTTTAGAATATAGAACTTCTGCCTTAATTGATATAACAGGGCGGACACCATTAGTATTGGTCACCGCGCTGCTGCCTAATCGACCCGGATTGTTCGAACCGTAAACACCAAATGAGCTAGCAATAGTACCATCCCAGCAGTAAGGAGACAAAAGCCAACTAAAAGCACTTCCTGTTATACTCGAACCAGTACTATTTAAATAATACCATACTGTTGGATTGTTAGTCCATACTAAGCCTCCTGCAT
>CAKOIJ010000013.1 GCA_934086775.1 uncultured Bacilli bacterium | reverse complement strand
AAAAGTGCATTTTCTTTTGAAAACACACTTTTATTACTTAATTGCACTTATTTGTGCACTTTAGATTGATTCAACGAGGTTATTTACTATAAATAACCTTTGTACTCTTATTATCACTCAAATAAATATTATTAACATCTAGCCCATTAACAGGAATATCTACTGTAAATTCTCCGGTATTATTTTTTTTATTAGATAAAACTCCATTTATTGTTACATAAAGCTCAGTACCAACTAAAGTATATGAATAATCTTTATAACTAATAGAAGAATCTGTATAAATCATATCAATTACTACAGAATTTTCACTAATTGTTACCTTATTAACTAAAATATTTTGATAATCTTTACTTCCAATAACAAATAACTTTAAATATACAATTACAGCTATAACTACTATAACAGAAACAAAAATAAGTGAAACCTTGACAAATTTATTCATAATTTAAAATCTCCTTTAACTCATCTACTCCCCATATTGGTATACCTAATCTAACAGCGTCATCATACTTTTTACCTGGATCACTTCCAACAATAACGGCACTGGTGTTTTTGCTAACACTAGAAGAAGTCATTCCACCTCTATCTTCAATAAATTTCTTTATCTCATCTCTAGTTGCAAAAGTAAATGAACCAGTTATAACAAACCTTTTACCAAGAAGCCTCTCATCACTTTCTACTTGTCCACTATAATATTTAGTATTAACACCCATATTAACTAAATTATTAATTTCATTAAGTTTTTCTTCATCTTTAAAATAACTTATAATACTAGTAGATAAAACCTCTCCAACATCTTGAATATTTATAAGATCATCATAAGTAGCATTAATTAAATTATCAAGATTTCCAAACCTCTGAGCAAGAACCTTAGCCGTTTTCGCGCCTATTCCACTTATACCAATAGCAAATATAAATCTTTCAAGCCCATTCTCTTTACTTTTTTCTATAGCATTTAATAAATTATTAATACTCTTTTCTCCATAACCCTCTAATTTAATTAAATCCTCTTTATACTTATATAAATTATAAATATCACTATACTTCTTAACAAAACCAAAATTATATAAATCTTCTATAATACTATCTCCAAGACCATCTATATTCATAGCATTTCTGCTAACAAAATGGCATAAACTTTCAATATTTCTAGCGGGGCACTTTGGATTAACACAAAAACTACCAACTATATCTTTATCCTTATGCAAAATACTATCACATATTGGACATCTAACAATCATTCTAAAAGGTATTTCCTTTCCAGTTCTTCTCTCTATTTTTGCTTCTACTACTTCAGGTATGACATCTCCTGCTTTTCTAATAGAAACTGTATCTCCTATCTTTAAATCTTTCATAAGGACATAATCTTCATTATGAAGGGTTGCTCTTGAAATAGTCGAACCAGCAACTATTACTGGATCCAAAACTGCATTAGGAGTTATCTGGCCAGTTCTTCCAACTGTAAAAATAATATCTTTAAGTTTAGTCAAAACTTCCACTGCCGGAAACTTATACGCAGTAGCCCATTTAGGATACTTAGCCGTGCTACCAAGTTCTATTTGTTCTCTAACGTTATTAAGTTTAATAACTACACCATCTATATCATAACTTAGGCTTTCTCTTTTTTCTCCCTTTTCTTTAATAAACTCAAGTATACCATCTACATCACTAACTAACTTGTTATTAGGATTAGTTTTAAAACCAAGTTCTTTTAAAAACTCTAGTGCTTCATAGTGAGTTTTAATGCCATAGTCAAGTGGATTAGGAATATGATAAATAAAAGTATCTAATCCCCTAGAAGCAGCAACCTTACTATCAAGTTGTCTAATACTTCCTGCTGCAGCATTTCTACAGTTTTGAAATAAAGCTTCTCCATTAGCTTTTCTTCTCATATTAAGTTCCTTAAGTTTACTTTTTGGCATATATATTTCCCCACGAACTTCAATATCGATTGGTTTCTTTAAAGAAAGAGGCACTGTCTTAATAGTTCTAACATTATTAGTAATATCTTCTCCTGTTATACCATCACCTCTAGTTGCTGCACTCACAAACTTACCATTTTCATAGTTTAAACTAACACTTAAACCATCAATTTTAAGTTCACACACATACTCAGGTTTAATTCCTTCTTTTTTAATTCTATTATCAAACTCTCTAATTTCATCTTCATTAAAAACATTACTTAAACTCATCATAGGTATCTTATGTGTATGCTTAACAAAACCATCTAAAACTTCTCCTCCTACTTTTAATGTAGGTGAGTCATCCCTCACATAACCATACTCTTCTTCTAAAGTTATTAATTCTCTCAAATACTTATCATACTCTTGATCCGTAATAGTGGGGTTATCAAGTACATGATAATTATAATTAGCTTCATTTAATAAATTAACAAGTTCATCTATTCTGTCCACTCTATATCACCTATAATTATTATACAAAAAATAAAAAGAAATATAAAGAGAATTTTAAAACAATAAGGTTTCATACAAAATCAGAATAAATTCTGATTTTGTATATTTTTATATTAAGAATGCTTTATATTTTCTTAATACCCTTAAAACTCTTAGCAAACTCTTTAATACCATCTCTGAAACCAAAAGCAATCGTAACTAAGCTCTTATCAACCTTAACAACTACACCATCTCCAAATTTATTGTGGTTAACTTTATCCCCAACCTTTAACTCATCATTATGTCCCTCTTCATACATATCTTTAGAATTTAATTTAGGTATAGTTAAACTGTCACTATCGAGTAAATCACTATCTATCTCATTAATAAATCTACTAGGAATATTAGTACTAGTTTGTCCAAATATAGTTCTCCTTCTAGCATTAACTAGCCACAATTTTTTCTTAGCCCTTGTTATTCCAACATAACAAAGCCTTCTTTCCTCTTCAAGTTCACTTTCATTCTCCATGCTTCTCACATGAGGGAAAATACTTTCTTCCATTCCTACCAAAAACACATTATTAAACTCTAAACCTTTAGCACTATGAAGGGTCATCAAGTTAACTCCATCATTATTTTCATTATACTCATTCTTATCACTAACTAAACTAATATTTTCAAGAAATTCACCTAAATCATAAATTCCATTCTCTTCAAAAGCTAACGCAACACTCTTAAACTCTTCTAAGTTTTCAAGCCTAATATCACTTTCAAGAGACGCATCTAAAATAAGTTCGTTCTTAATTCCAGATTTAGTTATAACTGAATCTATAAGTTCACTTAAGGAAACATTTTTACTATCATTAATTAAATCTAAAATTAGATTTTTAAACTCAAGTTCTTTTCCAGAAGAAATAATATTAAACATACTTTCATCATACATTCTAGCATCTTCTCTTAACCTCTCTATAGTTTTAATACCAATTTTTCTCTTAGGAACATTTATAACTCTTTCTAGACTAACATCATCATTTGAGTTATATATAAGTTTCAAATAACTAATTAAATCTTTAATTTCTTTTCTATTGTAGAAAAAATATGAACCAACTACTTTATAAGGAATATTAGCTTCTAAAAATTTTTCTTCAATAATTCTACTCTGTGCATTTGTTCTATAAAGAACCGCAATTTCACTAGGCTTTTCACCATCCATTAATAACTTCTTTGTTTCATTAACAACATACCTAGCCTCTTCCACTTCACTATCACATCTAACATATTTTATCTTTTCTCCGTCACCAAAACTACTCCAAAGATTCTTTTCTTTTCTTTCCTTGTTATTTTTAATAACATCATTCGCTGCCTTTAAAATATTATTTGTACTTCTATAATTTTCATCAAGAACTATTACCTTAACATCCTTATTATCTCTTTCAAAATTAGTAATATTTTTGTAGTTAGCAAATCTAAAACTATAAATACTCTGATCTGTATCACCAACAACAAACAAATTATTATACTTTTTAGACAACATCTTACACATATCATATTGAACCATATTAGTATCTTGATACTCATCAACTAAAATATATTTAAAATGTTCTTGATACTTAAGAAGAACATCATTATCTTTCTTAAAAATTTGTAAAGGCATTATTAAAAGATCATCAAAATCCACACTATTACCTCTTTTTAAAGTGGAATTATAATTTCTATAAACTTTTACAAAAGCACAATCAAGAGGAGTTTTGGCATATTTGTCATACTCTTCTGGCGACATGCCTTCATTCTTACAAGAACTAATCTTATTTATCATATATTTAATAGGATAATTTTCTAAATCTAAATTGAGTTCCATTAATATTTTTTTTACAACACTCTTTTGATCATCTCTATCCAAAATAGTAATATTTCTATCATATCCTAAAACTTCAGCATTTTCTCTTAAAATCTTAACACCTAAAGAATGAAAAGTACCAATAAATATCTTATCAGCATCATCACCTATTAAATTATGAACCCTTTCTCTCATCTCTTTAGCAGCCTTATTAGTAAAAGTAATTGCAAGAATATTAAACGGACTAACACCATTATTAATTAAATTAGCAATTCTTTCAGTTAATACTTTAGTCTTGCCACTTCCTGCACCCGCTACTACTAAAGCAGGACCATTCATATGCATAACCGCTTCCCTTTGATTGTTATTTAATTCACTAAACATCTATATCACCACACAATTATATTAGCACATAAAAAAACAAATTAAAACTCTTGACATTTTTAATTTATTTTTTTAATCCATTTTAATAATAATTTCTCCATCTTTACTATAAAGAAACTTTTCTCTAGCATACCTAGTAACATACTCTTCATCCTGTAATTTACTAATTTCACTCTTTAAAATATCTTCTTCTTCTAATATTTCCTTATATTTAATCTCAAGATTCTTTTTCTCGTTTATATTTGAATATATAACAGACCAATAACTAAACATTCTACTAACAAACATAATAAGTAGAGGTAAAAAAATACACATTAGTAATATTAGTCTTCTCTTATCTTTTTTAGTTACCATATTAAATTCTCCTAAATAAGATTATACAATAACTATTTGTTTTTTTCTATAGCTTTTTTATAACTTTGCTTTAATTTTACAATTTTTCTTAAATTTTTAAACTTATTAATAAACAAAAAATAACCAAGGAGTAAAGTTAAAATAAAATAAATGTGAATAACTCCATTATTAATAACTTTTATTAAAAGAAAATAAATTAAAGAAAGATTAATACTAAATAAAATGTTAATAAAAATTCTATAAATTATATTTGTCTTATAAAGAAAATTATAACAAAGATTAACTAAGTAACTAATTATAATTCCATAAGTAAATGAAAAAATAAAACTCAATATCTGAAGACTAATATCCATTATTTAAAAAGTTTTGAAAGCACACTCTCACCAGATGTCTTTTTCCCTGCCCCTTCAATATAATTTAAACCATTTACTTTTCCTTTAATACTTAAAGTTCCTTCCCACGTATCTAATTTAATAAGCTCTAGTCCTTCACCTTTTATTAAAACAAAACCCATAACACTTTCTAAAAAGAATTCTCTTTTATCAAAACTTTCAAGTTTCTTAACACCAGTGATAGTAATATTCTTTCTTTCACTAATTTGTACTGCATGATTAAGTTCTATTCCTTCTTTCATTTTATCCATTTATGTATCACCCATAAAAATATATGTATAAAAAAAAAGAATAGAACTTACTATTCTTCATTTAAAGATTTTTCATATGCATCTAGTACTGCTTTTTCAAACATAGTTCTAACCTCTTGACTAATTGGATGAGCTATATCTCTATACCCACCAGTACTTGTTTTTCTACTAGGCATTGCTATAAATAAACCTTTTGTCCCTTCTATAATTCTTATGTCATGAACAGCAAACTCATCATCAATAAGTACAGATGCGATTGCTTTCATACGAGAGTCTTCTCTTTCAGCTCTACGAATACTTACGCTAGTTATCTTCATCTCTATTCCTCCTTGTAACTAATCTAGTTTAATTATAAAATGAAAATTAAATGTAGTCAAGAAAAACTAAAAAACTTTACATAAAATTAATTTCTTTAAAAACCAAATCCTTAGTAAGAACATCACTATAAGTAAAACTCTTAAGAATTCCATTTGTTCTAACAGTAAACAAAGATGGGTACAAGTTTTCTATTATACCCTCAAACTTTTCACTTTTATTCCTACCAATATTTACTTTAAATATAAGACTTTTACCTTTTAAACTTAAAATAAGCTCTTTAACTTTTTTATTATTCACTATACTTCACTCCTAGGATAACCCTTATACATCGTACCTTTACTTATAAGACCACCTATCCCATCTTTACCATATTTAGTTTTAGAAAGTAAATCAATTAAATCAACATTCTCATTTCTATCAAGTAAACTTAACTTGCTAGCAATAATAGCTGGATCAAGTGCATGAATATTTATTCTTTTAGGACTACTAGCAAATGTTGCTCCACTTTTAATAAGTTCTTCATAATTACTTTGACAAGCCCCGGCAATTATAATCAATTTATCACTGCTTTTTTCATACTTCCTAGCTTCTCTTACTGCCTTACAAAAATTCTCACTATTCTTATAAAGTTTATTAGATTTATCCCTTTTCTTAAAATAAGCATCATGCCCGGTTAAAATAAGAATATCTGGATTATATTCCTTTAAATATGTAGTAACTTCTTTATACATATCGCTTTCCTTCACACTCTTACCATAAGCAAGGACTTTATTTTTTTTATAAAAGTCCATACATCTACTTAAATAAGACTTATCCGCGTCTATATGTAGTACTTTACCAGGTAAATAAAAAAATTCATTTCTATCTAAATTAGTACTAAAATCTATAATAGGAAAAAAATCATCTTCTTTTTTATTTCTATCACATAAAACTAAATCACTTATTGGAGCATCAGCCATAAGCCTTACATTAACACCTTTAAGTAAAATATTGGTTCCTTCCAATTCAATAACTTCAAAAACAATATCATTATTATAACTTTTTCTAGTAACATAATCTCCTATATTTATCATATATCCCCCTGTTTAAGAATATGAAATAATTAAAAAATAATACCACATAAAAACAGGACTTTTCGGTTACCGGACATATAAATCATTTTAATTATATAATAATACATGAGGAGATCTGAATATGACAAGTTTTAAAAGAAATTTTAATTTTGATAAAAATGTAAATGAAATTATTTCAAAGAATATTAGAAAATACAGAAAGCAAGCAAATGTAACACAAGAACAGTTAGCATTAGACGTTGATAAATCATACGATTTTATCAGAAGACTAGAATTTAAAAAAGGTGAAATTGGCTGTTCTTTAGACACAATCTATAGAATATCAGTTGTACTAGGTGTTCCACTTAACAAATTCTTTATTGAAGATGAAAAAGTAAAAACAAAGTCTTAATTTGACTTTGTTTTAATTTACAATAGTATATGGATCAGTTTTAGTACCAGAGCCATTTACAAGTACATCACTTGATAAAGCCATAACTGGGGAGTAAGCGGCATCATTTTGTACATAACCACTATCCTCAAAAAAATTGCCATGATCCATAATCCCACTCGTTTCGATAACAAAATTTGAAGATGAATCAGTATCACAGGGACTTATAAGCCATTGCCATCTGCTACTTCCTTGAAATAGCCAGTTATTATTATAACAAGCACTTGTAGAATTGTATACATTTAAATTAATGGTTCTAGCACAATCTTTCGCAAGTACAGCATAACCATAGTCACTTGGATACATTAATCCTATACTTCCTATAAATGAAACTACATTACCATAACTATTTGCTGCCGTTTTACCAGGCGTACTTCCTCTTTCTGCTGTATACCATCCCGATGCTGTAAGTGTAGTGTATGAACTTGAAGTTCCTAAGTACATTTTAAAGTTTACAGCACGATTATAATTGGCAAGATTATATGTAGTAGATAGAGTACTATACATTTTTGATTTTGGAAAATGGTTATCATTAATATAATTATCATTGTATCGCATTTCAGGATAACTATTCTTTTCATAATGCCTTCTTACTCTTATTACTTCCTCTCCATTTGCTCCATCATTAAATACTCCAATTATTCTCCATAGTTCTTTTTCATTTGTACTTTTATTAGTCATGTATATATAGTTACTTGGATCAGTTCCTTCATATCTATATCCATTTTCATTATATACTCCATTTGTATGACTAGTTGCATATGATTTTATTAAACTAGATAATACTGTTCCATTCTTCTTAAATTCAATTGAACATGATTTACTTTCTTTAATATTAGATATTGTATAAGTATTCCCTGATAGTGTTCCACCACATGTGTTAGTTGAAAACTCTGCTTTATATTCATCACCAGGTGTAACCATAAAACTAATTGTTCCATTATACCCAGTTGTTTGACTAACAGGTGAAACAGTTCCTGTTGAACCTGCTGTTAAACTTACTAAATATCCTTCCTTAAAATCTATTGTACAATAATCAGGTAATTTAATATTAGATAAGCTAACACTATTATCTTCATAATTAAATGTTGCTATTGTTCCATTCTTACAAGTTATTTTATTTACTGTTTTATTAAGTAGTAACCATTCATATGTTTTATCTGTTTTTTCTCCCATATATGTATATGCTTGTATATTACTTGGTTTTGTTATATTCTTTTTTACTACTTTATTCTCTTTTAATTCTTCTTTATTATTTATTAAATTTAATGTTAATAAAAGCATACTTATTAACATTAAAATAATTATAACATATCTCTTCATAAGGCACCTCTATTCTTAATACTAACATCATTATAGACAAATATTGTCTATATGTCAATAGTTAAATCTTGTCTATGGTATATTAAACCAGAGGTGAAATAGTTATGAATAGATTAAAAGACTTAAGAGAAGAAAACGATTTATTACAAAAAGATTTAGCTAAAAAGTTAGGTTTAACCCAAAGAAATTATAGTTATATTGAAACAGGTAAAACTATGTTAACAGAAGACATATTAAGGAAAATAGCAGATTACTATAACACCAGTATAGACTACCTACTATGCAGAACAGATAAAAAAGAACCATATAAAAAAAGTATATTAGATAATAAATAAATATACTTTTTAAATATTATTACTTATGTAAACAAAATCTTCTATAGGAAGTTGTTCTGCACGATAAGATAAATCCTTATTTATTTTATTTAAAATACTTTCAAGTTTATTTAAATCATAAGACTTAAGATTATTTCTTAAGTTTTTTCTCTTCTGTCTAAAACAATCTTTAACTAATTTAAAAAACTTATTAATATCATCAACTTTTAAGAGTTCTTTTTTTCTTACAAATTTTACTACAACACTATCTACATTTGGAACAGGAATAAAACAATTCCTATTTACTTTGCATACTTCACTTACATCAAAATAATACTGCAAAAAAACACTTAAACTGTTATAACTTTTAGAACCGGGTTTGGACATAAACCTTTCACCGACTTCCTTTTGAACCATAACAATCATTTCACTAACTTCACTTATTCCCATAACTTTGGTTATTATAGGAGTTGTAATATAGTAAGGTAAATTTGCTATTAAATGAATATTATCATAATTATATTTTGATAAAACACTATTTAAGTCTACACTAAGAAAATCACCATAAACAACTTCAAGATTTTCTATTTTAGAAAGTTCTTCTCTAAGTCTTGTATCAATTTCAAAAGCTACCACAGGCACACCAAGTTTAACTAAATACTTACTAATAGCCCCTTTACCAGGTCCAACTTCAATAATTAATGACTTCTCATCAATATAAGCAGAAGAAACTATCTTTTTTTTAATATTATCATCCACAAGAAAATTTTGACCTAAACTCTTTTTATAATCAAAATCTCTCATTATCTATACCTATTTCCTTTAGGAACGATTAAATTATCACTATAATCTACTACCCAGTTAGATCTAAAACTATAATAATTATTATTTCTAAGTCCATTTAATGCATCACTTACAACTTCTTGTATATGAGCAGTCTTTGTAATTAAAGATCCATCAGAATTCATATATTTCAAATAATGACCACCTAAATAACCACTGAATTGACCTTTAGCAGTAATAACATCTATTGGAGATATATTTTTAGCATCAGCTCTGTTTAAAATAACACTCATAACTGCTAGAATATCATCTTTATAAACATTACTTTCACTTGCAACAACTGCAACTAAAAGATTATAATCGCTTAAACTTAAATCATATTTTTTATTACCAAGCGTCACATTAAAACCTAATTCAGGTATACTTGTATACTCATTCAAAATAGGATTTTCAGCAACATATATCTCTTCTTTATTGCTAATGATAACTTCTTTTTTAAGACTTTTAGTATCATTATCATTATTAACTGTTATCTCTTTATAAACTTCATTAGTTGTTCTACTAAAAAAGAAAATACAAATAAAAACAGCAATAATTCTTGTATAAATAAACCATTTCTTCGGTTTGTACTTCTTCACTTTTACACTCTCCCAGTAAAATAATTATACCAAATAATAGTTTACTTGTCAAAATTAACGCCATTTTACCATAAATTACTAATAACTAAATACTCATTCTATCAAATACTTCCTTAGCATTATGTGAAGTAAAATTAGCCACTTCTTCTTTAGAAATTCCCAAATGAGAAGCTAAACATTCTGCTATAATAGGAATATACTTACTAGAGTTTTCCTTTCCTCTAAAAGGATGAGGTGTTAAAAAAGGAGCATCTGTTTCAAGAACTAAATTTTCTTTAGGAAATCGTTTAACCGCTTCAAACAGTTTAGAATTTTTAAAAGTTAAAACTCCACCAATACCAAGTTTATAACCAAGTTTAATATATTCCATACCTACCTCATATGAAGATGTAAAGCAGTGAATAATACCTTTTAAATCATATTCTTTAAGAATATTTATAGTATCTAAATATGCATCCCTAGAATGAATAACAACAGGTAAATGGTATTTACTTGCTAAATCTAAAAACAATTTAAATACTTCTATTTGTCTTTCTCTATTAACTTTACCATAATAGTAATCTAGTCCTATTTCACCTATTCCAACTACTTTATCATTCTTTATAAGTTCTTCAAATTTAATAATATCTTCATTCTCAAACTCACTTGCATGTCCAGGATGCACACCAACACACGAAAAAACACAATCAAATATATTTGACATTTCAACATTTAAAAGTGAAGACTCATAATCTTCGCTTGCTGTAACCAAAACATTAACATTATTTTTTTTTGCATCAAAAACATATTCCTCTTTTTCATCAAAAGGAATATGGCAGTGTGTATCAATAAACATCTAAACCACCTAATCTTCTATTGAATAATATTTAACTGTATAAGTTATAAAAACCACCGGAAATATAACATCATACAAATGACTAATCCCCATATAAATGAAGAAAGCCAAAATGAAACTACTTATAAAACACATCTTTACTGCTCTTACCACTTCACTACTCGTAAAATCACATAATTTCATATTAATCACGATACAAGTTTAACATATTTTTAAATAAAAAACATAAATTCGACAAAATAAGATTAAAATTTACACATAATTTTACAAAAATTCAAATATATTTAAATATGTTAGATATATTATGGTTAATCTTAATACTTACATCTGTTTTTTTAGGAATTAAAATATCAAAAAAAATAAACTATAAAAATTACAAAATTATAAGTCTTACTAAAACAATAAACTTTGATAATTTAGCTTTAGCACTCGGTTCAAAAATGGGTGTAGGCGCTATAGTAGGTACCAGCATGGCAGTTTTTGTCGGTGGCCCCAGTGTAGTCGTATGGATAGGCATTTTTACATTTTTAACTTCCAGTATAATATATGCAGAAAGTTATTTAGGAAGTAAATACAAACAAAAGAAAAATAACAAATACATAAGTGGTCCTCACTACATAACAAAATTTGGACTTAAAAAAAACACATTAAGTATAATAATATTAACTCTTTTTATAATTACATACTCCATTTTCTTTTTAGTATTACAATCAAACATTGTTTCAAATACACTACAAGTAAATAAAAAAATACTACTAATAATCACAATAGTATTAGTTTCACTTTTAATAACTAATGACACTACTGAAATAAGAAAGACATTAAATAAAATCATGCCAATCATTACCTTATTTATACTAAGTCTATTACTTATATCTTTTTTTAAAAATATAAATTATTTACCTAAAATAATCACATTAATTATAAAAGATTTATTTAATATAAAAAGTATACTAATAAGTTTATTAATTGGAATAAAAAGAAGTATATTCCTTAACGAACTATTAATAGGAACTACTAGTATGTCAAGTGGAATAAATGATGAAAATAAAGAAACAACTGCTAATACGCTTGTTTTAACCTCATACTTTTTAGTTTTCATAATATCCACATTAATAAGTATATTTCTTTTAACATATATATTAAAAACAAATGAAAATAATCAATCATATTTTTTTCTTCTAAAAAATGCATTTGTGTTTCATTATGGAAACATAGGTAATTATTTTTTAAATTTAATAATCACTCTGTTAGCAACATCTGCTACCATATCGGGAATTTACATAGGAACTAGCAACATAGAATACTTAACAAGTAATAAAGCAACAATAAATCTAACGAAATTCATTATAAGTTTATCTATATTCATAGGAATATTTATAAGTACATCTATAGTATGGAAGATAATAGATTTCATGATGCTAATCTTAATTATGCTAAATTCATATGTAATTTACAAATTAATAAACAAATTAGAATAATTTATGATAAAATTAAGATGGTGATTAAAATGATAGGAAATGACTGGGACGATATACTAGCGCCAATATGGAATAGTTTGGGTTTTAAAAAATTTATGAACTTAATAAAAGAAAAATACAAAGAAAGTACATGTTATCCAGAATTTGATAACATATTTAATGCCTTAAAACTAACACCATATAAAGATGTAAAAATAGTTATACTAGGGCAAGATCCATACCATGGCGAAGGAGAAGCACATGGTTTATCCTTTTCCGTACAAAAGGGAGTTAAACTTCCACCTTCTCTTAAGAACATTTTTAAAGAAATTAAAACAGATTTAGGAATAACTGAACCCGAATGCGGAGACTTAACTTCATGGGCTAAAGAAGGAGTACTTTTACTAAATAGTATACTTACAGTAAAAAAAGATGAAGCCGCTTCACATCAAAACTTAGGATGGAACCTTCTAACAGATCACATCATTAAACTTCTTAATAACAAAGAAACACCTATAGTATTTATATTATGGGGTAACTTCGCAAGAAACAAAAAAGTATTTATAACAAATAAAAAACACTTAATAATAGAAAGTGTACACCCAAGTCCTTTTTCAGCAAAGAATGGTTTTTTCGGAAGTAAACCTTTTTCAAAAGCAAACAATTTTCTTAAAAGTAATGGAATAAAAGAAGTCGACTTTGACTTAAATAAAAAGAGTTAAAATGAAAAATTTAACTCTTTCTCTATCTCACCATTTAATTCCTTACCTTGATAAACACTTCTCAACTTAAATTTCCTTATTTTGCATATTATATTATAAGGAAACTTCTTATATAAATCATTAAATTCAAAAGTACATTTATTATATAATGTTCTTAAACTTACTAACTTAACTTCATTTTTTTTTACATCTCTAATAAGACCATCAAAACTTTTAATATCTTTAAGATTAGGATTATCCAAATAAATATTATTTATTTCTTCAAAAGCTTCCGTAAGTAAAATATCTCTCTCAAAATTATTGATCTTACTAGTTTTAATATTTTTAACTTTATCAAATATTTTATATTCAGCTTTTAATTCCCTACTTATAATATTAATAATTCTAATAATCAAACTTTCCTTAATATCTAAAAACTCATTAATTTCCTTATCACACATGTTCATCTTATACACAAGCATAACAACCTGTTCACTTTTAGTTAAATAAAATATACCTAAAAAACAAAAAACTATTACAACAACTCCACAAATATAGATTGCAACCATTACTTTCTTCACCTCTATAATAATATTTTATCACAATATTTGAAATTACTAAAGAGTTTTTAAATAAGTTTTAAATCTCTAATATACTCTCCATTTCTATGAAGCACAAATTTTTTAGCATCTTCGAGTTTAGTAATATCTTTATCAATTAAACTAGAAAGTTTTTTCTTAAACTCATCAATAAAATAAATTGAAGAAACCTCTTTATTTAAATACATTTTTCTTAATAACTTGTCATCATAAACAACTGAGTCAAAAAATCCGTCTACTAAAAAAAGCATAATCGCATAATCAAAATAACCCCTGTTTAATAAATAATTTATTTTACCACTTGAATACTCCAAAGTATCTATAACTTTAAAACCATTTTCACTAAACATTATATTATAAAGTAAGTCATAAATTTTAATATCTCTTAAAGTAATTAAATTGATATCTTCATAAGTCTTATTTATAAAATTTTTTAATAAATCTAAATTAATCTTTAAAGGATTTATCCTAAACAAATCAACAGAATTAACATAAGGCATAGTATAACCTACTATTACATTACCAACTTTTATAATGTCTACTGGCCACACAAAAGACCCGTTTTTAACCAAGCTAAATCTCATTATATCATTATAACTATAACAAGGATCTTCTTCATCTATTAAAAAAGCATTAAAAATTTTATAAACAGTATTTCTTTCAAAATTAACAAAACAAGAGCCCTGAGATCCACTACCCAAAAACTTTTGTTTAAATAAGAATTTTTTCAAATCTTGAACACTACAAAATTCCATACTACCCCCCCACCAACATATCGGTTTTATATAATACCATATTTGGTACATTTTTTCAATATTTTTTAAAAATAAATATATCATTCAAGCCAAAAATGTGATATGATAAAGAAAATTAAAAAGGAAGTGCTTTATGAAAAAGATATTTAAAAATAAAAAAATAATATTTGGAATTATAACTATAATAGTAGTAGTTT
This sequence comes from uncultured Bacilli bacterium, assembly GCA_934086775.1. Lineage (GTDB taxonomy): Bacteria > Bacillota_I > Bacilli_A > RF39 > UBA660 > CAG-628. The sequence goes on along the minus strand of CAKOIJ010000013.1, from coordinate 9,663 downwards.
GTTTACTTGGAATATTTCTTTATAAAAACAAAAATACTAATAACAAAAAAGAACTAAAAAAAGAAACATATACATTATATGTAAGTATAAATCCATTAGTTAAACTAGTGTTTGAAGAAACTTACTTTGAATGTACTAATGATTACGGAGAAAAAAAAATATGTTCGTCTATTGAAAACAAGGTAACTGAAAGTGAACTCATAAATAATGATGCTAAAGACATATATAAAAATCTAGACTTCACTAATAAAACATACTTAGAAAGCATAATAATGATTATGGATAAAGCAAGAGAAAATAACATTGCATTTTCTGAAATAAATCTAATTACTGATTACGAAAAAATTGACTATAACGAAATAAAAAACAAAATAAAAGAAAACCCTGATTACACTAATAATTTTAATGTATTTATTGACATAAAAGAGTATATAAATGAAGAAGAAATACTTGAGGAAATAAAGACGGATGTCAAAACTTACACAGTAACTTTTAAAGATGACAGTAATAAAATAGAAGAAAGAATAGTTAAAGAAAACACAATTCTTGGAAAACTAGAACCTCTTAAAAAAGAAGGATACAAATTTATCGAGTGGCAATTAAATGGAAAGAAATTTGATCCATCAACTAAAATAACAGAAAACATTACTTTAACTGCTAAATGGGAAAAAATTAATAAAAATAATGAAGGAACTCGAAGAGAAGAAATAATTACTAAAACTATAACTATTAAAAACCCACAAATAACAGCTATTAATGTATATGAAGATAATAAAATAATTACTGTTCATAACTTTTATAACTACAGCAAAAACGTTAAAATAACAGTTAAAGGTAGTAAAAATTTAGTAGATAAAATAAATAATACAAACATAAAACTTGGAGTAGATACAAACTATAAAAAAGAAGAAGAACATCGTGTAAATGGAGAAATAATAGTAATAAATAAGTTAGAAGGAGTTAACTATAAAATAGAAAGCCCAGAAATTTATTATAGTATAACAGTTAATAAAAAAGTTTCATCAACTATAGATAAAATAAACTTAAATGATAATCTATTAGTTATTGAATGGTATAAAATCCCATCACTATGTGGAAACGTTTATATAACAACGAACTTTAATGAAGTATTTAAAAATTACTTAAATAAAAAAGATACAAAGTATCTAAGCATAATTTCAGATGAACACTATGATAACAGCGAAGGAACAATATCAGAAAGCAAATTTGATGAATTGAGTTCTAAACTAACAAGAGATAAAAGCATAGAAAAAAGGATTGTAGAAAAATTAGAAAAAATAAAATCAAGCAAACAAAGAAACGTAGCAAATTTTGAATATAATTATAGCGAAGAAAATGGAACAATATCATATAAATATAACTATCTAGTAATTCTTGATGAAAATATATATAAATTACCAGAAGAATTTAATAGCGAAACTGAAGCAGAAAAACTTTTAAAAGACCCTAATATTAACATCACACAAGGTATGTGTGGAGATATGTATGGAGATGTAGGAATAATACTTGATGAAAAATTATGTAATAAATACAATTTAACATGTGATAGATGGTAAACAAAAAACATATAAGATTTGATATCTATACGTTTTTTTGTATATCATTAATAACCTTATTAATATCACCATCATAATAATAAACTTTACTATTAGTTTTTATTTTAATATTACATTTATTATCATAAACAAGTACTATTTTATAACTTAAAGTATTATTTTTAATTGCCTCATTTATTAACTCAGATATATCAGAGCACTCTGTTTTATAAAATCTATTTCCATCAAACTTATCAACTAAATAATTGAAATTATTTACTAAAGTATTATCACCATAAAAACTAATTTCATTTCTTAATTTAGAATTATAATCATCTTGAAGTTTATTCTTTTCTTCATCATATTTTTTAGCATTAACCTTATAAACAGAGTTAAAAATAGTTTCTACAAACTCTTGAGCACCAACAGTAGTTAAATGTATCTTATCACTATTAAAATAATTACTATGATTTTTACTTAAATTTTTCCAATCAATAATATATAAATTACTATACTCTTTAGCCAAACTATCAAGTCTTTCATTAACATAATCATAATTAGTAGTGTTAAGCCAAAAAATTTGTTTATTCTTAAGTTTATCTAGTACTTGTTTCTTGCAAGATAAAGAGCAATCCCCATTCGCACCTAAATTAATAACTATAATATCTCCAAGTTTACCTTTAGACCTTGCCGTTTCAACGGCTTCATTTAAAACCCAAGCAGTTCTTGAAATAGCTGCATCAACATATGCATTTTTAAACTTCTTTTTTATAACTTTTTCAGCTCCAAGCATAACAGAATCTCCAATAAAAGTAATCATTTTACTAGTTAAATTTTCTTTAAAATTTTCTTTTTCTTTTTCAACCTTAGTTATTTTTTCACTTAATTCTTCTTTTCCTACCATTAAATTATTTTCATATTTAGATAGATAATCATTAAACATTTCTTCATTTTTAATAATATCTAGAGATTTATAAGATTTAAAATAAAAACCAAGAAAAATTAAAATAACAATTAAAAAACTCATAATAATTTTCTTCATAACAAATCACGAATAAATTATAACACATATTAAAATAATTTAATAGTTTATCAGATTTTGTAAATAAAATAAGAAGGCATGCCTTCTTATTTTATTAATTTTTCTACTTTTTTTATCTTAACCAAAACATATATTTCTTCTATTAAACTAATGACTTCACTTATTAGTAGGAAAATACCACACAATGTTGTAATAGTTATAATAGACTCAAATGGGTTAGTAATTAATAGCACACCTATTATCATATTTAAAATAGACATAATAACAAGTAACACCCAATTGCTTTTAGGTACAGTACTTAAATTAATTGAAATTTGCATCTTTAATAAACTACTTATTATTACATAAATACCTAACATAACTGGGAATACTTCTATTAAACTACTTCGATAAATGAAAACAAGTATGCCTGCTATAATGTTTGTAATCCCACTGAGTAAATCAAAACTAAATAATCTCTCTTCATTTTCAATTGTAAAATATGTAATAATACCAATAACTCCATTAACAAGTAATATAATTGAAAATATTAATATAAATGTTTCGATAGATTTAATTGGTTTAAATATCAAAAATAAAGATAAAATAATCATAAGTATAGAAATAACCATAGAATACATTTCACACTTTTTAATATACTTCTTTATCACAGTCTACTCCTCCTTATAATTATAATACCATATTAAAAGTAAAAAATACATCAACATTTTCAATAAAAATGTATTAATTAATAAAAATTTATTTTAAACATAAAATTAAATCGAAATAAATTTATTCACATTTTTTATTATAAAGAAACTTATCTCCTTATTTTATGGGTTATTTACCACAACATTGCTTATATTTTTTACCACTTCCACATGAACCCTTTAATTAAATATTACTAATACATATAGTATTATTAGTATTACCTTTATTTCCAAGGATATCGGTAGTGGTAACACTAATATTTTAAATATTAGATTTAATAGTTTTTATTACTAATATTTAAATTTTGCGAACAAAATGTGAACATTGTTAGCATATTCAGATTATTTGTTTGCTTCTTCATTATATGACACTATTTGTTTTTTTACAACTCTAGTGTTATATTTTTTATCTTAAGCTAAATCTTTGCCTATTTTAATATTTTGAATATAATTATCCATATAATCCCAATCAGGATTTCCATTTTTATCAATTGGCAATTCAATTTTTTCTTTTTTTAATAGTTTAGGAAATAAACCATAATTATAAGAATATTTGTGTGTAACAGTTTCAAAACATGTAATTAGAAACAAACAAACATTTTCTGATTTATCTCTTGTATCTATATAGTACATATCTCTTCCTGATATATATTCTTCCTCTTGATAGAAAAAACTTGCATTTTCAGCCCCAAATGATATTACTCCTGATGGATTCAATTTATATTCATCTTTTTTTTCAACTCTATACTTCATTCCATTATTAAATTTACTTCGTACGATATATGGTATTCCATTTTCTGTCTCATTGACTTCACGTGTATGATAAACCTTAGGTGAAATAATTTCAAATAATTTTCCAATGATAAATTCTCCCCAACCTTTAGTAGAAACCAAATTTGGTTTAATATCAATAACACCATCTGTAGTTTTAATTAATTGATTAATGTAATTTTCCTCTCTTTTCATATATTCAATTATATTATCCCAGTCTGGTTTTCCATTTTGTAATGATGGTAATTTAACAGATAATTCATCAGCATCATTTTGTCTAAATTGATTTTTAAATGCATATTTTTGTCTATTAATACTATTTATACTTGAAACAATAAATAATTTTTCATATTTACCTAAATTATCATTTATAAAAAAGTATATATTATCATCTCCAGAACATGTATAATCATGATAAAAAGCATTTCCAAACATATCAACTGTAATTGAATCATCATACCTTTCTAAATCATTATCTATATACTCAGCAATTCCTTGGTTTTCATAACCAGCAGTTAAGAATGGAATTAATCCTGGTTTTCTATCTTTCTTAGTTAGTCTTTTTCCATGATAGTTTTTAAAACCTATTTCAGACATCTTATAATTATGCCATTTGTTAGTGTTTATTTTACTCATCTTGATCACCATCATCTAAATTAATAAGGACCTGATTACCATTTTTTTTGACATTACTTGAATATAAAATTTGATTTAATATCTTTTCACTATATTCTTTCTCATTGATATTATTTTTAAACATTGAATAACCTAAAATTGTTTTTTTAAAATCTTCTTCATATATTTCAAATTCTTTTTCTTTTATTTGATAAGAAAGATGTTCATTTGGATTAATCCATTTTATAGATTCATCTCCGGATTGTTTATTGATAATATCAGCCCATCTATCTTCTATACCTTGCCATTTTCCTTTTATATCATGGCGTCCTTGATTTTTTACTGTCTCTAATCCGTCATTATCAATGTAACATGTAAAAATTTCTTTGTTTCCTTGTGGTATTCCGGCTTCAAAAATAAATATTGCTGTAGTTATACCTTCACCAAAAGTTTTTTCTGGTAATTTTATTATTTTTTTAATTGTGTGATTCTTAAGTATTCTACTAACAAGTAATTTACTAACTTTTTCAAGCTTTTTCTCTGGTAAAATAAATGCACATTGAGTTCCTTTATTTACACTATCCAACACATTTTTTACAATGGGAATACACCCATATTTATTTTCAAACGGTGGATTCATTAAAACTTTTGTTATAGACTTACTTTTAATCCAGTTACATGCTTCATCTGTTCTTGAATCCAACTGAACTAAATTAGTTTTACCATCTTTATGAATAAGCATATTAGCACATGCTAATGCATATATTTCTCTATCAAACTCTATTCCATATAGTTGTTTTTCTTTTATTTTTCTTGCTTTTAAAGTATTAATACCTCCAGCTTCGCTTATCATATTACACATTGCTTTTACTAAAAACGCTCCAGAGCCACATGCCGCATCTAAAATAACATCATCTTTATTTACATTTATTAATCTATACATTAATGATGTTATATGATCAGGGGTGAAAACCTGCCCGCTCTCAGATTTCTTTTTGTAATGATTAAATTCATTAAAGAAAATCCCCATTACATCTTCACCATTCCAATAATCACTATTTATTGAATCACTAATTTCAGTAACCCATTCAATAAAATCTGAGATTGCTGATTGATTCTTTGTTGTATTCATTTTAATTTCTGAAAATACTTCAAGTAACAAATCTAATTTTGGATTAATTGTTCTACTATCAGTCAATTCATTTTGTAATGTTGATTTAATACACATTGAAAATGTATTATAATCCATTTTTGGATTTAAAGGTGCATCATATCTTTTTGCAACAAGAGCGCATGCTGTAAATATCATTCTATGATATAAATTTTTAATACCAAATTTATTGTGCAAACAATTATTTATTTTAGCGGTTAAATTATATATTTTATCTTTATCAATTTTGTTTTTATTGAATAATCCAATGTAATATTCTTTATTTTGTAATTCTGCAACCGTTTCAATTTCATTATTGTTTCTAAACACCTTTATATCATAACCATTCCACAATATACCTATAACATTCTTATATTTTTCTAAAGTTATTGTACAGTTTTTTTTCAATTCTTCTATTTGTTTATCTTTTAATTCTACACTTGATGATTTTGCTTCAAAAATAATTGCTGGTGTTCCAGTATTATTTGGAAGATACCATCCATCAGGTTTATCAATTATTCCAGGAAAACCTAGTTGATTAAAAGTAGTCAACTGTCCAACACCAGCTTTAGCGTCCTTTATATCTTCTTTAAAACCAAGAATAAATCCACCCATTTCTCTTACTTCATCTTCTGTATAATTTTGATTATCCAATGTTCCCATATTACTTATTACCTCCTACTTTTTCTTTTGCATTAAATGTAATTATATTTTCTATATTGCAATCCAATACATCGGCAATTTTTTTTAGTGCACTCAAGCTCATTTCCTCGTTCTTTGATATTTTGGAAATAGTTGTTGTTGATAATTTTGTCAATTTTCTTAATTTTGTCTTTGTCATATGATGCTTTTTTAATTCACACTCTAATGGCAGATAAGAAAGTTCTCTCATATATACACATCCTTTATTCTATTATATCATATATTTTACTTTTTTAAATATTATTTCAATTATTTTAAAATTTAGTTTTATTTTATTAAACATATTTTTCGGATTTATAAATAATGTATTTTTAAAATAAATACGTGGCACGTTTTGTTGCAAAGCAATGAAAGTGGCGATAGTATTTCAAAAAAAGACGGACACGTTTTGTTGAAATAATATTTCAATGAAAGTGAGTAAAGTCTTTTTGTTTTTTTATGAAGCTAAATGCTGAAATAAAAAAAGCACCAATACTACTCACGATAGTTTGTAGTATTGGTGCTAATTGAGATTTCAAAGGGTGAAATCCTTGGCACACATAGCTATTGGATCTGCCAATATCGTAGTGTGTTAATATAATACAATTATAGTCATCTACAATTCAAAATCATCTTTATCCTTAGATTTTTTGATTTGTTCATGGAATCTATCATTAAATTCTCTTTCTTCATGCTTAGGCAAATCATAATTTCTAAATAATCCTCTTACAAATTCTATTATTGCTTTTATAATTTCTTCTAGGTAATCTATTGTTTCTTGTAATCCACCTATTTGCTGTTCTAGTCTTCTACTTCTAAATTTTAGATTCTCTAGTTCATGAATAAGTGAAATATTTTCTTTATATGTTTTAGATAAATCATCTGAAAAGTCTTTCATACTTTTAAAAGTACTTTCTATTTTAGGCTCCATTTCTTGAATACTAACCGAATTTTTAATTACCTTATTCATGCTATCTAAAGTATCTTTTTTTACTTTAACTGAATCCTTATCAAACATTACGGGTTTATTAGTTTTAAGTTGTTCTTCTAATTCATCTATTTATGTTTTTAATCATGTTTCTTTGGCGCTTAATTCTTTCTCTAAATTAGAAGTGACTTTCTTATATTCTTTAACTGTAATGTGTTCTTTATTACTACCTTTTAAACCTCTTTCTAAATCAAATCCCACCCTATTTAATCTTTCACAATACTTATCTTGTAATTCAGATAAATGAACATTATCTCTTATATATTGCTTTTTAGAAATAGTATATCTTTCAGTATTGGTTCTTATCAAATTTCTTAACTAAAGGTATAACTACACAATGAATATGTGGAGTTTTCTCATCCATATGAAGTGTGGCATGAAGTATTTGATCATCTTTATATCCTAAATCCTTTCTAACAAAGTCCATACAAGTATCTTCCCATATTTTTAAATCTTTTGGTCCTATCTCTTTAAAGAATCCTGATGATGCAGTAAATATTAATTCATCTGCTACAACATTCTTTTCTATCTACCATTTGAGAATATGTTCTTTTCCTATCTTCCCTTTCAGTTTTCATTCTTTCATTATGTCCTTTTTCATATTCCTTTGTTAGTTCATGAAATCCATTAACATATTTACAATTACGCGGTACTATTTCTACATTATCCTTAGTCTTTTCTAATTTAATATCTAAATTAGAATTATATGCTTTTTTTCTCTTTTATTATGTGATCCAATTTGAGCTAAATCATGAAGCGTATATATTGGTTGACTTCTAAATGCTGCATAGTTCATTAGATGTCACATCATTTATTAATCAAATTTGATTATACTATTGATAACTTCTGATTTATTCTTTTCATCGTATAAGTCTTGAGTAAACTTTCTTGTTTCTGATGTTGAACTAATATAATAGTTTTCAGTTGTTAATACATTTCTATGTCCTAGTATATCTGCTACATTTCTAATCTCTGAACCTGATTCTAATATTCTAGTTGCATATGTTCCTCTAAAATCATAAAATTTGCATTTATCTATTCCTAATTCTTTATGAATTATTTTAAATGGATATCTAATTAAGTCTGTTACCGAATACTTTCCATCTTCTCTTACAAATACTAAATTAATATTTTCATATTTGCTAAGATTATCATTTAATACTATTCTACTTTCTATTACTTTACCATATTCATTTGTTACATCTTCTAAATGATAATACTTATAATCTTTTCCATATAATTGTTTTAAATATTCTTGATATTCCTTATAATTTTTTAAAGCATCTTTAAGAGTTTCACTTATATATATTTTTCTATTACCTGATATAGTCTTTGTTTATCCAATAAACTATCTTCCAAGTTTATCTTTAGGTTTATCATATGAATTATGTTTAACATGAATAATTCCATTTTCTAAATCAATACCTTCCCATGTTAGTGCAAATACTTCTCCTGTTCTCATTCCTGTATAACAAGATGTTAGAAAAGCACATACAAAAACTTTGTTATTCTTAAACCTGTCTAAAATTATTTCTATTTCTTCTTTAGTATAGATGTGAACTAAACTGTTTTTTTTAATTCAAATGATAATACTCTAGGTATCTCCAAATCACCAGCCGGATTATCCTTAATAAATCCAAAATAATAAATTGCGTCCCTCAACTAACTCTTAATAACCTTTTGATAATTTTTCAATGCGTCCCTTGTGCTAGATGTTTGATATAACTTTAATAATGCCTGATTTAGAATATATGGTGTTAAAACTGATAACTTGTAATTACCTAATTCATTTTTAATATTGCTAAAAGATTCTTTATGTCTCCTTGCAGTAGAATATTTATAGTTTATTTCAAAATATTCTTTCATCCAATAATCTAAATAATCTCCATACTACATATTACATTTTACATCAGTTACACCATTAATAAATTCGTCGTATGCTTTTTGCCCCGCTATGTATGCTTCATTCTTCGACTTAAAGCCACTTTTTGTTATTTGTTTTCTCTTTCCATTTACCTTTCCAGCTTCAAAGCAATATTAATATACTTTACCCCTATTTCTAATATTGATCACTTTATCATCTCCCTTTCTCTAGATCAATAATATTTATAAAAAAAGAATTAGTAGAGTTTTTACTAATTCCTTACTTTTTATATTTTTTCAATTTTGTA
>CAKOIJ010000012.1 GCA_934086775.1 uncultured Bacilli bacterium | reverse complement strand
GCAACTAATATATGTATAAAAAATTTATACTTAGCTGGTATAGGTTTAATATCATCAAAAATACCTAGTAAAAGTATAAGGAAAGAAGCTATCAAAATAGATATCATAAGCGAATTCCTATTCCCAAAAATTATAAAACCAAAGAGAAACCCTAAAAATATGCCAATCCCACCAAGTAAAGGAACAGGTTTACTATGTGCACTTCTTGAATTAGGAATGTCCAAAATATTCCTATTAATCGCGACTTTTTTTACTAAATAAGTAAACAAAGTCGATGTCAGAAAGGTTACAAAGACTACTAAAAAAACATTGTGACCATTTACCATAAAATTCATAAAATATACCTCATTATTAATTATACTACATTTTAAATCATCAGTCATTATATTTATAACATATTTACAAATTACAATCTAATTTCAATAGTTGAGCCAAAATGTAAAATAGTATTTTAATTCTTTCTTTATGATTTTAACTGGTGGTGAATATTCATACAAAAAAAGATTAATAAAATGACTTTATAACTAAAACATTTTTAATAAAACTATTATTACAGATATAATTCCAAGTATAGCTAAAAAAGCTTTTTCTCTGTTAGTTGGCTTTTTTAGTTTAAAAGGACTTATAAATAAAATCCCTGTAATTAGAAGTGTAATTGGAAAAACAATATCTCTATATTCTTTACCAACTAAAAATGTGATAAAGTAAACCATAGGCACTACTATAGCGCTTGCAGTTATTGGCAATCCAACAAATTCTTTTGAATCTCCTTTTTTAGTTGTAGTTAGCATATTAAAATAAGCTAATCTAATTATTCCGGCAATTGAGAAGAAAACACAAATAATGTAAAGCCAAATACTACTAGGACATATATTCAGTGTTATCATCATTGGGAGAATGCCAAATGCAACTGCATCATTAAGTGAATCAAGTTCTACACCATATACCTCAAAATCTTTTAAACACTTGAATTTTCTAGCAACAACTCCATCAAAGGCATCACAAATAGCAGAAAATATTAAACAAAATACAGCATACATTGTTTTACCATTGAGAGTTAAAATTATACCACATATAGCAGAAGCAGTCCCTGTCATGGTAACCCAATCACATTTTCTATAAACCCCAATTGGTTTTAATTTTTTCATAGCATCACTCTTTTCTATAAACAATTATATCAAAAAAAACTATTTTAAAATAGTTTTTTCGTAATATTTTGATTTTTTTAAAAGTTCTAGTTCAAGAGTATCACTACCTATTTCTTCAGATAAAGTCTTTTCTTGGCTATATAGATTAGTACCAAAACCTAATTTATCTCCTTCAATATTAGCTCCAATGCTAGCTAAAATAGTAGGATAAAGATCAAAATTATTAAATTCGCGATTTTTATTATTTTTTTTATTTATTTTAGAATTTATAAAAGCATTGTATATTGTTCTATTATAATCTTTATAATCTTTATAGTAAGAGTTCTGCATAGTTAAATGATCTCCTAGAAGAACTATAGTTGTGTCTTGATAAAAGTCTTGCTGTTTTATCCATTCAATAAAATCATATGCCATTTTGGATGCACAACTATATACATTTGAAAGTTTATCATCAAACTTTTTATCACAAGATGGATCTAAATATCCATTAGGAAAATGTGTGTCCATGGTAAACATAGTGACAGAGAATGGTTTATTATCTTTAGAAAGTTCAATTATTTCTTTTTTAGCAAATTCATAAAGTTTCTTATCTTCAACACCCCACCATTTGATGTATCCCTCTTTAATATAGCCTTTCTTTAACATCTTATTGTAATCGACAATATCATAATTTCCATGCTTTTTATAATAAAGATCTGTTCCAGCAAATTCAATCTCAGTACCTTGCACTACTTTAAGGTTATACCCATTATCATAAAGTATATCACCTAAAGTTCTAGTACTTGGTAATATTTGTCTTTTCTCACTATATCCTCTGAAGAGATTAATATCAACAGGAGTTCCGCTTGATGATGCAACTAAAGATGCCATTGTAAAACTTGATACTGTAGTGTTTAAACCTCCACCTAGTTTATTACTATTTGAAAAATTAGTGTTTTTTAAAGCAATATCTTCAAGTTCTGGTATCCTAGAGCTTTTAAAGGTACCTCCGTTATCTTTTGAAAAAAGAGAACTTTCCATACTTTCAAGGTATATTAATATTAGATTCCTTTTCTTATTAGGAAAACTTATGTTTACTTTGTTTGCATCAACATAATATTTATCGTAAATATCACTATTCTTGAATTTATTATATAAATAACTATCAGTCTTAGAAACTCTAATAACTAGGAATAAACTAAAAACAAATAAACAAATTGATAAAATAAATAAGAATTTATTAAATATAGTTGGTTTATACTTTTTAACAATTAGTAGAATTAACAATATTAATACTGATATAAGAAGAAAAACCCATAGACAATTTAAAATTGCTGTAAAAATAACTGTGCCATTACCTGGACCTGATTTGTCATTTGTAAAATAATAAATTAACTCATAGAGATTAACTTCAAGCAAAACACCTTTAACATAATAACTTACAGTTATTAGCAAGTTAGATATAAATAATAAAACATATGATAAAATAATCATTTAACTTCAACTTCCTTCAAATTAATTATACTAAAGGCTGATTTTTTTGTCAAAAAATTTTTTCTGTATCTATAATTTGTTAGTGGCTTGGAAAAAGTTATCATATAGAGCATAAAAAAAATAGAGAAAAATCTCTATCCTAATCCAACATCAAGAACCATCATGATAACAAAACCTAAAATAGTAAAGAAAGTTATTAAATTTTTATTACTATTATTTTGACTCTCTGGTATTAATTCTCTTATAACAACAAATATCATAGCACCTGCGGCAAAGCATAGGAAAAATGGTAATATACTTTCAATTTTTATAACAAGTAATGCGCCTATTACGCCAGCAATCGGTTCTACGAATCCACTAAGCTGGCCTATAAAAAATGCTTTTTTCCTTGAATACCCTTCTCTTCTTAAAGGTAAACTAACAGCAGCGCCTTCAGGAAAATTTTGAATACCAATACCAAGTGCAAACAAGAATGCACCCATTAAAAGAGGTTCTGTAAGGTTACCTTTAAGTCCTCCAAATGCAAGACCAACAGCTAATCCCTCTGGAATATTATGAACAGTAATACTGATTATTAACATTAATATCCTATTTAATTTACTTTTACTTGCATTATCAAATTTTTTTGTAACTTTATTAACTATTTTATCACTTAAAATAATTAATAAAGTACCACTAATAAAACCTAAAGAAGCTATAAGCCAAGGTATTTGACCCTTAAGTGCAGCTCTTTCAATACCTGGTTCTAATAAACTCCAAAAGCTGGCAGCTATCATAACACCAGAAGCAACTCCTAACATAGAATCCATCACAGTTTTATTAACTTTTTTAAAAAAAATAACTACAGCTGACCCTAGTAAAGTAAAAAGCCATGTCATTATAGTAGCATATAAAGCTAGTCTAACCGGATCAATTGACATAAATTTATGAAGCATAAGTATCCACCTCATAGTATTCTATGATAAAATAAAACTAAAGCAATTGCTTTAGCCTATATTTCTTTTTTAAAAAATGTATCAAAATAAAATTTTGTTTTCAGGAATTTAACAATAATATCACATACTTCTTCTTGCCTATCATTATTAAAAACATCATGATTGATTCTTTTAATTTTATAAAGATATTTATTCTTGCTTTTAATGTTATCATAAATATAAGTGGAACTACTAAAAGGAACTAGTTTGTCTTTTGAACCATGAATGATCAAAGTAGGAACATTAATATTCTTAACTACATCTTGGTTTTCCTTAACAATACTCATAAATTCTTTTAGTGAATTAAGTGGCATCTTTAAAAATCTTGAGTATATTTCTTCTGCACTATAGTCAGTAATATTTGTTTTAATTAGATTTATTAACTCTCTAACATTTAGTTTACTTTCATAACTGTTTAAATACTGAAATGCTGCAGCAGCAAGGACAAGTTTTTTTACTTCTTTATATTCAACTGCAACAATAGAAGCAATAATCCCTCCCATTGAATGTCCTATTACATAAATATCTTTATAGCCATGATTAATTAACATCTCAATATGCCTTCTAGCACTATTAATCCAGTCTTCCCTGGTAGCCTTATCTTTTCTAGACTCATGTCCAGGTAAAGTGAAAGAAAACACATCGAAATTTTTAACAAACTCTAGAACATTAGCTAGGTTTTCCTCATCATATGTTCCACCAGCAAAACCATGGATAATTAAAATTGCTTTTCTTCTCATAAAAAACCTCACTTAATTTAATTTTAACACATATTTACACATTTTGTTTAATAAATATCATTATTTTACATAAAATAATGATATAATAGTTAATAAGGAGAGTGAACAAATGAAAAAAGAAACTGGAAAAATAGTTGCAGGGGCAGTAGCAGGTGCAGTTATAGGTGGAACACTAGGAGTATTATTTGCGCCTAGAAAAGGAAGTGACACAAGAGCAAAAATAAAAGAAACTTTTAATAATCTAAAAGATAAAGTAGCAAACTTATCAAGTGAGGATATACAAAAGTATATAAATAAAAAACTAGATGAAATAGATAAAGAAATAAGTTTACTTGAAATAACAAATAATTATAAAGAAGCGAAAAGAAGGGGTAAAAAGTTAATCAAAAAAATTAACAAATTAATTAACTATTGTGCTAAAAAAGGTAAGGACGAATTTGAAGAATTAATAGAAGACTTGAAAGAAAGAGTAGAAGAAATTTCTGAAGAAATTTTAACAAATTTAGATAACTAAAAATACCAAGAGATCAATTTCTTGGTATTTTTTTATTTTTTATAACATGGATGTCATATATATAGGTAAATAAACTATATTATTTTCTGTTTTAAAATCTCCAGTATGTATCACATATGACACATCTAAATAACTTTTATATTTATTTTTAAATTTATTTAGTGATGTTATAGTATAATTCTTACCGGACTTAACTTCAATAGCGGACACATTATGTTTGCTGGTTATTAAATCAGTTTGAATAAGAAAATCTATTTCCATTCTTTCTTCCTTATCATCAGAATAACTAGAAAAGAAAAATAATTTTCTTCCACTACTAACTAGCATCTGCCCCACAATGTTTTCAATTACCATTCCTGCATTAAATTCTAGTTTGTCAAATAATATCTTATTGTATATTTCATTGCTCATAATTTCTTTTTCACTAAATGACAAAGATAGTAACAATCCTGTGTCTGCCATGTAACACTTATAAGTAGAATTATCTAAATTCATAGTAAGTCCAACTACAGGTTCATTGGAATTATAGGCAATATTTATAATCTTAGCATCATCAAGCCACAAGAAAGCATCGTTGTAATCTCTAGTTTTTGCATCTTTGCCTAAAGAGGTAATTTTAAATTTCTTGTCATGCTTTTTTAGTTGAGATGGTATTTCATCAAATAATTTTTCTATTTTAAAAGAACTATTTTCTCCGTGTTTTTGTATATCATCTCTGTACAAAGTTAAAATATTTCTCTTTACTTTATCCACTTTTTCAAAATCTAAAGTATTAATATAGGTTTCGACAGCTTGTGGCATTCCACCAATAAGCATGTATTTTCTAAAACATTCCATTGCTTTTCTATGTAGAACACCAACACTTTCCCTATTTAGAAAACATTTTCTTATATGTTCATAAAGAAACTCTTCATTGATAGCCCACATAAATTCTTCAAAATCCATAGGATTTAAAGTAATTTGCTCCTCCTCACTTGGAATTACAATGTCTTGTACATTTTTTCTTATGGAAACTAAAGAACCAGTTTCAAGATAATCATATCTCCCATCCTTAACTAGACATTTAATAGCGCCCCTTGCTTTTGGAAATAACTGCACTTCATCAAATATAAAAAGAGTATCTCTTTCATAAAATTTAATATGATAATAACTTGAGAGTAATGAAAAAAAGTTATCTAAATTTTCTAATTGGTTATTAAATATGTCTTTAACAGTATCACTTACAGTGCTAAAATCAATTAATAAATAATTCTTATAATTTTCTTTGGCAAATTCTTCTGCAATAAAGCTTTTCCCTACACGTCTTGCCCCTTTAATAAATAAAGCTGTTTTACCCTTCGAATCATTTTTCCACTTAACTAAATCATCATAAATCTTTCTTTTCATATTTTACTCATCCCTTCTCTTATTATTAATTATACCCTATATTTTTAATAATTTCAACATTTTTACACCAAACCGAGATTTTTTATAGCCTGATTTTACACCAAACTGAGATTTTTTATAGCCTGATTTTACACCAAACCGAGATTTTTTATAGCTCGATTTTACACCAAACTGAGATTTTTTAGAAAAAATGTATAAAATTTAAACAAAAAAAGCTTTAATAGCTTTTTAATAATCAAGTGGATGTTTCTTTGTTAACTCAAGAATTTTACCT
Source organism: uncultured Bacilli bacterium (assembly GCA_934086775.1). GTDB lineage: Bacteria > Bacillota_I > Bacilli_A > RF39 > UBA660 > CAG-628. The sequence goes on along the minus strand of CAKOIJ010000012.1, from coordinate 19,395 downwards.
TTATTTGAGTTAATAACTTCTTCATTTTCTTTATTTCTTAAGACTTCTACAATACTCTCAGTAATTATTTTAAATTCTTCTTCATTTAATCCTCTTGTAGTCATTGCTGCACTTCCTAGTCTTAATCCACTGGTTAAATTTGGTTTTAATTTATCAAATGGTATCATATTCTTGTTAACAGTTACATTAATTTTATCTAAAAGTGTTTCTGCTTCTTTACCGGTAAGTCCGAAACTCTTATTTACATCTATAAGCATTAGATGGTTATCTGTTCCTCCAGAAATGACTTTAACACCTAGTCTCTTAAATTCTTCTGCCATAGCTTTAGCATTCTTGAGTACATTAATAGCATACTCTTTAAAATCAGGCTCTAATGCTTCACTAAAGCACTGTGCTTTGGCAGCAATAACATGCATTAAAGGTCCACCTTGAATTCCAGGGAAAATAGTTTTATTTACTTTTTTAGCAATTTCTTCATTATTGGTTAAAATAATCCCACCTCTTGGTCCTCTCAATGTCTTATGAGTAGTAGAAGTAACAATATCCGCAAAAGGAACAGGATTCATGTGAACTCCAGCTGCTACTAAACCGGATATATGAGCCATATCCACCATTAAGTAAGCTCCTACTTCATCGGCAATTTGTTTAAATTTTTCAAAATCAATTTTCCTACTATAAGCACTTGAGCCAGCAATAATTAATTTTGGTTTATAACATCTTGCGATAAGCCTTAATTCTTCATAGTCTATTTCTTCAGTTGTTTCATTTACACCATAACTAGCAAAATTATAATCTTTCCCACTGAAATTAACCTTACTTCCGTGAGTTAAGTGTCCACCATGGTCAAGATTCATTCCAAGCACACGATCCCCTGGGTTAAGAATTGCTCTTAAAGCTGCCATATTGGCAGAACTTCCACTATGAGGTTGAACATTAACATATTTTGAATCAAAAAGTTCTTGAGCTAGAGATATTGCTTTTTCTTCAAATAAATCAATTACTTCACAACCACCATAATATCTTTTACTAGGGTATCCTTCCGCATATTTATTAGTAAGTATACTCCCTTGTAGACTCAAGATAGCTTTAGAAGCATAGTTTTCGCTTGCAATTAACTCTACATTTTTTTCTTGTCTTTCTTTTTCAAGTATTAAAAATTTCTTTAAATCTTCATTCATTTTACTTCCCCCCCTAACATTAATTAAACACTAGGACAAGTTGTCCCAGTATTACCTGTAGCATATAAATGTGCTTTAAAATTTTCACCTAAAAGTGAGTTTTGATCATTATTCGCATCATAACTAAGCCATATTTTTAGTGTGTAACTATCTCCAGCAGTATTAGAACTGGCTAATTTATTTCCAGAACTTAATAAAATATAAGCCTTCCCATCACTACCATAAGTAACAGTACTAAAATTTCCTAATGTACTACTTGATGAACCTTTACTAAATTCGTAATTTAAATATTTGCTATTTTTAATGTTTGCACTAATAGAGTCAACAACTAAATATAAATTATAACAAACAGCTTTATTTGAATCATTAGTTCTTTTAACTGTAAATTTTTTAATACTTGCCTTCGTATCTTTAGAACTATCTAAAATAGGCTTTATTCCTGTTCCACTTATAGAATTACTATTAATAGTTAATTTAGCATTACCCGCTGTTACTTTAAATGATTTAGTATTGTTAATAATTCTTGCTTGGAAATAAGCATAACTGCTTGCAAAAACAAGAACAACTAAACAGACTACACTAATAACCATTAATAAAACATAATTTTTAGAGATTGTTTTTTTCATTTAACTCCCTACTTTCTATAACAATTTTATAACAAAATACATGTTTTTTCAAGTAATTTGTTATTCTTTTTAAAAAACTATTATTTAAATCATAAAAGCAAGTTGTAAATAAAAAAATAAAAGCCCTTAAAATAAGGGCTTATATTCTTACTTGGAGGATCCGGCCGGAGTCGAACCGGCGATCGCGGAGTTGCAGTCCGATGCCTTAGCCTCTTGGCTACGGATCCATCTGAAGTAACAATATTATACCAAATAATATGTTACTTTAAAAGAGAAAATTACAAATTTATTAAATATTTTTCATTTCTTATGCAAATTTCTAGTTTTATACTAGTAGAATTTTTTACTTCAGAAGGTACTTCAATGAAAACATCTTTAAATTTTACATTACCAAAATCTTTAATTATAGGCTTGTATGTCTTTACAACTCCATCATAATTATAAGTTATTTTGCCAAAATATTTTATGAAATCACTGTTTGTCTTTATAAATTTATTTATGTATAAATCTTTATCTAAAACATATTCCATATTAATTTTCATAATTGTTCTCGAGCCTTTACCAATTACATCAGGTTTTATAGTTTTTGTACCAGTGTATTTTTTTCCATTAACTACATAACTAAAGTTTTCGGTAAATGTATCATTAATATATGAATTGTTAACAATAATTTCACTATTATTTAATGTGGAATTTTTTAAACTTATCCCCTCTTTGGTTTTATATTTATTAGATAGGTCAGTATAAAATAATTCTTTAATGTCTAATACAACTTCTTTATATCTTGCTTTGATTTCGCCTTTTATTGTATCTACACCCTCGTTTAACCTTAAAGTAGCTTTGTTAAATGTTAAATCGCTTGCTACAGTAAATATAAATAAGTATTCATTTTTCTCTCCTGCATATAGAATTTTATTTTCTGTGAAACCTTCTCCTAAATCTACAAAACTTTCATTTAACGAGTAGTTAGGATAATATCTTACTCCATCTACAACTAAAAATAATTTATCTATTTCTAGGTATGATCTTACTGAATTGGTATTTTCTATTTCTGTCTTTACAACTATGTATCTTTTATTTTCAAATTGATTTCCATTATAGTCAACGTCAGTTATGTATGAAGAAATTACGTTAAATATTAATCCATTTATACTAAATTTATCAGTTTCATGGTAAGTTTTACTATATACTGTTATGTTTAGATATATTAGGAATCCTATTATAAGTACTATAACTGAGCATATTACAGCAAAGAAAAATTTGTTCTCTACTATATAGTATTTTAATTCTCTTATTGTTTTTCTTAACCATCTTTTTACTTTATAGCTATTGTTACCTAGTGTTACTTCAATTTCTTCTTGATCTTCTTCTGCTATGTCTAGTTCTTCTAAGTCTTTTTTAAAATCAAATTTTTTTATATCAAAGCCGATTGCTCTTATCACACTTATTATCAAGAATATATATTGTGGTACATAAAGTAGCAAGATTATGTCTCTATAAGCTCGGATTGTTCTAACGTTTAAGGTGGTGTTTACTAAGTTATTAAAAGCATTAAAATAAACTAAGTAACTAATAAATAATAAAAAGTAAAAAATTATAAAAGTGATATAAAATGTGCGACTTTTCTTTTTCCATTTCATTAATAGATATATAAACAGTGCTGCTAAAATTATCAGTAAAGAGAATATAAACATATAAAAGTTTATATGTGAAGAGGTTAAGTTTTCAGTGTAATTATAAAATCCTTGATTAGCATAATCGTTAAAAAATTTAAATATGTTATGTGTTTTAATTAGTAAGTATAATACTAAAATAGATAAAATTAAATGTATACTTCTAAAGTGTTTTATTAGAAATGCATATGGTTTTTTTATAATCACATTTATCCCTCCTATTCTATTTATATTATAAACAAAAAAGGAGTAAAAAGCAAGATTACTCCCTATAGAAAATCATTTGTCCTGGTAATAAATATATAGTTCTATTTTGCTCGACTATTTCACTTTCTTTTGTTCCAAATATATTTGAAACCATTTTTAATGTGTCATCTTCCTTAGTAATGTAGTATTGAATTCCCTTTTTAGGTATTATTAAAGTTTGATTTGGATAAATATATTCTTCTACTTTTAGTCCATTTAATTCACTTACTAATTTTGGATTAACATTGAATTTTTTACTTATTGAATATAAAGTATCTCCTTTATTTACAGTATAATAAGTATAATATTCGGTATCCATAACCTTTCTAAATTCTTCCATAACATACACCCATTATAATATATGTTAAAATTCATATATGGTTATTCACTATATATGAAAACATTTCTTAAACTATTGAAATTGAACTCGTAGTAATGACATATAAAGTTTATTTTGCCTTTATAAAATGAATAAACATTATCTTTATACATAAAGTAAACTTTATTATTTATTACGTTTAATACTCTTACATTTTCTTTGCTTTCATTTATAAATTTATATTTTATGTTATCGTTATATTTATAAGTTAGTATATTATCTTTGACATTAATTATACTTGTTTCTTTGTTATTATAAGTTACTTTATTGTCTATATAATCATTTATAGTTGTTCTCACTTTTTTACCTTTCACAAATTTAAAGTAACTATCATTACCTGTGACTGCTTTTTTTACTTTATGATTTTTTAAGTCAATTTCATAAAGAATTTCATTTTTATTATCAAATAAATATAATTTATTTTTATTGGTTCCTGGATAATACGAGTCGTAACTAATGCTATATTTAGTTTCAACCTCTTCATAACTACCATTTTGTATATTAAGAATTATTATTGAATTAAATGTAAATTCATCATCATATTTTGGAAATATTATGTAATTATTTGCTTTAATCATCAAGTCATTTGAATATCTATCTTTTTTTAAAATGTTTATACTTTTGTATTCACTTCCATTCATGTAATAAAAACCATCATATTTCCAAATTAACATGTACTCACCTTTATTAAGTGCATTATTATAGGTAAAGTCCTTTGTTTCTTTTATGTATTTGAAATTATCTTTATTTACTAAATAATCTCCATCCGAGCAGACTGTATATAAGCCATTAGGTGTTAGACATGTCTTTCCATTATTCTCTTCAATGCTAATTTTTTTTATATTTTTTTTGAATAGTTTTCTATTTTTATTAATTAAATAACTATATATAACTCCTTCATATTCGACTTCATAGTACATAACATTATTTGCACTTATTTCTCTTATATTGTAGTCCTTAACTTTATATTTTATATTATAATCGCTTACAAAATATTTCACAGTTATTATAATTAATAGTATAGCAATAAAACTTAATATTTTTTTCTTCATACATTACTCCTATAAAAAAAGCTAATGCATATGCATTAATCCTTTTTAGTATTTTTAATTACACCATTATCTTTTAGGAATGTTATTAAGTCTGCTTCAGGCATTTCACCTTGTTTGTAGTCGTTAATAAATTCACCGTTTTTTGTTATGAATAAGTATGGTGTTCCGAAACTATCATATAAATCATAAGTGTATTCTAGCATGTTTCTTGATTTAACACTTAGTTTATCTAGTTCAAACCAATATAATTTAAAGCCATATTCTTTTTGTACTTTTTCCATTACCGGTTTAAAATTGACACAATGTGAGCAAGTTGTTTGTGCTAAAACTGTAACTACTGTTCCACCTTCTTTGGTAGTTGTATACCATTCAGTTACTAGTTTGTCTGCTTCTTCCATATCATTTTTATCTTTTATTAATACAGATAATGCAACGAATAAAGCTATTAAAGAAACTACTAAAATTAATACTTTATTTTTTTCTAAAAATTTCTTCATAATTTTACCTCCATTAACATAATTTTATAATAAATATTTATAAAGTGCAAGTCTTTTGAGTGAATTTCATTTTTCTCTGGTTATTTTACAGCTATTTTGTATTTATCTCAGTTCTTAATTAATCTTTCAATCATTTTATTGGCATTTTCATATGTTTTTTCTGTATTTTTCATTTTTATGCTTAAACGATTATTGGTATAGAAAAAGAGGAACTATTCCTCCTTACTATTTTTTGTATGTACCTGTTTTAAAACTCCTGAACTCTATAAATGTAATGATACCTAATCCTATATATATAATCGGTTTAATTATTATTGAACAAAAAGATGTATTATTTATAAACATTCTTGAAGCATCTTCATAACCCATTACATGAGGTAGTATTAGAGATATTATATAGCTTGAAAATAATCCTACAAAAATAGTTATTATATTTTTGCTTATTCTATGCCTTACTGAAGCTCGGTCATAGTTATAAGTAACTGTTAGTAATAGAAACATAGCAAAGAAATTTAAAAATAAATAGATTATTCCTACACAATTTGACTCCATAGTCATATATATGTATATTTCATATATAGTGGCTAATACGTATAATAAGGATGCTCCTAAGTAATATAATTTAAATGTTTTTATCATATTTAATCACTCTTTAATTATAAAACTTTTTTATTTAATTGTCTATTTTTTTGTATAAAGTTTTTAAAAAGGTGCATAATGTTAATGGTGAAAAGTATGAATGAAAATAAAGAATTATTAGTTTTAATATTAGACAATACAAAAATGGGAGTTACTAGTTGTAAAGAACTTTTAAAATTGATTAGAGATAAAGATAATAAGATTAAGAAAGTTTTAGAAAGTGAACTTAAGGAATATGAAGGTTTTTACAAAGAATGTAAAAGTCTTATGAGAAAGAATAAGGTTAAAAGTGAACACTCTAGTGCTATTAGAAATTTAACTAGTACTTTGGCTATGAGAATGGAAGTTAAGAAGGATAACAGCGATTCTAAGATAGCAAGTATTTTAATTAGAGGTTTTAATATGGGAAATATTAGTATAGAAGCAAAAATTAAGAGTTATAAAAAGGAAGTTAATAAAGATATTCTTGATTTAGCTAAAAATATTTTATCTTTTGGAGAGGAAGAAACGAAAAAACTAAAGGACTTTTTATAGTTACTTTAGTTTTTTTATACTCCGATGTTTTTACCAAATTTTTTTAATATAGTTTTTCTTAAAAAATCAAAAGGAATAACTGTTAGTGCTAAAAATATTGTTAGGTTAAGTTCTATAAATGACAATCCCGTTGTTCTAAATATACTTCCTCCAAAGTAGATCATTAGTAGTTGAACTATTAAAACAAAGCTTATTATGGCTAAAAATACTTTATTTTTTCTTAAGTTAGCAAATATGTTTAGTCTATGACTTCTTGCATTAAATGCATTAAATATTGTCATAAATATGAATAGTCCAAAGAATGCAGTCATTACATATTTGTCATTTTCTCCTACTCTGTAAAGACTATGAAGGAAGTCGCTTTTTAGAAATATCATACATAGTGAACTCATATAAAGCCCGGTTACAAGTATTTCATTTATCATGTAAGAGTTCATTATTTTTTCATCGCGTTTTTTAGGATTTTCTTCCATATAACTTTTAAGAGGTGGTTCACATGCGTATGCTACTCCTGCTAGTGTATCCATAACCATATTTATCCAAAGCATTTGCACTACGGTTACTGGTGCTATGATTCCAAAAAGCGGGCCTATTACCGATAAACTTACTGCTGTTATGTTAACAGTCAACTGAAATATTATAAATTTTCTAATACTTTTAAAAAGTGTCCTTCCAAATAGGATTGTTTTTACTATACCTAGAAAGTTATCGTCTAATATTATTATATCACTTACTTCTTTTGCAACCTCTGTTCCACTTCCCATGGCAAAACCTACATCTGCTCGTTTTAATGCTGGTGCATCATTTACCCCATCACCAGTCATCCCAGTTACTAAACCCATTTCTTGGCATAATAATACTAATCTTTTTTTATCCTCAGGTAAACTTCTTGCAACTACTCTTAATTTGGGTAAAATATTCTTTACTTCTATGTCATTCATTTTTGATAATTCTTCACTTGTTATTATTAAATCTTCTTCTGTTTTTACAAGATTTATTTCTCTTGCTATACTTTCTGCTGTTAACTTGTTATCTCCTGTTATCATTACTGTTTGTATACCTGCTTTTTTCACACTCTCTATTGCTTTTGGTATTTCTGGCCTTACTTCATCTTTGATGAGAATGAAACCAATAAATGTTAAACTATTTAAATCTTTACCACAAGCACATGCAAGAACTCTATAACCTTTTTTTGTATATTCATTTCCTTTTTCAATTAAATATTTCTTATCTTTTAAAATTCCTTTGGTTCCATTATCTTTGTAGTAGAATTTACATCTGTTAGATATTAGTTCATAGGCTCCTTTATAAAAAGTTAATTCCCCATTATAGTTTAAAGTAACTGCACTATATTTGAGTTTACTATTAAATTCGGTTTTCTTTATTATTTTATATTTATTTCTAGGTTCTTCTCCTATAAATTTTAATATTGCCCGGTCTGTTGTGTTTCCGCCTATGATGTCCCCAGAAGAGTAACTGGAGTCATTATTATAGTTTAGACTTAATGATATGATTTCTTTTAAACTTAGTGGTATGTCATTATATTTTTTATATTGTGTTCCACTATATGTAGTGAAATTTACCATTTCAAGTTTTCCTTTAGTTAATGTTCCTGTTTTATCTGTAAATAGTATATTTAAACTACCCGAGGATTCTATTCCTACTAGTTTTCTTACTAAAACATTTTCTTTAACAAGTTTTTTCATGTTACTTGATAATACAAGTGTAATCATCATTGGTAATCCTTCTGGGACAGCTACAACAATTATTGTTATACCAAGCGTTAAACTATAAAGCAAATGTGGTAGTATTGTATCGATATTTGTAACTGTACTTATTATTTTATCTAAGTTAAAGTTGTTTTTTATTACAATGGCACTAAATAAGTAAGATATTATTACTAAACCTGCACATATGTATCCTATTTTACTTATTAGTCCTGCTAAATCTTTTAATCTATTTTTAAGAGGACTATCTGGAGTTCTTTCTTGTATGTCTTTAGCTATTTTACCGTAATACGTATTATTTCCGACACTTTTTACAAGCATTATCCCTCTTCCATTTAATACTACACTACCACGGTAAACTTTTTTATTTATGTCTTTATATTGTTCTTTCGTTTCACCTGTTAACATACTTTCATCTATGTATACACTTTCTTTGTATATTATTCCATCTGCTGGGACTTTATCACCACTTTCTAAATAAACATAATCTCCTACAACTATATCGTTTAGTGGTACTTCTATTAGTTTTTTATTCCTTATTACCTTTACTAATAAATTTGATGTGGTACTACTTAGTTTTTGAAAAGCTTTCTCACTTCCGTATTCACTCATACTACTTATAACTGTTGCAAGGATAATTGCGACAATTATACCAATTGTTTCATAAATGTCACTGTCATTTAGAAAAAATAGTATTTTTATTGCTAATGCTATTAATAGTATTTTTATTATAGGATCGTTAAGTGACTCTAAAATTAGATTTAATATTGTCTTTTTTTTACCTTCTGTTATTTCATTTGTACCATTTTTGTTTCTTGATAATGTTACTTCATTATTAGTAAGTCCAGTTATATTAAACATTTATTTTCACCAGTTAATTATATTAACCTTTAGTTTTATTTAGAACTTTAGTAATAAATAAACAGAAGCCGTTATTAATTATGCTTCTGTTTGTTTTCTTTTTTATTGCTTATTATAGTTACTATTATTACTGTAGTAAGTCCTATTAGTATTGTAAATACTATAGATAGTATTAGTGTATAATTCCTATAATATTTTGTTAATACTTCACTAATTGTATCAACTTTATTTCCACCTAAGTAAGCTTCTGTAAATGATTTTACTATATTATCATTTACTGTGTCATTATATGTTACAAAGTAAGTTGAACCTATAAGTATGAAGGGTGCTCCGTTATGTTCTCCTCCTAGATAATCAAAGGTATTTTCAAGTAATTTCATATTATCTTCATTTTGACTTACTTCATAAATTCTTACTTTAAAAAACATACCATATCTATCATATATACTATTTAAGTAATTTAAGAAATTTCGACTTTTTGTTTCTCCTTGAATTCTAAAAAAGTATATTGTTACTTGATCTTTATTTTCTTTATAATTAATTTTTGTTTTAATGTTTTCTTTTTCTAATGCTTCTATTAATGTTTCACTTTTTATTTCAGCATTCATTTTAACTGGAATTAAAAGTAGTAAGCTTATTAAAATACTACATACTAATTTCTTCATTTGTTGAACCTCCTATTGCTGATGTTATTTGATTAATAAGTTCTTCCATTCCTTCTGTACTTCCTATTTTTTCCATGAAATAATTTATATCTTCTTCATTTAATTCGCTTAGTTTTTTAGCAGAACTTGTATCTAATTTAACCTCTTCATATGTGTTTTCTGTTTCTTCAATTGTTATGTTTAATAAAATACCCTTACCATCATCTTGCACGATTAATTTATTTTTGTTTCCTTCTTTTTCAAGTGAAACCTTAATTATACATTTATCACTGTTATATATATCTAAATAAAGATTTTCACTATTTAAAGTTATATCAATAGAATCTTTTTCATCTATTATAGTAATCTTATTTAGTTCATGCTTAAGTTCATTTAATTCGTATTTAACTACAATTTTTTCTGGTTTAAAGTTCTGTTCATTTACTATATCTTCATATTTTAAATTATTTTTTTCAAGATATTCTTTAAATCCAATTTTTTCTAATTCTTTTTCTAGTTTCTCATAAAAGTTATTATCTAAAGTAATAATTAATGATAATCCTTCTTTATTTATTTTTCTTTTAAGATTATCTTCCTCTATAGTATTTTTAATTGTTTCTATTACTTTTTTTAGCCACTTCGCATCTTCACTATTTGAGTCTAAGTAAGGAAGTATATCTTTAATGTTATTTTTGTATTCTATAGGATTTTTATTGCTTTCATTTTCTTTGGTTTTATCAACAAGTAATAGTTTATCAAATATTTTAATGTATGTTTCATCATTATAATAATAAGCATTTAAATTCATTATATCTTTTTTATTATATTTTAAGTATATACTTTCTTCTAAATTATCTTTTAAGTTACTGTTAGTTACAAATGTGTAATCAAATTTATTTATTATGTTAAAAAATGGTTGGATGTTTTTGTCATCTGAATATAAGTTAAATGATATATTAAATTTAAATGTGTATTTATCTTTGATTTTACTCGCTTTGTGTTCTAGAGTTTTTATAGTTTCATTTAGTATTACTTTAGGTGTTAGGCTGTAATAAATCATTCCTATTATAGCTAATACTAAAAAGAGTAATACACCTATTACAATATATTTTACTTTACTTTCCTTATCATTAAAAAACTTCTCTTCTTCCATAACTTTCACTCCTAAGTATATTTTAACAAATTTACATAAAAATGTACATATAAAAATGTTGATAAGTTTTTAGTTATCAACATTTGTTTTTCTAGCAACTGTTATAGTTATATTTTTATCTTTGTTTTCTAGAAGCACACCTTCTTTTAAACTTTGATTGATTATTTGGCCATCATTATATGCTTCATTATCTGTTAGGCTTTCTTTTATAGTAAGAGTGAATCCATTAGATGATGCCCAGGATTTTGCTTCTTCTAGTGAATATGAACCTAAATTAGGCATTAATTTTACTTTTGGCTCATCTCTATAATATGTTTTGCCTATTATTTTCTTTTCGTATGGATTATTAAAATCAAAAGTAAATGTTTTTATTTCTTCTTTTTCTAACTGTCCTAAATTTATTTTCATTGCTTTTACTATTTCAGCAAGGCTTTGTTTGTAGTACTGGAATGTATATGATTTTGAGTTTCCAACTGTTATGTACTGATCATATCCAGTTAAAAATGTTTTTGTTATATTTAAGTTTACATCTCCATTTTTTAGTAGCATATTCTTACCTATATTATAGAATGATAACATTTCTTCAGTAGTCATATTAGTATCCATATTTTTACCAATCGTATCTAGTATTTTGTAAAAGTCATCTACTTTTTTTACATTTTTTAAACTTCCAAGCATTCCTTCTACTACTAGTTGTTGATTTTGACCTCTTTGGAAGTCTCCTAGTGGAAGTGTTTTTCTATGCCTTGCTAATGCTAAGGCTTGTTCTCCATCTAATTTTTGCACGCCTGTGTCTAGACAAATTGTTTTGTCTCCCCACTCTCTATCCGAATTTTGTTCGCAGAATTTAACAGGTACATCTACTGTTATTCCTCCAAGTATGTTTACAAGATCAACTACTCCTTTAAAATTGATTTTTGCATAGTAATCTATATCAATACCTGTTAGTTTTTCTACAGTTTTTACCATACAACTAGTACCACCCCATGAAGCATGATTTATTTTTGTAATTCTACCACCACAAGCCATTGTAACATATGTATCCCTCGGTATACTAAACATTGTTGCGTTTAGTGTCTCTGGATTGAAAGTAATCATCATAATGGTGTCTCCATTAAATGAACTACTTTTTCTTATGTCATCTTTTTCACTATCTATACCAAGTAATAGCATAGTGAATGGTTTAGTTATTTTTTTACCACTTACATTTCCTAAAGTGTTATCTTTCTTTTTATAACTTTTTTTAAGTGATGTTATTTCGTATATAACAGTGTTATTTTCATAACCTGATACACTTCTTAACATTTGATCATAATTATCACTTATAAATATTAAATCTACTTCATTATTGATAAGAGCTGTCATTAATGTAATATTATCTTGATATGATATTATTTCATTATCTTTATCTAAATTTTCTTTTTCTATTATTTCTTTTGGAAGTATGTATCCTGTTATATCTTCTTCTATACTTAGAAGTCCTATTTTTTTATTTTTTATATCATTTAATTTTAAATCATTCATTGAAATTAGTTTTGTAGTATAAGTTATTTCATCTTTATTTAAGTTACCTAATCCAAGGTAAACTCTATAGACATAATAAGATGCTACTACTAATATTATGGAAAGTATTATACTTAGAATAGTACTTATTATAAATTTTTTCTTTTTTAATTTTTTTATACTATCTATAACTGAGTATACAAGTGTTATACTAAAGAGTAAAAGCAATATTGAAAGCATTATTCTATAAAAAGTCTCTATATTAGCTAGTAAATATAAGTTATAGATCATAAAACCTGATGATATTATAAGTAACGATACAATTATACATCCCAAAATTTTATATATTAGTTCTTTCTTCATAATTATTCTCCTTTTGAGTCTAATAAATTATAACTCATTTACTCTTTATTCTCAAGTGTTTTTATTTCATCTACTTCTACTTTTTTATTTTTCTTTTTTCTTTTGTTTTTTTTGACACTTGAGATTAGAAGTATTAGTACTAATACTAATGTTTCTGATGCTAACACTATTATTATTAGTAAGTAATTATCTATTTTTTTATTTAATTCATTTAATATGTTTTCATTATATTTAGCAAGAGCATTGTTTATAGCATCATAGTAGTATAATTCTTCTTTTCCTGTTTCAATGTTTACTCCATATAATATATAAAATTCATTATTATCTTTATATTTATATGCTTTTACCTTGTTTCCATTTATTTCTATTTCTTCTTTAGTGAATCCTTTTATCTCTTTATCACTATTTATTGGAAATAAAACTATTCCACTAGTTTTTATTTCAGTATATTTTGTGTATTTACCATCTTTATATATGTATAGTGCTGGTTCACCATTTTCATTTTTTAAGCCAACTAATGTGAAGTTTGTTATTGTGCTAGTAAATGAGGGTACATCTATTCCCTCGATGTTTGTAGTGCTTGGTTCGTATGTTTCTGGAATAGTTAATGCGCTGACTCTTTTTATTACGGTGTATTTTTGGTTATTTATTATTACTTCTATTGGGTTTTTATCTTCTACATTTACCACAAGAGTATAAGTTTTAACTCCGCCATTTTGCGCGGTTACTTTTATTTCAAATTTGTTTTCACCTTCAGTTACTTCTTTTTCTCCAAGTCCACTTACTGATGATTTAGAGTCTTCCACACTTCCTGTTATGTTTATTTTTTCAGTTGTAGAAGGTACACTTGCTGTATAACTTAATGTTTCTTTGTTAAATGGTTCGTTTAGTGAAAAGCCTTCTACTCCAAGTGAACTTAAGTTATTGTTTTTGCTGTAACTAGCTTCTAATTCTGCTTGTGTTATAGCTGTTACTTTTACACTGTTGATTGTTAATGCTAGTTTACTTTCATCAAAAGCAAGAGCATCATAACTTTTTACGGAAACTGTACTAGTACCTCTTGATATAACTTTAAATTTGTATGAATAGCTTTGTGATTTAGTGCTTGAATTTGGCGCATATCCTACTACATTTGTTGTACCACTTATAAGTTTTAGTTTACTTGAATCATAGGATAGTGTGTATTCCCAAGAACCAAGTGATGCGTTTGATGAAAGTCTTACTTTTATATTTATTTCACTTCCTACAACTGGGGTAGTTTTACTTGATGAAACTGATATAGTCCCACTAGCGGCGTTTAATTCTTTTGGAGTTACTATAATTAATGCTAATAATATTATTCCAAAAATCTTTTTTATTCTTTTCATTTTTCCCTCCTAAAATGTTATTATTTTAAGTATATATTTTTGAATTCTAAGTAAGTCTAATATCGTTACTTCATTATCATCACTTGTATCCGCGGCTACTAAGTATTCATTTGTTAACAGTGATGCTTTAAGTAAATGTTTTTGTACTTTTAATAAGTCTAGAATTGTTATTTCACCATCCCCACTTACATCTCCTTTTATTGCCAAAGAAAATGTTTCTGTTTCTCCTGATGGTGTTGTTATTTTAAGTTCTTGTCCAGTTTTAAGTATTCCGGTTAGGCTTGCTGCAGAAGAATTTGCTTCATTTAGAGTTATAGTTGTTCCTGGACTTAATTTATTAATGCTAGCTGTTAGTGTAGTGCCTAGAGTACCTGCACTTATTCCATAGAGTATATTCCCATTTCTTTTTACAGCTAAATTGTTTATGATTTCTTCAATTGTTGTAGTATCTTCCACTTTGAAAAGTGTCATTTTGTAAGTTCTAGTACTACCATCTTCTGCAGTTACTTTTAACTCGATTAGTTTTTCGTTTTCTTCAAACGCTATTTTACCTGCACCTTCTACTTTACTAGTACTATCTGTTAAGTTAACTACTACATTATATTCTTTATCATTTTTATCTATGTATGCAGTAAATTCTAATAAATCTTTATCAAAGTTTGATACTTTTTTTCCATTAATTGTTATTCCTTCAATAGTGTTTATAGAACTTGCTATGTTAGGAAGGCTTACTACCTTTGGCATTTCTTTAAAAATAGGAATTTCAAATATGTATGCTTCATTAAGTAAACCCATATTTTTATATGATGTGTAAGAATCTGCTGCATCACTACAAGGCGCTAAGACATTGGTTTGATAGGCATGTGTATAAAGTGAGTTTTTACTTTCCGGGTTTACATTATATCTTTGAAGGTACATACTAAATTGTCCGACTGAAATAAATCTTTCTGCTATATACTGTGCTCCGCCTTTTATTGCTTTTTCCCTTGTATCCCATGGTCTACCATATGTATCAGAATTTCCACATTTTGATCCACAAGCATAAAGTAAGCCGTTTTTTACTGGAATATTATATATGTCATTAGGTTTGAATGCCCCTAAATAAGCACTTATATTGTAATAGTTATATAAACCATTAATATTAAAGTTTCCATATAAGTCAGGATTATTTCCTGATACAGCAGTATATTTTTCATTAGCTGCACCTTCTCCTTTGCTTCTTGTTGTTAAGTGTACTGGGCTAACATTATGAGTAAATCCTGCTTCTATAAAATATCTTTTATATTCATCAATATTTAAGTATGAACCATTAAGAACTGAAGAAATTGTATTTAAGTATTTTTGTGCAGTAGGACTATTTATATCTAAAACTTCTTTACTACCTTCTCCATAGTCATATCTTAAGCTTTCAAACATAAACACAAATTTTTCTGTTAAAAAGTTTCTTGGATCTAAATAGAAAGCTACTATACTAGATTTGACTGGATACCAGTTTGCCCCATCAATGTTATCTACTAGACTTGTTAAATAATATTTATAATTCTTATAGGCTGGTGATATTTCTCCGCTTGTTTTCCCTAAATATAAAAGTGCTGTTTTACCATCAAAACCATCTAATACTTGGTTCCAATACAAATTTGTTATTAATGGTTTAAATTCCCATGATGGATGATCTTTATGTAGCTTTACTAAGTATGGAATGTAGTCATCTGGAAAACCTAAGTTTTTTAGATATGTTTCATAGTCTGTATCGCTTGCTGTAATATCTTCTTTTTTTACTACAAATTTAGAACATACATAACCTTCATCATTTTTATAATAATTTATTTTGTAGTAACCTTCATCACATCCACTTCCATTTATTAACCCACTTATTATTTTTATGTTTGTACCTGGAAGTAATACATCTTTTATAGTTCCTCCAGCACTAGCTGTGCTTTTTACATATATGTTAACTCCATTTATCCTAGCTTCATATACTTCTTCATTATATGAAGGTTCTTCTATACCTGGTGTGTCACCAATTGAAACATATTTTCCACATATGTAACTTTCTTTATCATTATAAATTATTTTATACCATCCAATCGAACAATTTGTATCTCCTACATTATATAATTCATCTGATACTAAATTTATTGTTGTGTTTTTATTATGTATTATACCAGTTTCACTATAGTCTACTCCTGGTCCGGTTCTTACTTTAACTGTTGTTCCTACTGTATAGCCATTTAAGGCATTAAGTCTAGCTATAGTTAATATATTAAAAACAATTATTAGTAAAATTATAAGTTTATTTTTCATTAATGCCTCCCTACTATATATTCTAACATTATATATTATAACATTAAATATGTGTATTTTGGTAATAAACTTATTATTTTTTTATTTTTTTACATAAAAAGGTGCTTTTAGCACCTAATTCTTTTCTAAGTAACTTGCCATGTGTCTCCCCCATAGATAGAAGAAGAAACTTCTTGGATGTATTCCGTCTGATGAAAATGGTTTTTCATCATTATAAAGTAAAGACTCATTTTCTATAAAATCAATATTTAATTCTTTAGCAAGTTTTTTTAAAGCTTCATTAAATTCTTTTTGATAAGTAAATGCTTTATCTTTTTCTATTGCTTTTTCTGCAACTGGTAAAACTGAATTAATTATTATTTTTGTACTAGGAAGTTCTTTTCTTATGTTTTCTATTTGATTTCTATAACTTTCTATAAATTTATCTGTTTTACCATTCCACCATTTTAAATCATTTGCACTGTAACTCATGAAGAGGTATGTTGGATTAAATACTTTTACTTTGTCCATATCTAAGTTCATGTTATCTACTCTTCTACCACGGTGCCATACTACATTTTCTTCGTTTAAAACTCCGTATGCGCTTAAACCTTCCCCCATTGAGTCTGATACAACCATTGCATGTTTTTCAGAAAATATTCTTTTTGCATCAGCATTTGTTATGTGATCAAATGGATATTTATCTTTTTTATCACCATTATTCTCATCATTGTTTTTTATTTCTTCATCAGGTTTTACTTCTTCTATTTTTTTCCATTTAGCTGTTAGAGTTAATTTTTTAGTTATTTTATTTTCAAAGTTGAATTCTTTTTCCCCTAGATACCAACCAACAAATTCATAACCTTCTCTAGTCGGATCTGCTGGATAATATGCTTTTTCTCCATATTTAACTTTTTCTTCTTTTACATTTGTTCCTCCAAGAGTATCAAATGTTATTGTAAAATGTTTACTTGTTTTTATTTTATGGCAAGTTAAGATAATTAAGAATATTAAAATTAAAACTAATACTATTAGCTTTATTAAATTTTTTATAATTAATTTCTTTTTCTTTCTTCTTTTTCTCATAACTACCATTTCCCTATTACAAGTATATGTCAAGTTAAAGAAAAAATCAAGAAGATTAATCTTAATTTTACATCTTCTTGATTTAATTATAAACTATTTCGTAAGGACTAGAAGAACTTCCGTTTCCACTAGACCATAGAGCATCAGATTTGATTGATATGACTGGGCGTACAGCAAATCCAGAAGATATAAGAAAATTATTAAATACTCCTGGTCTGTTACTACCAGTTACGGTAAATAAGTACCCACCACTTTGACTGCTCGTATGTGGAGATAACGTGATCCACATATAGGTTCCTGTTATGCTTCCTCCAGCGCTGTTTGAATAATACCATGCATATGGACTAGATAACGGCGTCCAATTGTGCCCGCCAGCATATGCTACTTCATCTGCTGTCATTAAAGCTATCGGATATGTTAATTTTGCACTTGAATTGTTTACCGAGAAAGCATCAATAATATTTGTACAGTTAAAACTAGGCTGGTGGTTGCTACTTATTCTGTTACTTGCAGCAAAAAAAGCAGCATTTGACACACCATATACTTCCCTATCGTTACAGTATACTGCATCAAGACTTAAATATTTTGTATAATTTGATAAGTTTGTACTATACCATTTGTCTATATATGTTTTCATTACACTGTCATG
The DNA here is from genome assembly GCA_934086775.1 of uncultured Bacilli bacterium. Lineage (GTDB taxonomy): Bacteria > Bacillota_I > Bacilli_A > RF39 > UBA660 > CAG-628. Next base: position 935 of record CAKOIJ010000012.1, on the reverse strand, counting down.
TAAGTTTGCTGTTCTAGTATAACCAATCATACCATCCGGATTTGGATCACCATACATATATCCTACATATTTTGAAAGTTTACTATCAACATTAAAATTACTCGTGCCAATGTATCCACTCGTTGTATCAGGACTTGTTCCAGCATAAAGAAGCCTTATGCTGGAGTCATGATTAGTTCTTATTATTCTCCAGTAAAAACCTCCAAACTTTACCCAGTTGTTTGTAGCATTTCCTGCAAAGTAATATACAGTTTTTGCAGCACTTCCCGCTATACTTTCCGTACTAGTATAGAGAGTCCCTGTGTTAGTGGTTATAAATGCTGTATCAAAGTCTGACCTAGTACTTATTGTAGGATTATTAGCGAGTAATTTACTTAGTAAAGTTATTCCTTTAAATGTAATACTACATGTTCTTGAACTTGTTACATTACTGACTGTTAGTGTTGAACCACTTAAACTTCCGCCTGTACAACTCACTGTTGGATTACTTGAAGAGTAGCCGCTATATGGAGATATTCCTGTAAATGAAACACTACTACCATGGTCAACTGTTTTTGTTGCACTTCCTGATCCATTAACTACAGATAGTGTCACGCTATATGTTAGTTTCTTAAATGTAATAGTACATGTTCTCGAACTTGTTACATTACTTACTGTTAGTGTTGAACCACTTAAACGTCCACCTGTACAACTTACTGTTGGATTACTTGAAGAGTATCCACTATATGGAGATATTCCAGTAAATGAAACACTATTACCATGGTCTACTGTTTTTGTTGTAGAACCAGAGCCATTAACTACAGATAAAGTTACGTTATATGTTAATTTCTTAAATGTAATAGTACATGTTTGATCTTCTGTAATATTACTTAAGTATAAGTAATCTCCTGATATTGATGCTCCTGCACTTCCTGTACAACTTACAGTTGCTCCAC
>CAKOIJ010000011.1 GCA_934086775.1 uncultured Bacilli bacterium | reverse complement strand
CCCCAGTACTTTATTTTGTACATATAGGCTGTTGTTTTTCATGTTTATCTCCTTTGTTATTTATAGCTTCCTACAATAAAATAATACCACGAATTGCTTAGTATTACAAGTGTAATATCTTAATTTCTTCTGTTTTCTCCAATTAAAGAAATTTGTACTGTTAGTTCTTTTATTCTTTCTATTATTCTTCTAGCTTTTATTTTATCTGTACTAGTACTAGTTTCTGATAAGTGGTTTTCTAATTCATTTAAAGTAAAGTTTGATGTAAAGAATGTTATTTTTTTGTTATCCATTCTACTTTGTAAGATACCCCCCAGTACTTCATCTCTACTCCAAGGAGTATTATTTTCTGCACCTATATCATCAATTAAAAGAACATCTGCATTTATTAGTTCATTATAAACTTGCTCATAACTTTCATTTTTACTATTAAAAGAGTCTTTTAATCTTTTAAGTAATAAGGGATAGTATATACTAACACATTTAATATTTTTTCTAGATAATTCATTTAATAAAGCATTTAATATATAACTTTTTCCAGTACCAAAGGATCCACTTAGGTATATACCTTTTTTATTTGGATATTCTTCTATAAATGATTTTAAGTATGAAAGAAGTTCTATTCTTGCTTTATCATTATAGTAAACTTCTTTCATTTTAGCATTTTTAAGTAAACTAGAAGTTTCATAAAATACTACATTACTTTTGTATTTATCATTTTCTTTTTTGTATTTACAAGGTGTATAATTAAATGTAAGATAGTTATCTTTTTTAGTAGGATAATCTACATAACCTTGTACTTCGTTTAAACAATTATTTAGTCCTTTACAGTTTTTACAATTATTTAATTCTTTAACTGTTTTTTCTAATTTAGAAGTATATTTACATAATTCTTCTTTAGAAAGATTTAATCTATAACAAAGACTTGAAAAGTCTTTGTTATCCATAGAAATCATAAAACTTTTTTCATTTAATCTTTGTATATCTTTTTTATTATTTATTAAATTGTCTATATTTTTCATTAAAAACTCCTTATAAAGCCTTCTAATTCATCTTTTATATCTCCATTTAGTTCCTCTTTTTTTAAGTTTTTATTAAACCAATCCGGAGTTGTTTCTTCTTTTTTTGTACTTTTTGTTACAATTGTTTTCTTTAATTTTTTATGACTTTTTTCAGCATAACTCATAGCTTCTTTAGCAGTCTCTAAACCCGCTCTTTTCCATTCGCCTGCAACTACTTCTACATAACTTTTTACTAATCTATTATTTTGTGTTTTAAGTATATAATCTATTAATACATTACAAACAGCTGGATTTAATTTTAAATCTACTACTAACATTTCTAGAATTTTCATATCTCTTTCAGTAGGTCTTACACCTTTATACTTACTTTTTAAAAAATCATATGGTTTAGTACTTTCAAATACTTTAATAATTCTTCCTTTAAGTGTATTATCTCCACTTGGACTTCTTAAGTAGTCTGGTTGATTTTTAAATATTAAACTAGGAAGTCTTCCATCATTATTAAATTCATAGTATTTTCTTGTATTATTTTTTAATTCTTCTTTTTCTATTAAACCTTTTTCATTTAAACTCACTTTAACTATATCTGACATAGTTAAAGGATCTAAATTATATAGAAATGCTAAGTTAGTTATTAATTCTTTTATACTTTTAGTTAATGCTTTTTCATTAAGTAAGCATTTAGGCATACTACTTAATAAAGCATCAAAATCAAATATTTGTTCATATTCAATATTCCTTTTATTTTTATTTACTATTTCGTCCTCATTTATTAATTCAAAATTAGAATAATTTTTACTTTTAAAAGTCATATCAAAAGGACTAGTTATATCTATATAATTATTTAAATTAATAGAAGGTACTTTAAAGTAAGATTTTATTCTTAAGTATTCTTCTTTTCCAACATTATTATATAATACCATATTAAATATAGGATGATTAAAGAATTCATTTACAGATAATGGGCTATATAATTCATATACATATGAATTAATGCTTCCTTCTTTCACAAACGTTTTCATTAAACCTATTCCTTCTAATTTAATTCTAGCTTCTTTTATGTTTTCAAGGGAATCTCCTAGATTAGTCATTAAATGATGATGAGTTAGTTCTGGACTTACAAAATTACTTGCTTTTAATTCACTATATAAGAGGTTATATAGTGTTACAGCAGTATTACCTATTATAGGCATATAAAGCATATTAAGTACTATTTTATCATATTCGTTAAGCATACTTTTATTTACTACTATATACATGTCTGCTGGAAGCAATGTTACTTTGTTTTTCATAAGACCACCTAATACCTATTTTATATTAAAGTTAAAAATAAAACAAGTATTTTAAAGAAAAAGGCTAATTATTTTTTAAATAATTAGCCATGTTTTCTCCCCATTTAAAGAAATAAAATGATTTAGGGTGTATTCCATCATTTGCATATGGATTTTCCTTTTCTTTTAAGTATTCACTGTTGTCTAAATGTGGTACGTTTAATTCATTTAGTAACTCTATTAATTTTTCATTATAAATATTTAAGTACTGATATTGAGTCCTACTTTTTAAAGCATTTTCTCCTACTGGTAATATTAGATTTACTATTATTTTTGTATTAGGCAATTCTTTTCTTAAGAATTCTATCTTTTCTCTATAAAAATTTATGAATTTTTGATAGTTAGATCCCCACGCTAGTATATCATTACAACCATAACTTAGAAATAAGTAATTTGGATTATATTTTTTAACTCCATCTAAATCCTTTTCCATATTATCTATTCTTCTACCACGAGTAAATATTACATTTTCTTTATTCAGTACTCCATAACAGCTTAATCCTTCAGCCATTGAATCACCAATTGCCATAGCGTGCTTTTCACTAAATATTTTCTTTACTTCACTCTTAGTGCTAGAACTACTTGTATTAGTGCTTGCACTGGTGATTGGTTTTGTTTCTATTTTCTTCCATTTTGCTGTTAAAGTTATATTACTACTTACAGTTATTTTATCCTTTATTTGTTCGTTGTTTTCATTATACCAGCCTAGAAATTTATAGCCTTTATAAGTTGGTGCTTTTGGAAGAGTTAACTCTTCATTTTCTTTTATAGTTATTTCATCTATGCTACTACCACCATTTGAATTAAAAGAAACTTTGTAATATTTTTCTTTAACTATTATCTCTTCTTTTGGTTCATCTTTTGTTACTTTATCTTCTTTATATACTTTAAAATAATAATAAAGACCACCAATTACTAAAGATATGCTTAGAAGTATTAATAGTATACTAATTATTATCTTTCTTTTTTTATTCATGACTTCTCCTTTCTAGTTTAAGTATTGAAGACTAGATTAACTAGTCTCCTCTACTGAAGTTATACTTGTTACATTTGTTTTACCATTATAATAAACTGTTAATTTAGAACCTTTTGTTATAAATGGAAGTATATCTTTATTTACTTTTATGCTTATTTTATATTTATTATTTTCAGTATCTGTAATATAGTAGTAAGTATTTCCATCTCTTATAACTTCTTTAATAGTATTTTCTTCTTTACCGGTTATTTTATCAGGAATATTATTTAAGTAATTTTCTTTAGCTTTTTCTACTCCTTGACTTGCATCTGTTACAACTACTTTTTGATAATCTTCTACATCAATAAAACCATACATTTTTACTAATCCTGCATTATCTTTTAAACTAACTAAATATGTAGGTCTGTTATTTAAATTTATTAGAAGTGGAAATGTGCTTTTATATTTCATTTGCTGTACTTGTCCTTCTGCACTAGCCATTGCAGAATATTCTTCAGCTCCTGGTACTTGGTAGAAAAATGTTTCTTTAGTCCTCATATTTGATAAAATAAAACCTATATTACTTTCATCTGAACTTACAGAAGTTATACCAGTATATAAAAATACATCATCATCTTTTACTAAATAGTTATAACCGTCAGTTGTCATTACTACTCCAGTTTGACTAAACAACGAATTAAAGAACCCTTTTTGATATAATCCCCAGTCATCTACTTGCTCGATTAGTAAATCTGCATCATATACGTGATCTACCCATGAAGGTACATCTTTTGTTTTATAGTAATTCGTTTTACCACTAATAGGGTCAAGTATTACTACACCTTTTACATCTCTTTTTAACCCTACTGCTGTATATTTAAATACTGGGACAACAAAGTAAGGATTACCTTCATTATCAAGTTCAAAATTTGCAGTTCCAAATATTTTTGTTGGATATTTAAATCTTAATAGTCTAGGTAAATAATCATTAAAATAAGCACTTTCTGTGTATTTCATTCCTTTTGGAAGTTCTACTAAATCACTAGTACCATTTACACTGTTAACTTTTATGTAACCTACTACTCCTTTTTTTCTGTTTTTTATCCATTTAAAGAAACCATTATATTCTAGTGGCGTTACTCTTACAATTTCCCCATCATAATTAATCTGAGTATATAAGTCACTTACATAGTACTGACTTACCATTTCAGGCATTCTTCCTACAGTCCTATCTCCTAACTTAGTACTAGAGTCTTTGTCTAGAAGTGGTAATTTACTAAAGTTAACCTCTTTTATATCATCAGTAAATTGTTTATCAGTAATAATATCTATTCTTTTACTATAACTTTTGCTATTAAATATTGGACTACATGCTATATCAGTTATAGTTATAAAAGCACATATTAAGATAAATGCTACTACAAACATTTTAAATGGTCCTACTACTACTTTGGTATTTCTTTTTTCAACTATTCTTAATATAGAAGCAGAAAAGGCATATATAAATATTAAGAATAACAAGAATACCCAAAAACCTAAACTGTGGATGTTAATTGCTGGTAAAAATAAATAAAACAATATAAAACCTACTACTATAGTTATTAAACTACTAAATAAATACTCTTTCTTCATTTTTTAAAATTCCTTTCTTATTTGATCATAAGTTGTATATTTAAGTAATGTTTTTCATTTAAAATGGCGTTCCCGAGAGGATTTGAACCTCCGACCTACTGCTTAGGAGGCAGTTGCTCTTCCAGCTGAGCTACGAGAACACTAGATAAATTATAACACAAAAGTATATTTTCTTCCATATTTTTATTATTTTTTATGTAATTATAACTAATTCGGTTATGTTTTTTTTGTTAAACATTCTATCTGTATAATTCATCTGCTTTAATATATGCTCTACTTGACAGGGGTCTCTAACTGTGGTATATTATCTTCACAAGGAAGCACTCCTCGAGATTTACTCGTAGGTGTTTCTTTTTTTATTTTATTTAGTAACGTATTATTTGGAAATAAATTTCTTTTAGCATAGGCAACATAGTTACCATCTTGCATCTTTGCTATCGAAAAGTCCAAGTCATAAGCGCTTCTGCCATCGTAAAAACTTACTCTTCTGGTGTCGAATGAAACAATTTTATTATTTTTATGTCTCTCCATATAATCTAGTTCATTAGGACTTAAATTATGAGAAACTTTTAATAATTCAACTATATTTTCATTTATATTTTTATTTACATTTTTTATATCCTTGACATTTTTATATGTAGGATACCTTCTAAACAGTTCATTATACATATTTTTATTATTAGGTAGCCATTGTTTTATTGTTACTATAGTTCCATCATCAAGTGTTATTTGTTTACCTATTAAGGAGTTATAAACTTCTCTTTGACTCATAGGTGTTCTGTTTTCTTTAATAAATAAGTTTTTTTCTGTTTCAATATAGTCTGTTCCATCTTTTAAACTCTTTTGTGCATATTTAATTTCATTAATATTACTCCTACTACTATAATAAGATTCCAACCATATTATACATAATTTTTTTATAAAACTTTCATATTCAGTTAGAACATATTTCTTATTTAAATCTCTATAAAATATACTAGGTTTTCTTTCTACCACACTCTTTATAAAATCTTTATTACCTAATAAATTTCCACATATATCTGCTATTATTTCTTCAGATATATAGTTAGTACTATATTTTTCTTTTAATGTATTTAATTTATTTTTAAATACATTATCCTTTTTAGAATATTTATATATTAAATCTTTCATATCTTTAGTAACTATATCATGAGTTATTTCATGTATTACTAAAAATTCTATTGTTTTAATAGAATTAATATTTATTTCTATAATAACTTTATTATTTTCTCTTTTAATTAAAGCATTTACTTCTTTATTTTTTTTATCCCTTAAGTTAGAATTAAATCTTAATATATAATTTCTATACTTAATTAATTTTTTTATTAAATTTAGTATTTTAAGTTTTTCTTCTTCCATAACTTCCTCCTGATCATAATTTACCCCTTCCCCTTTCTTATACGAAAAAAAAGTCGAAATTACTTTTTTTAATTTCGATTTACATGAAATTTTACATGGAATTTTTACACATAAGTGTAAAAAATAAATTTTCAAACTTAAATATTTAAAATTTAATATGTGCAATATAAAATACGAGATAGACAAAATAAAAAAGGACAATAGTCCTTATATCCATCTTGGTATATAAATATTTCTTGTATAAGTATCTTTATAGTCTTCAAAGTATTCAATCATTTTATTCATAACGTAACTAACTAAATCAACAACATTTCTTGATATAGTTAATTTTGATAGCTTGTTTTCCATTTCTTTTTTAAATCTTATATCTGTTACAAATTTATACATAATGTTATCTATGGATACCATTTTTTCTCTTTCTCTTTGAGTTATTATATCCATGCCAAATATATAATCTTTATAAAGTTTAACCATATTACTAGTTATTTTATCATTCTTATATGTATCAGAATTTACTATTTCATAATAATTTTTACATACTTTAATTATTTCTTTATTTTTATTAAAACTATTCATATTACTTTTACCTCTATTAATAATATAATTATAAAATAAAATATTAATTAATACAAGTAGAAAATTTTGCACTTGTGCAAATTATTGCACAAAAGCAAAGAAAAAACACGAAATATCGTGCTTAAAATATTTTTAAAATATCATTTAATGTTACATAAACCATTAACATTAATAGTAAAATTGTTCCAATATTATTAAGAGTATTTTCTATTTTAGGATTTAATTTCTTTCCTTTTATTTTTTCTATTAAAAGAAGTAATATTCTTCCTCCATCAAATACTGGAATTGGAATAAAGTTAATTATAGCTACATTTATGCTTAGATATGCTGTTAGATATATTAGACTTTCTAGTCCACTTGATTTTACATTATCTATAACACTAAATACTCCAATTGGACCACTTAGATTATCAGCGCCTATTTTACCTGTTACTAGTTTACCTAGTATTTTAAATACACTTATACTATTTTTATATGTACTAATAGCCCCATACTTTAGTGCATTTACAAAACCTTTTTCTTTTTTTACACTTGTACCAAAACCAAATTCTCTTATTTCTTTTCCTTCTTCATCTTTGGTTATATTTGGTTTTATATTTACTTTTACTTCTTTTTTATCTCTTAAAACTATAAATTCATATGTATCTTCAGAGGTAAATTTGGTTTCTAAAAGTACATCATCAAAAGATTTAACATTTTTACCATTTATACTTAATACTAAATCATCTGTTTGAAGTCCTGCTTCATATGCTGGACTATTTTCTAAAACTTTACCTATATAAGGATCTGTCACTGGACTACCATATATTAAGCCATTTATAAATAGTAGTATAACTGCTAATATGAAGTTAAATACTATACCCATTATTAATACAAAAAATCTTTGTAAATAAGTCTTATTTTCAAGTATTTCTTCTTTTCTAACTCCTTTTGAAGATTCTACTTCACTTGCAAGAGCATTGAAGCCTCCAAGTGGTAAGAGTCTTAAACTATATATAGTTGGGTCTCCTTTTCTTTTAAAACTAAATATTTTAGGTCCCATACCAAGAGCAAATTCATAAACATGTACTCCACTTTTTTTAGCTGCTAAAAAGTGGCCTAGTTCATGAATAAATACTATTATACCTAGTACTACTATTAAAATAATTAATGTAATTAAAAAATTCATTTTTTTCCTCCTATAAAAATCTGCTTAAGAAACTAAATGCAATTACTACAAATAGTAAACTATCTAGTCTATCTAGTACACCGCCGTGTCCAGGCATAATATTACCAAAATCTTTTATTTTAAAGTGTCTTTTTATACTACTAAATACTAAGTCTCCTATTTGACCAACAACACTTAAAACTAGACTAATTAGAATTACTACTAATACACTTCCTTCATAACTAAATGCTGATATAAAAAATATACTACTTATAAGAACTCCAAATAATAAACCACCAATAAAGCCTTCCCATGTTTTATTAGGACTTACACTTACACACATTTTATTTTTACCAATTAATTTACCTGTAAAGTATGCGAATGTATCTGTCATAATAGTTACTATTAATAGGTATAAAAATGTATATATACTTGCTTCTCTTGTAAGTAAAAGTTTATTAAAGCCTACTCCTAAAAATATAATACTTCCAAGTAAAAATAATGCATCTTCTATATCATATTTTTTACTTTTATTATAGTAAACTATCGGTAACATTAATAGTAATATCGAAAGTAATAATTTTTCGTTAGTATTAATTATTATATTTTTACCTAAATTATCAATCATAAATAAACAAAATAGTATTACACTTATTACTTTTATACTATTAGGTACTTCTTTACCTCTACATTTATATAGTTCGTAAAATCCTATAAGTCCTATTAAACTGGCTCCTAAATAAAAAGGTATTTTACCAATAAGTATAATTGGTATACATATAATTAATGCTATTATAGCACTTATAATTCTTTGTTTCATATTTTATCCTCCTTAAATTATATTTAAATTGTATCACATTATTCAAAAGTATAAAAGTAAAACCCTACTAGAATGTAGAGTTTTTGTAAATTATTTTTCAATAAGTAAACTTTTATTATTTATATTTATTAAGTTTAAAATGTTTTTAATATCTTTTAATGTAATAGATTTAACTATGCTTTCCATATTATTTATTACTTTATTATACATAAGTAAATTACTAGTAATAGTATCTTCTACATTAATAATATCTTCAAACTGAAGTATTAAACCACTTATTAAACTTTTTTTCTTTCTATTTAGACTTTCTAATGTAAAATCTAAACTTTCTAATTCTTCATCTACAATTTTATTAAATAATTTATGTTCACTAGTACTTGCAGTAAAATAAACTATCAAATAGTTATCACACTCTTCTACTGAGTATTCAAATCTAGGTATGTTGTTGTCTATTAGTCTTAAGAATGATTTACCTGTTTTATCAAAGTTTTCACTAAGAAGCATTTCTAAACATAATCTAGTTTTAAGTTTATCTTTCATCTTACTAATATTTATTTTGTAACCTATAACTACTTTAGGTTCATTTACTTCTAAAGTTATTTCTTCATATTTAGAATAAACCTCTTCTTTTTCTTTAGGTTTTATTACTTTAGCATTACTTTTATTAATATTTATAGTATTCATATATTCTTTTATAAATTTAAGTACTTCATCTTTATCAAATTTACCTGTCACTACTATAAACATATTATTAGGAGTATAGAAGTCCTTATAAAGTCTATTTAATTCTTCCTGAGTAACTGTTTTTATACCTTCTTCTGTGCCTAAAACTGTATACTTTAAAAAACTTTTATTAAATAGATTTTTAAATATAGTTGTCTGTGCTTTATAATAAGGATCACTTTCATACATATAATACTCTTCTAATATTATACCTCTTTCACTTTCAACATCTTCTTTCCTAATGTTTGCTTTAAATACCCTGTCAAATAGGAGGGTTAAATTAGTAAGTATATCTTCAGTTCCAAATATATTATAGTTAGTTCCATTATAAGTTGTATAAGCGTTTACCATACTACCTAGTTCATTTATTTTTTTAGCAGCATCTTTATTTTTAGTAAAGTCCATTACTCGGTGCTCTAAAAAATGTGCGCTCCCTTTAGTAACATCATGCACTTTACTTCCTTTTTTATATTTCATTACTTCTGCACCGAAATGAGTACTAACTGTTGCATAGAAATTTTTACTTTTATTAGTTGGATATAAATATACATTTATCCCATTATTAAGTTTTTCAGTATATATAAACTCTCCATAATTAAAATTTATTTTTTTCATTCTTTGCCCTCCAAAAGATATATTAGTCCTACTGTAATTTTATTTGCTACTTTAGTTACATCTTCTGCTGTTAATTCATCTAATTTATTTCTTCTTTCTTCTATAGTAGGCATATTTATAAATTCTCTTATAAAGTAGTGATCTATTATTTTACCCTTATTTTCGTAAAAATCATTGTATGCTAGGTTGAGAGTTTTTTTAGCATTATTAATTAATTTATTTACTTTTTTAATATCTTTCATTTCTTCTAGTGTTTCTTTAATTAGTTTTACTGCTAAGTCAAAGTTATCTTTACTTATTCCTGACTTTATTATAATTGTTTCTGTAAATTTACTTATATTTGAACCTACTGAATAGCATAAACTATTTTTTTCCCTTACATTTACAAATAATAAAGAGTTATTCATGCATCCCAATATGGTATTATAAAGTATTAATTTATAGTCTCTTTCTTCTTCGGTTAATTTATTTATATTAAGTCCAATTATTAATGAAGACTGAGAAGAATTAAATTTTTCTTTAATTATTTTTTCTTTAGATTTTACTTTTATATATAAGTCTTTACAAGTATTATTTTCCTCTTTAAACCCTTTCATTAGATTATCTGTATACTTAGATATTTCTTCTTCAGATATATCTCCAAGTACAAATAAATCTAATTTAAAACTATCAAAAAGATTTTTATAACATTCATAAAGTTTATTAGCATTTATTTCTTCAAAGTCTTTTATGTTTTTATAATTGTTTTCTGCATATACAGTATTTTTATAAAATATTTCTGAAAATCTTATACTAGAATAACTTCTTATGTCATCTTTAACATTTAGAATACTTTTTATTAAGTTATCTTTTTGTAAATCAAAGTATTTAAACTCTTTATTTTTTAAGTTAGGTTTAGTTAGTATTTCTTTAAACATATTAAATGATTCTTCATACATACTCTCTTCTGTATACTTAGGATTTATAAATCTTAAGTTACTTTCAAATGTCATGTTTTCACTAGTAACATAAAATCTAAAGTTTATACTGGCACTATATAAACTTTCTAGTTTTTTAGTTATATCATTTACTGATTTATAGTTTTTAGTTCCATTAATAGGAAGTACTCTTTCAAGTAGTTTATAGTAAGCACTTTCTTCTTTGTCATATCTTTTAGTGAATTTAAGTGATACACTTATTGTTTTAAATCTATCTGTATTAATTAAGTGAAGAGTATAGTTATCTTTATTAATTTTTTTATAATTCATAAGTTTTCCTCCAAATATATTATAACCTATTTTATTAAAATAATTAAGTCATTTTAAAAGAGTTTACTTAGTATCAGTAAACTCCTATATTCTTAAAGCATTTTATAATAAATCAAATTACAAATAGATATGTCACTTTGTATCGTGGTCAATCTCTTCTGATGTTCCATCCGTATAATAAATAATAAATTTCTTTGCTACTTTAATTTGACATTCTTGTTTATTATCACTTGCACATGGTATTAAATCATTAGTATAGATAGTTTTAGTATTTTTTACTGTTTTATTAGTATACAGTTTTGCCACTAGTTTTTTATCTTTTAAAGAAAATTCATACACTTTGTTATTTGAAATAAAATAAGCAAATGATAAAAAATCGTATGATGTTATAACTTTGTCAACTTTTAAAATATTACCATCAGCATCTTCTAAGAAATTAATTATTTCGTTATCTTGATTAACTTGTGCTTCCTTATAGTATATTATTCTTCCATCTTTATCTATATAAAAATAATAACCACCACTGTCATTCTCATTATACCATCTATAATTTGGATAATAAAATAAAACATATTTATATTTATTATAATCCGTTACTTCTTGTTCAGCAAAAGTAAATAATTTGTTATCTTCAGTGACATACATTCTTGGATAAATTCTATTTGGTGTTTCCATGTATAAATAATTTCGTTCAGATATAATATATTTAACCTTTTTGTCTTTAGTTTCATAGTAATTTAAATTCATGTTTTTATCAGTATAAATAATTTTATTATTATTAGTTAATAAATATTTGAGGGATGTTATAGAAATGTCTGTTAAATTAAAAGGTGTATCTTTAAATGACATTTCATTTATTTCTGGTTCTTCATCTAATAATTTATAAATATTTATTTTACCTTTATTATTACAAAATCCAGTCCAAGGTGTTTCTGGCGATACCCAGACATCGTCTAAAAGCAAATAGTCACAGTCAAATATTTTATTATAGTTATATTTTCTATTATTAAGGTTATTTAAGTCTAATAAATAAGTATCAACATTATCAATAAAATGCTTACCTATAACAGAAGTACCATCTTCAGTTTGGTAAAGTTGTTTCTTTCTAAAGTTTTCAGAACTAGCAAAATTAACTACATCTTCTTCAAAATTAAAGACATCATCTTTACTATCTACAGGGATAAGACTATAATCTTCGCGAGTAGTTTCTTCATAGTTTTCTTGATTTTCATTATTGTTGCTCTCTTCTGATTTATCGTCATTGTTATTCTCTTCTGGTTTAATTACTTCGCCGTTATTCTCTTTACTCGTATCTTTGTTGTTAAATATTATATTATTTTTATAAAGTAAACCAACTATACCAAGTAAAGAACAAATAACTATTAAAATTATAAAGCTTTTTTTCATAATCTCTCCTATATTCTTAAAGAACTTTCTAAAGCAAGTTCAATCATTTTATTAAAACCTTCTTCTCTTTCTTTACTACTTAGCAACTTTTTTGATACAAATGAGTCACTTATAGTAAGTAAAGCACTAGCTTTCTTATTAAAGTAAATACTATTAGTAAATAAACTATATGTTTCCATTTCTACACACTTGATATTATATTTGTTAATTAATTCTTCTACATTTAAATCTAATTCATAGAAACTTTCTGAAGAGTAAACATTTCCTTGCTTTAAGTTAATATTTACTTCTTTACTTGTATTTATTATTATACTATTAAGATCTTTATTAGAAGAAACTATATTAGTATTAGTTCCTTCTACTTTATAACTACTTGTTGAATAGGAGTTTTCTACTAAAAGGATGTCTTTTATGTTTAAGTCTTTAGTATAAGAACCAGCACTTCCTACTCTTATTATATTTTCTACATTATAATATTTATAAAGTTCATAGCTATATATTCCCATTGATGGAATACCCATTCCACTTGAAAATATAGTTATTCTTTTACCTTTGTAGTATCCAGTGTAAGCAAGTTCTCCTCTTACTTTATTAACTAGTTTTGTGTCTTCAAGAAAATTTTCTGCTATATACTTAACCCTGTTAGGGTCTCCTGGCATGATTACCGTACTTGCTATGTCATTAATGTCTGCTTCTATATGAGGTGTCATTCTTCTTCACCTTTACTTTCATTATTCATTTTAAATAGTACTTCTCTAGGTTTGCTTCCATTTTGAGGTCCTATTATACCTCTTTCTTCTAATAAATCAATTATCCTAGCTGCACGATTATATCCTAGTCTATATTTCCTTTGTATTAGACTTGCACTTATTTTACCAGTTTTAACAGCAAACTCTACTATTTCGTTGTATAGTGGGTCATCTTCATCCATTTTAGAAGTATTTTCAAGCTCTTTTTGTTCTTCTACAGGGCTTTTATCTAAATTAACCATTGATTCATCATATTTAGGTTCTGCATTTCTTCTAACAAATTCTACTACTCTTTCAATTTCTTCATCACTTACAAAAGAACCTTGTATTCTTATTGGAGATGGTTCTCCCGGTGGTAAGAATAACATATCTCCTTTACCTAGAAGTTTTTCTGCTCCTCCCATGTCAAGTATTGTACGAGAGTCAACAAACGATGAAACCATGAAACTTATTCTTGTAGGTATGTTTGATTTTATTAGTCCTGTTATTACATCTGTACTTGGTCTTTGAGTTGCTACTATTAAGTGTATTCCAGCTGCTCTTGCTAACTGAGTTATACGCATGATGCTTTCTTCTACTTCTTTACTTGCAACCATCATTAAGTCAGCAAGTTCATCTATTATAACTAATATGTATGGAAGTTTTTCTAGTTCTGGTTTTCTAGATTTATTTTTTTCTACATATTCATTGTAACTAGTTATATTTCTTGTACCAGAATTTGCAAACATTTCATATCTGTCTTCCATTATAGAACAAACTTTTTGAAGAGCAACACTTGCCTTTTTAGGGTCTGTTACAACAGGCCTCATTAGATGAGGTACTCCTTCATAACAATTAAGTTCTACTTTTTTTGGATCAACTAAAATCATTTTTACTTCATTTGGTTTAGCTCGCATAAGTATTGAAGTTATTATGTTATTTATGCAAACTGATTTACCGCTTCCAGTTGCACCTGCAATTAACATATGTGGTGCCTTGTTAATTTCAAAATATTGTATATTCCCCATTATATCTAGTCCAAGGGGTGCGAGTAATTTAGAACCATCTAATTTCTTAGGAATACCCGCTAATATATCTTTCATTTTTACTTCGCTTGTTTTAGGATTAGGAATTTCAATACCAATAGTACTCTTACCTGGTATTGGAGCTTGTATTCTTACATCTTTTGCAGCTAAAGCTAAAGCTATTTCTCTATTTATACTAAGTATTTTATTTACTTTTGTACCTGCTTTTATTTCTATTTCATATTGTGTTACAGTAGGACCTACATGTACTTCCTTAACTTTACCACTTATACCAAAATCATTAAATACTTGTTCTAATATTTTATTATTTCTTGTTATAAACTCAGTGCTATCTATTTTACCTTTGTTTTTACTACCTACTAATAAATCTAGTGGAGGAAGAATGTAGTCAACATTTTCTTTTACTTTTTCTTCAGTATATGTAACTTCTTCTAAATGAGTAATTGGAGTTTCTTTAGTAGTTATTTCATTTATATTAGTTATAACTACTTTATCATCGTTTTCCTTATTTATTAATTCTTCTTCTCCTTCTTTAGCCATTTCTTCTATTGTTTTCTTTTTCTTTTTAAATGGTTTTAATATAAATTTAAATATATCACTTAATGTTATGTTAAATGACATTATTAGTCCAAATACTACTAATACACCTACTACTATGTAAGTTCCTGTAACATCAAAGAGTGAAACAAAACAAAAAGATAAAAGTGCACCTATTATACCTCCACCAGTATAACTAACCATAACTAGGTTGTCAAATGAACCAATTATATTATTTACTGTGTTTTTTATTATATTGACTCCTAATACTTCTTCTTCATTAATATATTTTACATGACTTAAAAGTAAGATAGAAACTATAAGTATATAAAGTCCTATAAGTCTAGCAGTTACATATGTTGGTTCTTTTCTTTTTATTATTAATATAAGTCCTACGATAATACACATTATAAGAAATAGTTGCCACCATGTACCAAAAAGGAAAACACTAAAGCTCTTTAGTATTCTTCCAATTGGGCCAAATTTACCAAAACCTAGAACACCTACTAGTATTAGTCCTAAACCTTCTAATTCCTTAGTATAAGGGAACTCATTTTTCACTTCATTTGTTTGTTTTTTCTTTGCCATAACTTCCTTCTTTCTTAACTTTCATAAGCACTTATAAGTTTTTTATGAATATTAGGCTCAATAGTACTTATTGCATCTATACTAGTTTCTAAACTCTTTTTGTATTCTCCTTTTCTAAATAGTACTTCTGCTTTTATTAATCCTGCTTCCACTTCTTTATTTGAACTTCTATATCTATTACCATAAACAATAGTCATTTCGGCCATTTTAACAGTTTTAGTTAATTCACTACTTAAAGAATATAATTTAAGAACTAAATCTCTACTAGTGTCTACTCTTGTATTTAAATCACTTATTACTATAGGCTTCTTTTCAAGTTCTTTTATGATATTTTTAGTACTTTCTTTTGCTTCAGATAGTTCTGTAAAATATTTCTTTGGAATAACTGGAATATTAAAACTCTTTATCATGTCTTTAGCATCTTTTAAAATAGTTCTTATTTCTGTAAGTTGTTCTCTTGCTCTTACTTCATCTTCTTTTAGACTACCTAGGCTCTTAATTGCACTTTCAAGTTTGTCTTCAGTTTTACTTATTTTTACACTTATTAGTTCTCCTGTTTTACTAAGCCTACTATATGGTGTTGTTTTAGTAAGTGTTCTATCATTTATTTCTTTAAAACTCGCTTTTTCTTCTCTTATTTCATTACTAATATTTTCAAGAAGAGATAACTCTTCCTTAGTTAAAGCATATGTTTCTTTAAGAACACTTACTTCTTCGTATATACTTTTTATTATACTAGTTAATCTAGATAGTTTTATTCCTATTTGTTCCATTAACATCTCATATTCTTTTTTAGCTTGTTTTTCTTTATCAAAGTCATTATATAAGCTTTCAAAATAATCAAGTATAGTTTTAAGTTCAAATATACTATCTTCTAAATTTAACATTTTAAGTCTGTCAAATATATCATTAATTTTCTTTTTTGTTTCTTCAATATTATATTCAAGATTTATATATTCAATATTATAGCCATCTTTTTTCATTTTAACTGCCATATTTTCTAGTTCAGTTATTTTCCTAGGTATTATCATTTTACCCATTAAAATTACTGTAGGAGTTTCATCTATTACTATTTTTATATTATTAATTAAATCATCTAGAGCATGCACTATTTTACCAACTTCATCATAATCATTTTGTTCCATTGCTCTTTCAAAGGCACTTAAAAGCTTATTAATATTTTCAAACTGCATGTCTACTCTTTTTTCCATGCCTTTATAGTCATTCATATTACTTGTATATTTATTTACAACTGACCTAAAGACTGTTTTAAGTTTTATAACTGCATTCCTATTTCTTTCCTCGCTATTTGTTATTTCTTTTATATCTTCAAGAAGCAATTCCATATCAGTTTTAACATAATAAATATCAATTTCAGTTTTAGAAAGTTCATAACTTGCTTCTTTAAATTTTTTATTATCTATAAGTTCTGCACACACTAAAAGTTTATCTGTAAGTCTAGGTATATCTTCTTTTTCTATTTTTTTATACCTTTTTTCCCACTTTTTATATATTTCCATTAATTTATCATTATTTATTAATGCTTTTACTTTTTCCATTTCAGTTAGTATTCCACTTGAAATAATTAGATTTTTAAGTGTTTCTAATCTAGTTAATTCTTTTTCTAACTTATTTTTAGTTTTTCTTTGTATAGTAAACAATGTAACAGTTATTGCAACTACTCCAATTATATAAAAAATTATTCCTCCAAGTATTATAGCACTTTTACTCATAATTAAATCTCCTACTCTCTATAAGTATTTTATCACAATTAAGGTAAATCTAAAAGAGAAAGTGAACATTTTTAATTAATTTTGTGAAAAAACTTGATATTTTAACGATTTTTTAGTATACTTAATTGCATGGAAGAAATGGCGACTTTATTTATTAAGTAACGTGTTTACTAAAGATTTATCTTTGTTAGTAACTTAAGCCATAAGCGAAAGCCCAAAGTAAACACCCTATTTATGGGAATAAAGATACCTTCTTTCAAATATTTATGAAGGAGGCTAAAATATGTCAAGATACACTGGACCAGCTTTTAAGAAATCTAGAAGACTTGGATTTAGTACACTTGAAAGTGGAAAAGACCTTAGAAAAAGAACTTCTGCTCCTGGACAACATGGTACTAGCAGAAAGAAACTAAGTGAATATGGAATCCAACTTGCTGAAAAACAAAAAGTAAGATTTATGTATGGTCTTACTGAAAAACAATTTAAGAGAACTTTTGAAGCTGCTGGTAAGAAAAAAGGTATTCATGGTACTAACTTATTAATTATGCTTGAAAGTAGACTTGATAATATAGTATATCGTATGGGACTTGCTAAAACTAGAAGAAGTTCTAGACAAATAGTAAATCATGGTCATATACTAGTTAATGGTAAAAGCGTTGATATTCCATCATATCAAGTTAAACCCGGAGATGTAGTTAGTGTTAAAGAAAAATCTTTAAATCATCCAGTTATTAATGAATGTTTAGAAGCAAAATTAAGTAATGTAAGTTATGTTACATTTGATCCTAAGAAAAAAGAAGGAACTTATGTAAGATATCCTGAAAGAGAAGAACTTAATGCTGATATTAATGAGTCATTAATAGTTGAATACTACAATAGATAATAAAAAAACTCTCACATTTGTGAGAGTTTTTTATATACTTAATAATAATGATAAGAAGATGAATAGAAATCCGATTACAAAAGTTAATCTTGTAATAAATTTTTCTGCTCCTCTTTCTTTCATTTGACTCATAAGCATGCTATTACCACCAGTAATTATTTGACCTGCATCACTAGCTTTATTACTTTGAAGTAATACTAATGCTATTAGAAGTATACTTACTATTATTAATAATATTTCCATCTCTTTTTCTCCTCATATATAATTTTACAATATTTTTTATTTGATTTCAAGTACTAAGGCATTAATGCAGTTATAGGCAATATATATACCTAATAATCCAAAAGTATTTAAATTTTCAAATAACTTCTCTGGTGTTAATTTAAGAAGTACACATATTAAGGAAAGATCTATAAAGTATCTTCTTGAACATTTTTTAAGATTTCTTCTTCAATTTCTAATAGTCTATTATATTTAGCTATTCTTTCTCCTCTTGACGTACTTCCACTTTTCATAAATGGAATGTTTAATGCAACTGCTAAATCACTAATAAAAGTATCTGTTGTTTCCCCACTTCTATGACTCATAATACATGTATATTTATTTTGTTTAGCTAAAACTATTGTTTCAAGTGTTTCATAAAAACTTCCTACTTGATTAGGTTTAATTAATATAGCATTACACATTTTTTCTTCTATACCTTTTTTTAGTAATTCTTTATTTGTAACAAATAAGTCATCTCCTACTATGCTTATCTTTTTACCTAATACTTCAGTTATCATTTTAAATCCTTCATAGTCTTCTTCATCAAAAGGATCTTCTATACTTATTACTGGATATTTACCTACTATATCTAAATAATAATTTAAAAGTTCTTCTCTAGTTTTATTAGTATTATCTATATTATAAGTATCAGTTTCATTATTATAAAAACTACTTGCTGCCACATCTAATGCAATAAAGATGTTTTTACCAGGTATGTACCCTGCAGTTTCAATAGACTTTACAATTATCATAAGAGCTTCTTCATTATTCTTAAGATCTGGTGCATAGCCTCCTTCATCACCTACATTTGTATTAAGACCTTTATCTAAAAGTATTCCTTTTAAAGCATGAAATACTTCACTAGCAGCTCTTAATGACTCTTTAAATGTGTTAAATTTAGGTACTATCATAAATTCTTGAATGTCTATATTGTTAGCAGCGTGTTTTCCCCCATTTAATATATTAAACATACAAAACGGAATATGTACTTCTCTTTTATTTAAATATTTATAAAGTGGTAAATCATTATCAAGCGCTGATGCTTTTAAGCAAGCTACACTTACACCTAAAATAGCATTTGCACCTAAATTACTTTTGTTTTCACTTCCATCTAAATTAATCATAATATCATCTATTGTTTTTTGCTCTTCTACTTCTTTACCAAGTAAGTTATATTTTATGGTGTTATTTACATTATTTACAGCTTTAGTTACACCTTTACCAAAGTATCTTTCATCATTATCTCTAAGTTCTAAAGCTTCTCTTTTACCAGTAGATGCCCCGCTTGGGACTGAAAATACTCCTATACTACCCTTTTCTGTATACACTTTTACTTCTACAGTAGGATTACCTCTAGAATCTAGTATTTCCCTTGCTACTACATCAGTTATTTTACTCATTTAAATCACCTTTTCTACTTAAATTATACTATTTTTAAACTATTTTAACAATAGAAAGTTATAAATAAAAAGAATTTATAACTTTTATTTAATTATAAATTCTTGAGAAGTATAAAACTCTTCTTTAGCATTCTTTAACCTAAAACTTTTTACTAGTCTATATTTTCCTTTAGAAAGTTTTCCATAGTAACTAGTCCATTTTAAACTTTCTTCTTTTTCTTCCCCTTTTTTTAAATCATAAGCTATCATAATAAAGTTCATTTCTTCTTTAGGTTTTACTTTATACCACTTATCATTTTCTTCTTTCTCTAGATGATATGAAAGCCCATATGTTAAATCATAGTTACTAATATTTATTAGTTTAAAAGTAATTCCTTCATTAGTAGTTTTTTCCTCGTTTATTTCCATTTTTAAATATTCGTTATTCATATTAAGAGTACTTTCTTCTAATAAATTTGTTTTATTACAGCCTGTTAAAGTTAATGCTATTAATATAGTTAGAAATATTTTTTTCATAAGTCTCCTTTCTATTTTCATATTAACATTAAATACATTTTTAGTCAAATGTTATACTAAAATCTTTACAAATAATTATAATTTAGTATAATATTTAGAAAAGGAGAAAATTATGACTGAACTAAAGAAAATAAATGAGTTAATAGACGCTGTTAAGGATAATACATATAATTTACCTAAAGAACTAGAACTATATATATTAAATTTAATTTATAAAGAACTACAAAATATAGAGTGTTCACCTAATAGTACTTGTGAATACTGTGAAAATATAAGTAGTACTGGTAATAACTTCTATAGTATTTATTGCAGTTATCTAGATAGAAGTAAACAAAAAAAGATTTATGATTTTATAAGTGACAACTTTATACCGGGTTGTCCATTTAATACTCTCAGAGATGAAGTTAATTCTTTAATTAGAAAGATTAGTTAACCTTTTTATAAGGTTTTTTCTTTGATTTAGAATATTGTTGTGTTATAATTATTGAGAGGAGAATTATTATGTTAATTAGAGAAATAGATAAAAATTTATTTGATGAAATTAGTAAGAACAATATGTTTAGCAGTTTTTATGAAACTAGCTATTATGGTGAAGTGATGAGAAAATATGATTATAAAGTAAAATATTATGCTTGTTATGATAATGATTTAATAATAGGTTCTTTTCTTATGCTCAGCAAATCTATTTCTATTAATATAAAATATGGTTATAGTCCAAGAGGCTTTTTAGTAGATTATTTTAATAAATATACTTTTGAAGAATTTACAAAAGCGGTTAAAAAGTTCTTTAGTAAGAAAGGTTATGCTTTTATTAAGATTAATCCAATTATTATTTTAAATCAAGTTAATATGGATGGTTCTAAAGTTACAAATAGTTTATCTAGTACTTTAATTAGTACTATGGAAGAAAATAATTATAAGAAACTTAAAGATAATTTATATTTTGAAAGTATGCTTCCAAAATATAATGCTATTATTAGTTTAAAAGATTTTAATAAGTCTAATCTTGATTCTAAACTAATACATAAACTTGATAAAGTTAATAATAAAGGTTTAAATTTTATTAAGGGAGACTTTTATAATTTAAATAGTTTATATGAACTTACTTATAGGAAAGATGGAAAGTCTAGTGATTTTTATAAAACATTATATAAGATGTTTGATCAAGATAAAAAAGTTGATTTATTTCTAGTAGAGGTTAATTATCATGAATATTTACTAAATTTACAAGGGGAACATAATACTGAAGAAACTATAAATGAAAAAGTAAATAGGTTATTCCAGTTAGATCCTACTAATAAGAATATTTATAATGAAAAGATGAATAGTGATAGAAAGTTAAATGAAATAAATGAAGAGATACACGATGTTAATACTAAAATAAGTGAAGGTATTTATAAAGAGGTAGTCGCAGGCGCTTTAGTAATTAAGCATAATAATATTGCTAGTATATTTACAAGTGGTTTTAATAAGAAATATAATAAACTTTTACCAAATCATTTTCTTCATTACAACTTAATTAATCATTATAAAGAAAATAACTATAGTTATTTAGATTTAAATGGTATTACAGGAGATTTTACTAAAGATAATCCTTATAAAGGTTTAAACGAGTTTAAATTGAGTTTTAATCCTAAAGTATATGAATATATTGGTGAATTTGATTTAATAATAAATCAAACTAAATATAGTTTATTATGGAGTACTAAAGCTCTTCATAAAGAATTTGAAAAGAAAATGTAATAAAAAGACTTATTTGTATATAAGTCTATTTTTTCTTTTTAAGTTTTTTTGTGTTTCTATGTATGTTTAGAACAAAGCCTTCTTTAGTCTTTTTATCTAAAAGTACTAAGTCATTATTATTACAAAAAGTTTCTATGTATATTAGTACTTCTTCATTTATATAGTTATATATAAACATATCTTTATTAATAGTTATAATTTCTAGAGTAGATTTAATTATTCTATTGTATAGATTATTTGCTACTAAGTAGTTTATTTCTTTTTGATATTTTCTTTTTTCTAAGTATCTTTCTATTATGTTTAATTTACTACTAACTTCTTTTTTAGGTAGTTTTACTTTTTCTATATAAAGTTTTATTTGATTATTATTTATATTGTTATATAAGATATACCCATTTAAATATAATAATAAATTTAAATAATTAAGTAATTTATTATTTATTAAGTAATAAGTATTATCTCCTTTTGTATACTCAATTTTTTTATCAGTTATTAATTTATTATAAAAGAATTTTAATACATCATTATTCATATTTACACCCCTTAATATTATATTTTTTTAGTTAGTTTATTTTCTCTTATATTCCATATCATTTCTATATTATTTAGTAGTTCTATTCTTTCAGTACTAATAGAACTTCTTAAACCCCTATAGGATGCTCTTTGAGAGTTTATCCATTGTCCTAGTTTTATAATTTCTCCATTTACTATAGTTTCATATGTAGCAGGTACTTTTAAGTCACCATTTTCCTCATAATATTTCTTAGCTACTTTATAATATTTCATCCATCTTATATCTTTTAAGTTTTTTACATTGTCATCTTTTATTATGCTAGAAAATATATCCATTAGTTCTTTTCTTTTACCTGTTAATTCGTTATTCCTATATAAACTTAATTGTCTTTTATACCACTGGTTTAAAGATATTAGTTTTCCATTTACTTCTACTAAATAAGTATTTGGAATAACACTAGTACCTTTATCACCATAATATTTTACCATACTTTTAAATGTTATAATCCAGTTCTTTTCACTTTGAAAAAATTTTACATCTTCCCATTGCATACCTATTTCATTTAAAAGTTTTATTCTTTCATTTGAAAGCTCTCCTAAATTATAACATCTTCTTTGATTAGTTATCCAGTTTCCTAGTGCTACACTATTGCCTTCTATATTAATTTCATAAGTATTAGGAATTAGTAAGTCACCATTTTCAGTATAGTAGTCCTTTGCTAATTTATACATGTAATTCCAAGAAAATCTTGTTCTTAATTTCCATACCATACCTATTTCATCAAGTAGTTCTTTTCTTTTAGGAGTTAACTTACCATTATGAAAGTTAACTCTTTGAGATATTATCCAGTTACCTAGATTTATTTCTTTATTATCTTTTATATAGGAATAAGTCATAGGTACTTTTAAGTTACCTTTTTCTTTGTAATAATTAATTGCTTCTTTATACATTTTAAGCCATGGAATATCAAGTACGTCTTCATCATAACAATTCCATACCATACCTATTTCATCAAGTAGTTCTTTTCTATATTTTGGAAGTTTACCTAATTTGTTATATCTTCTTTGTCCTATTAACCATACACCTAAATTAATATCTCCTACTTTATAATTTTTCTTAATTGATAAATCTCCATGTTCTAAATAATATTTTTTTGCAAGTTCATATTTCTTTAACCATTTTTTATCATTATACATTGTTATTCCCCCTTGATTATTTTTTTAATGTATTACTATTCCAAACCATTCCTATTTCATTAAGTAAATTTATTTTTTCCTCATTTAGTTTTCCAAGTTCATATAGCATCCTTTGTCTTCTTAACCAATCTCTTAAACTAAATAATTTATCATTAACTACATAACTTGAAGGAATATCTAAATTACCATATTCTTCATAGTATTTTTTAACAAGTTCATAATTATCTAGCCATTCTGAATATCTTATACTTCCAAATTCCCAAATCATTCCTAACTCATTAAGAAGTTTTATCATTTCTTCATTTAGTTTTCCTTTTTTATAAATAGTTCTCTGCCTATCTATCCACTTTCCTAGTCTTTTAACTTTACCATTTACTATAACTTCATATTCATAAGGTATTTTTATGTTTCCAGAATGATTATAATATTCTTTTGCTAAGTTATAAAAATCCATCCATTTTTTATCATTTTCTGTTTTTATTTTATTATCCTCGTCTAATGAAAACAGACCATTTATTAGTTTTTCTTTTTCTGGCGATAATTCTTTTTGTTTTAACATACTTTTTTGATTTATATACCATGACTTTAAAAGTATTTCTTCATGACCAACTGTAACTAAATAGTCATTAGGTATTACTAAATTACCATGTTCTTTATAATAATTTATAACTGCTTTATATAAAAGTAACCATTTTTTATTTTTCTCGTTTTCTCTAATTTGTTTTCTTTCTTCTTTAGTCCACTTTAAACCAATTGTTTCAAGTAGTTTTATTTTTTCTTCAGTTAGTTTTCCCTTATTATAAAAATTTTTTTGTTTATTAAGCCATACTCCTAAAAGAATATCATTTCCATCTATGTTCACTTTATAAGTACTAGTAAAAAGTTTATTATTTTTTAAATAGTAATCTTTTGCTAGATTAAACATATATTCCCAAGAAAATTTTGCTTTCCATACCATGCCTATTTTATCAAGTAATTCTTTTCTTTTAGTACTTAGTTTACCATTATTATAGTTAAATCTTTGAGAAACTATCCAGTTACCTAGTCTTATCTCTTGACCATCTTTTATATAAAAATAAGAATTAGGTACTTTTATGTTACCTTTTTCTTTGTAATAATTAGTTGCTTCTTTATACATATATTCCCAAGAGTCATTTCTTATTTTCCAAATCATTCCTATTTCATTAAGTAGCTCTTTTCTATATTTTGGAAGTTTACCTAAACTATTATTTTCTCTTTGCCACCTTATCCATGTACCAAGATTAATTTTTGTTCCATGCTTCTCACATGAATAAGTAACAGGTATTTTTAAGTTACCATTTTCTTCATAATATTTTTTTGCTAAACTATATTTTTCGAACCAGTCTTTATCATATTCTGACCATTTTTTTCCTTGCATAAACTTTCCCCCTTAAAAGTATAAAATATTGTAACATATTTTATACCAAAATGCAAGAAAAAAAGAAGATTATACTTCTAGTTTAAAGCAGCTATTAATTCTGCTTTTTTCATAGTTGTATAACCTTCTATTCCTTTTTCTTTTGCAAGTGTTTTTAATTCAGCAACCGTTTTACTGTTTAAATCATTAGTTTCTTTTACTTCTGTTTTAACTTCTTTTACTTCTGTTTTAGTTTCCTTTGCTTTTGGGTTTTCTAAACCCTTTTTAGCAACTTCAACTAATTTAGCAAATTCATTCATATCTTGAATTGCAAGTTCACTAAGCATTTTTCTATTTATTTCAACTCCTGCTTTGTTAAGACCATCTATAAATTTTGAATAACTTATGTTGTTCATTCTACAAGCAGCATTAATTCTTGTAATCCATAGTTTTCTGAAGTTTCCTTTATTTTTCTTTCTATCATTGAAACTATATCTTCCACTATGCATTAATTGTTCATGAGCTGATTTAAATAATCTATGTTTACTTCCAAAATATCCTTTAGCTCTGTTTAAAACTTTTTTTCTTCTAGCTTTTGCTACTGTTCCACCTTTAACTCTTGTCATTTATATTACCCCCTTAATGCTTTCTTATATCTGTTAGCATCTGCACTGCTTAAAACAGATCCCTTTCTATGATCTCTATTAAAACTTGTTGGTTTTTTACCAGTTTTATGGTTTGCTCCTGGTTTACCTATTTTAGTACTTCCACCAGGTCTTACACTTACTTTCTTTGCTATACCTTTATGTGTTTTTTGTTTTGGCATTTTTATCTCCTTCTTTCTTTATTTTTTAGGTGCTACGACCAAACTAATTGTTCTTCCCTCAAGCCTTGGTTCTTCTGATACTATGGCTACATCTTCTAAAGAGTTTGCAAATTTAACAATTACATCTCGTCCAAGTTCAGGATGCGCTATTTGTCTTCCTTTAAATCTAACTGATACTTTGACTTTATGTCCTTTTACAATATATGCACGTGCATTTTTAAGTTTAGTCTCAAAGTCATGAGTATCTATTGTTACAGATAATCTATACTCTTTGAGTTCTAAATTTTGTTCTCTTTGCTTCTTTTTAGCATCTTTCTCTCTTTTCATCTTTTCATACTTAAACTTATTATAGTCTATAACTTTACAAACAGGAATTCCTTCTTTGCTCATTAATACTAAATCAAGTCCAGCATAATTAGCTAGAGTAAGTGCATCTTCTCTTTTCTTGATACCTAATTTTTCTCCATTAGGTCCAATAACCATAACTTCATCGAATTTAATTTGTTCATTAATTAGAACATTATCATTTTGTTTAGCTATTGTAAACACCTCCAAATATAGAAAAGTGAATGCAGTTGCATCCACTTTAAAAACATTAAAAAGAAACTTTTTAAGCTTTTTACCTACTTATCTATTTATAAGTCAGGTGAGTGTGGATACACTTCTTTCTCTCTTCACGATTAATATTATATAATATATTTTATTAAAAATCAAGGAAAATATTAATAAAATATTGTGTATTTTATATTGTACATTAGCATCCACTTGTAGTACTTATTTCGTATGGTGTTTCAGGTGCTCCATTTCCACTAGTCCAAAGTGCACAAGTTTTGAG
>CAKOIJ010000010.1 GCA_934086775.1 uncultured Bacilli bacterium | reverse complement strand
CTCTTCATTTTTAGAATACATTATATTGCTCCTTTTTACCTACATTTCTGAATCTCGAATGCATTTTCTGTATCATACAATCTTTATTTTGCATCTTAATTCTTATTTTTTTATATTTTTTTATATTAAAAAATATACATTTTATGTTATCTTAATCTTCAAAAGAATTTGTATATTAAACCTTTACTGTTTTTCCAGATCCTTGTTTGTCAGAAAACCAGTTTTACAATTTTATCATGTCATTTTTTTGTTTTTTCTTTCATAATGGTACCTCTGTTTCAACAAATTACTATTTATCTGTCACGTCTATATATAATTATACCATCATTTTGGTAAATTTTATTACTAAATTTAAATATCCAAGATTTATCCAACATTTCTAGTATATATCCAACATTTGGAAGTAAAATAGAACCTTGCAAACCCAGTGTTTAATGACCTGAAATATAAAGAAAGTGAATAAGATTACTCTTCTTCACTTTCACTTGTTTCTTTAGTTTCTGCTAAAAATGTTTCTTCTAGTGCTTCACTAGGATCATCGCTTAAAAATTCTTTTTTAAGTTCAAATTCAATGTCTTTATATTGTTTAGCACCAGTACCAGCAGGTATTAGTTTACCTAGGATAACATTTTCTTTTAAACCTGTTAAATGATCTATCTTTCCTCTTACTGCAGCGTCAGTTAGTATTCTTGTTGTTTCTTGGAATGATGCTGCACTTAAGAATGAATCTGTTTCTAGAGATGCTTTTGTTATACCAAGTAGTACTGCTTTACCTTTTGCAGGAACTTTACCTTCTAGAATATATGGTTTATTTCTTTCACCAAATTCTCTTAAACTTAATGTAGTTCCTTCTACCATATCTGTTTCACCTGCATCAATGATTTTCATTTTGGAAATCATTCTCTTTACAACAGTTTCGATATGTTTATCCGAAACATCAACACCTTGAGATTTATAAACTTTTTGTACTTCTCTTAATATGTACTCTTGAACTGTAGTAGGGTCTGTAACTGCCAATAATTCTTTAGGACTTATACTTCCTTCAGTTAATGGTTGCCCCGCTTCTACTACTTGTCCTTTTTCTACTCTCAGTTTTGCATTATAAAGTGTTATATGTTCTCTAACTTCTACATCATTAGTAATATAGATTTTAAATTTACCTTTGTCTTCTTGGATTTTAGTTACTTTACCATTTATTTCTGCAATTGTTGCTTTTGCTTTAGGTATTCTAGCTTCAAATAACTCTTCAACTCTTGGAAGACCTTGCGTTATATCATCTCCACCTGCAACACCACCAGTATGGAATGTACGCATTGTAAGTTGAGTACCAGGTTCTCCTATACTTTGAGCAGCCATTATACCAACAGCTTCTCCAACTTCAACTACGTTACCTGTTGCTAAGTTTCTACCATAACATTTTTGACATAATCCATTATGAGTTTTACATGTTAATACACTTCTTATTTCTATTTTTTCTATACCTGCATTTACTATCTTTTTAGCTATTTGCTCTGTAATTAATTCTCCTTTTTCTATTATTACTTCTTTAGTTTCGGGATTAATTACTTTTTGATTAGTAAATCTACCAAGTATTCTTTCTTCAAAACTTTCTAGTACATTACCAGATTTATCATCAATAAATGCTCCTACTTCAAGTCCTTGAATTGTACCACAATCTTCTTCTTTAATGATTAAATCTTGTACTACATCTACAAGTCTTCTTGTTAAGTAACCAGCATCTGCTGTTTTAAGAGCAGTATCAGCCGTACCTTTTCTTGAACCGTGTGAACTTAAGAAGAATTCTTGAACATCAAGTCCTTCTTTAAATGATGCTGTAATAGGTATTTCTACTTCTTCACCATCTGGTTTAGCCATTATACCACGCATACCACTTAATTGTCCAAGTTGTGAATCATTGCCACGTGCTTTAGATGTAAATATCATTGCAAGTGGGTTACTATCTTTTGTTTTAGCCATTTCGGCAATGACTGCTTTTTGTACATCTTTTGTAGCAGCAAGCCATAAATCAACTACTTTTCTATGTCTTTCTTCATCAGTTATTAAACCACGATTATATTGTTTATTTACTTTATCAACTGTACTTTGAGTATTTTTAATTATTTCTTCTTTAGCTTCACTAACTGGAATATCACTTAGACTAAATGTTATACCAGAAAGGGTACTATATTTAAATCCTTGATTTTTTAATTTATCTAGGAAAGTACTTGTTTCAGTAGTTTTAAATCTTTTAAATATTTGCGCGATTAATTTTTCTAGATCTTTTTTAACAAAACCATTAACTACTGGCATTTCACTAACTGCTGTAACTAAATCTGTTCCTTTTTCTAAGAAGAATTTATCTGGTGTCATACCTTCAAAATTATCTTTACTTGCTTCATTTACATATGGAAATGCATCAGGAAGTATTTCATTAAAGATTATTTTTCCTGGAGTAGTTACTAGATATTTATCTAGATTTTCATCTGTCCATACTTTATGTTTGAAACTTTTTGCTGGAACGCATATTCTTGTATGAAGAGTTATATTTCTTCTTTCGTAATCCATTAAGGCTTCGTTAGAATTTTTATATGCTTTACCTTCATGTTCAAGTCCGGCTATTTCAAGAGTTAAGTAGTAATTACCTAGTACCATATCTTGTCCTGGAGTAACAATTGGACTTCCGTCTTTTGGTGATAATATATTATTAGCACCTAGCATTAGAATTCTTGCTTCTGACTGTGCTTCTTCACTAAGTGGTACATGAATAGCCATTTGGTCACCATCAAAGTCAGCATTAAATGCTGTACAAACAAGAGGGTGTAGTCTCATTGCTTTACCACCAACTAGTTTTGGTTCAAAAGCTTGAATACCAAGTCTATGAAGTGTAGGTGCACGGTTTAAAAGTACTGGGTGTTCATGAATTACTTCTTCGACAATATCCCAAATTCTTTCATCTTGTGCTTCTATTAATTTTTTAGCTCCTTTTATGTTATGAGCCATATCTCTTTCAACTATTTCATGTATTACATGTGGTTTAAATAGCTCAAGGGCCATTTCTTTAGGGATACCACATTCATACATTTTTAATGTTGGTCCAACTGCTATAACAGAACGACCTGAGTAGTCAACACGTTTACCAAGTAAATTTTGTCTAAATCTACCTTGTTTTCCTTTAAGCATTGAACTCAAACTCTTTAAAGGTCTATTTCCTACCCCACTTACACTTCTACCACGTCTTCCATTATCTATTAAAGCATCTACTGCTTCTTGAAGCATTCTTTTTTCATTTTGTACAATAATAGTAGGCGCTCCTAATTCAAGAAGTTTCTTTAAACGATTATTTCTATTAATTATTCTTCTATATAAATCATTTAAGTCACTTGTAGTAAATCTTCCACCTGGAAGTTGTAACATTGGTCTTAATTCAGGAGGTAATACAGGTATAACATCTAATACCATCCATTCAGGTTTATTACCACTGTCTATGAAACTTTGTAAGCAATCTAACCTTTTTACAAGACGAAGTCTTTTTTGTCCTTGACTACTTTCTACTTCCTTCTTTAAACTTTCTACTTCTTTTTCAAGATCAACTTCACTAAGTAAAGTTTTAATTGCTTCAGCACCCATACCCACTTTAAATGAAGAACCATATTTTTCAACATAAGCTCGATATTCTTTATCACTTAAAGTTTGTTTCTTT
Source organism: uncultured Bacilli bacterium (assembly GCA_934086775.1). GTDB lineage: Bacteria > Bacillota_I > Bacilli_A > RF39 > UBA660 > CAG-628. The sequence continues at coordinate 23,823 of CAKOIJ010000010.1, read as the reverse complement.
TCTAGTGGTGCTTTACCAGGGTCTAATACTACATAACTTACAAAGTAAATTACTTCTTCAATATCTCTAGGAGACATGTCTAGTACAAGTCCAATTTTAGGTGGTACACCTTTTGTATACCAAATATGTGCAACAGGAGTTGCAAGTTCAATGTGTCCCATTCTTTCACGTCTTACTTTTGCGCGTGTAACTTCAACTCCACATCTGTCACATACTACATTTTTATATCTTAATCTTTTATATTTACCACAAGCACATTCATAGTCTTTAGTTGGTCCAAATATTTTTTCACAAAATAGACCATCTCTTTCAGGACGAAGTGTTCTATAGTTAATAGTTTCTGGTTTTTTTACCTCTCCATAACTCCATGAACGTATTTTATCAGGGCTAGCAATACCAATTCTAATTCCTTCAAACATATTAACATCCATCATTATAGTTCACCCTCCATATCATCCATTTCTTCTAAATCGAAGTCATCACTTTCTATGTCATCATCAAAGTAATTTTCTTCATCCATCTCTTCTTCATCACTTATAGTACTTACTATTTCTTCTTCTTTATCATTATTATTTGTATCAACTTCTTCAATAGTTATAGGATTTTCTTCTGCTTCTTCTATATTTTCAAGTTCTTTTAAATCTTTAAGTCCATCTTCTGTTAATACAGATATATCTAGTCCTAGTGCTTGGAATTCTTTAATTAATACTCTAAAGCTTTCAGGTACTCCTGCTTGATCTACAGCCTCTCCTTTTACAAGTTGTTCATATACTTTTACTCTTCCTACTACGTCATCTGATTTTATAGTTAAAACTTCTTGAAGAATGTGAGCTGCACCATATGCATATAGTGCCCATACTTCCATTTCACCAAATCTTTGACCACCGAACTGAGCTTTACCACCTAAAGGTTGTTGTGTTACTAGGCTATATGGCCCTGTCGAACGTGCATGCATTTTATCATCAACCATGTGGTTAAGCTTAATCATATACATGACACCAACATTAACTCTTTTATGGAATTTTTCTCCTGTACGTCCATCATAAAGCCATGTTTTATAATCACTATCAAGTCCTGCTTCTTTAGTCATAGCTTCAATGTCTTTTTCAGTAGCACTGTCGAATACAGGTGTTGCAATATGTACTCCTAATGTTTTTGCAGCCATACCCAAATGAACTTCAAGTATTTGTCCTAGGTTCATACGAGATGGAACACCTAATGGGTTTAGTATTACATCTACTGTTCTACCATCTGGTAAATAAGGCATATCTTCTTCTGGAAGAACTAAACTTACTACACCTTTATTACCGTGTCTTCCACTCATTTTGTCTCCAACTTGCATTTTTCTTTTCTTAATTAAGTATATTCTAATTATTTTAGTAACTCCTGAAGGAAGTTCATCTGAATTATCTTTAGTAAATATTTGAACATCATGTACAATACCTGCACTTCCATGAGGTACTCTAAGTGAAGTATCTCTTACTTCACGAGTTTTTTCACCAAATATTGCATGTAATAACTTCTCTTCACTAGTTAATTCTTGTACACCTTTTGGTGTTATTTTACCAACTAAAATGTCGTTTTCTTTTACTTCTGTACCTATTCTAATAATACCATCTTCGTCAAGATTTTTTCTAGCTTCTTCACTTACATTAGGTATATCACGAGTAAACTCTTCAGGTCCTAGTTTAGTATCTCTTGCTTCTATTTCAAGCATTTCAACATGTACACTTGTTAGTACATCATCTTTTACTATTCTTTCATTTAATATAACAGCATCTTCATAGTTATAGCCATTATATGTCATGAAAGCAACAGTTAAGTTTTTACCTAGAGATATTTCACCACCATTTGAACTTGGTCCATCAGCTATCATATCTCCGACTTTTACTTCATCACCCTTGTGTACTATTGGTCTTTGTGTATAACATGTTTCTGCATTACTTCTTTCAAATGTCATAAGAGTATATTCTTCTTTTTGTTTACTATTTTTTATAATTATCTTTTTAGAATCAACATAGTCTACTACTCCATCAATAGTACTCTTCATAACAGAACCAGAATCTTTTGCTGCATAGTATTCAACTCCTGTACCAACAATTGGGGCTTCTGTAACCATTAAAGGTACTGCTTGACGTTGCATGTTGGCACCCATAAGTGCACGGTTGGCATCATCATGTTCCAAAAATGGTATCATACTTGTAGTAATTGATACTATTTGACTTGGTGAAACATCACTATAATCAACTTTTAATTTATCAACCATTAAGTTATCTCTATTAAATCTAACAGGTACTACATCCTCTTCTATTTCATTTTTACTATTAATTAATATAGTTGCTGGACAAATATAATAGTTTTCTTCTTCATCAGCAGTCATATATACTACTTCATCTGTTAATTTTCCATTTTCTACTTTTCTATATGGAGTCATAATAAATCCATATTCATCTAGTTTTGCATATCCTGCTAAACTTGTAATAAGTCCTATGTTTTGTCCTTCTGGTGTTTCTACTGGACATATTCTACCATAGTGAGATGAGTTAACGTCTCTAACTTCCATGCCAGCACGATCTCTAGATAAACCACCAGGTCCTAGAGCTGATAATTTACGTTTATCATATAACTCAGCTAGAGGGTTAATTTGATCCATGAATTTAGATAACTGGCTACTACCAAAAAATTCTTTTAATGCAGCAGTAACAGGTCTAATATTGATTAGTGTTTTAGGTGTTACTGTATCTATATCTTGTGTAGTCATTCTTTCACGAATAACTCTTTCCATTCTTGCTATACCAACTCTAAATTGATTTTGAATTAATTCTCCACCTTGTCTAACACGTCTATTTGCTAAATGATCTATTTCGTCATAGTTACCTACTCCATAGTGAAGATTTATATAGTATGAAATAGATGCATAGATATCACTAATAGTTAAACGCTTAGTATCGATAGTTTGATCATTACCTATAACTTTTAGAAGTCTATCACTTCCATCATTTGCATATACTAGTACTTCTTGTACTTTATTATATGTATCTAATTCTTCATTGATTTTAACTTCATGTACTCCATATCCAGAAGCAAAGACAGGTTTTAATTCTTCAAGGATTTCTTTTGTAATTAAATCTCCCTTTTTAACATATGTTTTACCATTGAAAGTAATATCTTCACCAATACGATTATTTAATAATCTATCCATTACATTTAATTTTTTATTAAATTTGTATCTACCCACTTTAGCTAAATCATATCTGAATTTATCAAAGAATCTAGTTATTAATTGGTTTTTAGAAGAATCAAGGGTTGCAGGTTCCCCTGGCCTTAATTTTTCATATATTTCTATTAAAGCCTCATCTGTATTCTTAGTAGAATCTTTTTCTAAAGTATTAAGTAGTATCTCATCCTCACCAAATACTTTTAGAATATCTTCATCACTAGATAAACCTAAAGCTCTCAAGAATGTAGTTATAGTCACTTTTCTAGTTCTATCTATTCTTACATAGAAAATATTTCTAGCATCTAGTTCATATTCAAGCCATGTACCCTTGCTAGGTATTACTTCATTTGTAATAATATTACGTCCATTTTTATCTATTTCTTGTTTGAAATAAATAGAAGGAGAACGAACAAGTTGACAGTTAATAACTCTTTCTACCCCATTAACAATAAATGAAGCATTTTCTGTCATTAATGGAATGTCACCTAAAAAGACTTCTTGTTCCTTTACTTCACCAGTTTCATTAATAAAAAGTCTTGCTTTAACTTTAAGTGGTGCAGCATAAGTAACGCGTCTTTCTTTTGATTCAGTTACACTATACCTTGGTTTTTCTAGTGTATAGTCACCAAATTCAAGTGATAAACTTCCGCTGAAACTCTCCACCGGAAAAATGTCATCAAATACCTCTCTTATTCCTTCATCTAAAAATTTTTGAAACGAATCTTTTTGAATTTCAAGTAAGTTTGAAAGTTCAAATCTGTTTCTTAATTGTGAGAAATTTCTTCTTTCTCTTTTTGTACCAAATTTTTCAACTTTGTAAGCCAAATTAGTCACCCCAATTTCCATAGATTTAAAACACATTACAGTAAGAAATTACATGTATCGCAATTTATAATTTTACTTTATTTTTGTCAAGAAGTCAACCACTTTAAACTCTTTTATTTTAAAAAGTTGCTTTATATACATAAAAACCTTTATCTTTTTTTAATAGTTCTATTTTATATGTACTTTTTAACTTCTCACTTATACTGATTGCTCCTTGATCTTTTCTTATAACATAGTATAAGATTCCATTGTCATTTAAATATTCTTTTGCATTTAAAAGTACTTCTAGTACTTTTTGTTTACCAGCTCTTATAGGTGGATTTGTTACAATATAGTCATAGGTCCCTTTTACACTTTCATAAGCATCACTTATAAAAGCCCTTGCTTGTACTTGATTATTTTCTATATTCATCAAGCTTAAATGAACTGCTCTTTTATTTATGTCTATCATATCTACATAACTGTTTGTTATTTTCGATAAAACAATTCCTATAAAACCATATCCACATCCAACATCTAATATTTTTTTATTAGTAAAGTTATCTTTTAATATAGTCTCTACTAGTACTTTACTTCCATAGTCAACTTTATTTTTTGAAAATACTCCTAAATCACTGGTAAAAATAAAAGAAGAGTTCATATATGAATAACTTATTTTTCTAAAGCAGCTTTTTAAATTTTCGTTATTAGTAAAATAGTGTTCCATAATTAACTCTCCTTTCAATATAAACGCAAAAAAGCCTTTGTTATAATAAAGGCCTTATTTTTACTTATTTAAGTTCGATAGTAGCGCCAGCTTCTTCGAATTTAGCTTTTAATTCATTAGCTTCATCCATAGAAACGTTTTCTTTAATATTACCACCGTTATCTGCTAAATCTTTAGCTTCTTTTAGACCAAGACCAGTGATTTCTCTGATTACTTTAATTACTTGTAATTTTTGAGCACCAGCAGCTGTTAATACAACAGTTTTTGTTACATCTCCTTCGTCTTCACTTGTAGCAGCAGGAGCAGCAGCAACTGCAACCGCACTTGGATCTACTCCAAATTCTTCTTTCATCATATCAACTAATTCTTTAACTTCAAGAATAGTTTTTTCTTTAATTGCTTCGATAATATCTTTGTTTTCAATTTTTGCCATTATTCATTTCCTCCATTCTCTAATTTTTCGGCATATAAGTTAAGTGCAATACTTAAGTTTCTTACGTGTTCAATTAAGCCACCAGCAAACATTGTAAGAAGTCCTTCATAACTTGGAATACTTGCATATTCAGCAATTACTTTAGTATCAGCAAATTCACCATTAATGTAACCAGCTTTGATAGTTAAGTTTTCATTTTTCTTAGCTACTTCACTAACTATTTTAATAGGTTCAATGATGTCTTTACTAAAAATGTAAGCATTAGGACCAGTCATGTAATCATCTAATTTGATTCCATTATCTTTAAATGCAAGTGATGCTAAAGTATTTTTATATACTTTTAAATCACTACCGGCGTTTTTTAAACTTTGTCTAAGATCGTTAAGTTCTGACACAGTCATTCCTTGATAGTCTACTAATAATACAGTACTAGCATTTTCTACCTTAGAATTAATTTCACTTACAAGGTCTTTTTTTAGTTTAAGATTCTTTTCGCTTGCCATTCTTTTCCTCCTCATAATATTAATAAAAAGTTTTCCGTACAAGGAAAACTTCTTTAAAAGTTTAGTTTTCCTCGGTAGGATTTATTAGTTACCTACTGTCTACGGCGAACTCATGTAAAGTATTTTACTACAAAAACCCAATTTTGTAAATACCTTATTTAAATAAATTTAAATCAATTTTTACGCCAGGTCCCATTGTTGAAGAAATACTTATGTTCTTAACAAAAGTTCCTTTTACTCCACTAGGTTTATTCTTAATTACTTCTTTAATGAAAGCAACTAAGTTTTCAGTTAATTTATCTTCATCAAAACTAACTTTACCTACTATAGCATGTACGTTACCATTAGAATCAGCTCTATACTCTACCATACCTTTTCTAATGTTAGCTATTGCGTCTTTAACGTTAACAGTAACTGTTCCTGTTTTTGGGTTTGGCATTAAACCTTTAGGTCCTAGGATTTTACCTATTTTACCTAAACTAACCATCATTTCAGGTGTTGCTACCATTGTATCAAAATCAAACCAGTTCTCTTTAACGATTTTTTCGATCATGTCTTCATCACCAACATAATCTGCTCCAGCTTCTTTTGCTTCGTCAGCCTTAGTTTTAGTAACAACTAATATTTTCTTAGTTTTACCTGTACCATTTGGTAATGTAAATGAACTTCTTACTTGTTGATCACTTTTAGTTGTATCAATATTTAAGTTCATAGCGATTTCGACAGTTTCGTCAAATTTTCTTTTAGAAAGAGATTTTACTAGTTTAACCGCTTCTTCTGGTGTATAAAGTTTATCTTTATCTACACTTTTTGAAGCTTCCACATATAAGCGTCCATGACGTTTCATAATTTTTACCTCCTTTATGTGGTATTTGGATTATTTCTTACTCGACTTTATTTAATTATTATTCTTCTGTTTCTGCTTTTTGTTCAGTACTTTCTACTTCTGGAACTTCTTTATCAGCATTTGCTTTAGCCTCAGCTTCCATTTCAGCAAATTCAGCATCTAATTTAGCCATTTCAGCTTCAGCCTCTTTTGCTTCTTCAGCTTGATTTTCAAGTTCAGTATCGTTAAGTCCTTTAACAGCTATTCCCATATTTCTTGCAGTACCTGCAACTATTTTCATAGCTTGATTTAAATCATTTGTATTTAAGTCTGGTAACTTAATTTCAGCAACTTGTTTTAACTGATCTTTAGTTATAGTAGCAACTATTTCATTAGCACCTTTAACGCCACCTTTAGATAATCCAGCAACTTTAATTAGTAAACTTGCAGCTGGTGGAGTTTTTAGTACGAAGTCAAATGTTCTATCTTCATAAACAGTAACTTCACAAGGGATTATATCTCCCATTTTATCTCTAGTTGCATCGTTGTATTTTGTACAAAATTCTTGTAAGTTAATTCCTAGAGGTCCAAATATTGTACCAACTGGTGGAGCTGGTGTAGCTTTTCCAGCAGGAATTTGAATTTTTACAACTTTAGTAACTTTCTTTGCCACGAAAAACACCTCCTATAAATATTTTTATTTAAGTTTATTTTCGCGAGTGGTTTAGTAATCCAAAACTCTTCCACTTATTTTTTGCTATATAATAAATATATAACTCGAGTTAAATATTATCACATTTTTTAGTAAATATCAACCTATTTATTTAAAATTCTTCTATTATTAGGTAGTTATAGTTAATAATTCTATAATATTTTTGTTGACAACTTCATAATTAATTCTTTACTCGTTTAAGTCAAGTGACATTATAGTCTTCTTGTTTTTAAAAATCTTTTTATATAAATTAATAGTACTTATATTTTCATAAAAAGTATTCACAGTACATTTTTTAATATCATTTATATTTGACTTTCTAATCGTAAAACTCCTCTTTACAATATTCTTCCTTTAACTCCATATCTATATTTCCAAAATATATATCATTGTTATAAGTATTATTCTTTAATATTTTGTTACATAATATTAATGTAAAACTATTATTAGATATTCTTTTGTTTTCATTCTTATAAATGATTGTTCCACCATCTTTATATATTTCCTTTTTAGTTATATTTTCTTTCAAACTATTAATAAAGTCTTCTAATTTATTTTCATTTATAATTTCAGTAATAGATAAATTTTGACCATTATAAATTACTAAAAAGTTATTTAATCCTACTAAGTATATTTTTCTTCCATTAAAGTTATACGTTTCTTTATAGTTATCATCAAGTTCAAAGTTTACCTTGTAAAGTATCTTTTCTTCAAATTTTTCTTCTTTTTGTTTTTTATCTATAAAACAAGATAATATTATAATAAGTAGTAATGCTATTAATAATATATATTTTTTCATTTATTCTCCCTTATAGTTTTTTATTATTTCTTTATCTTTATGTGGCTCATATCTTAATAAGTCATTAAAGTCTTGTTGTCTTAAAGCTTCATAAATCATTATAGCGACTGAATTACTTACATTTAATGCTCTTACATTATCTGTCATTGGAATTCTAGCACAGTTATCTAAATGATCTTTTAATATATCTAAAGGAATACCGGTGCTTTCTTTTCCAAAGACAAAATAAATATTTTCTTCTTTGTTACTATAATCAAAGCTAGTATGTGGTTTTGTTCCATATCTAGTTAGAAAATAATATTTACCTTTATTTTTATTAAAGAAGTCTTCTATATTTTCATAGACAGTATAGTTACATTTATCAATATAGTTAACTCCGCATCTTTTTACATATTTATCTTCTAAACTAAACCCTAGTGGCTTTATTAGGTGTAATTTTGCATTTGTTGCAACACATGTTCTCATTATGTTTCCAGTGTTTGCTGGTATTTCTGGTTCATATAAAACTACATTTAACATATATATTTCTCCTTTATATAAAGGGAAGAATTATTTTTCTTCCCTCTTAGTTAACACTTCTTTCCTTGAAAGATTTAATTTTCCACGTTTATCATATCCAGTTGCTTTTACTATAATTTCGTCTCCAACTTTTACTACATCACTCGGTTTATCAACACGTTTAGTATCAAGTTGACTTACATGCACTAATCCTTCACAACCAGGCCATAATTCTACAAAACAACCAAAGTCTTCTACATTTACTACTTTACCAGTATAAACTTTTCCTATTTCGACTTCTCTTACAACTTCTTCTATCATATGAAGTGCTTTGTCAATTATAGCGTAGTCTGTGTGATATGCTATTACTCTTCCATCATCTTCTATATCAATTTTAACTGCATCTTTATCATTTACTGTATTAACACCAGAACTTTCTAAAATAATTTTAGTAATCATTTCTCCGCCACGTCCAATTACATCTTTAATCTTATCTGGATTAATTTGCATTGTTTTAATCTTTGGTGCATATGGGCTTAGTTCTTTTCTAGGTTCTGATATTTCTTTTTCCATAACATCAAGTATTTCCATTCTTGCAGTTTTGGCTTGCGCTAAAGCTTCTCTGAAAATATTTTCTGTTATACCTTTTATTTTAATGTCCATTTGAAGTGCAGTTATACCTTTTCTAGTACCAGCTACTTTAAAGTCCATATCTCCCATGTGATCTTCTAATCCTTGTATATCTGTTAATATTGTATAATTTGATTCACATGTTCCATCTTCTGTAATTAGTCCCATTGCTATACCTGCTACTGGAGCTTTTATTGGAACACCTGCAGTCATTAAACTCATACATCCAGCACATATACTTGCTTGGCTACTAGAACCATTGCTTTCAAGTACTTCACTTACTACACGAACTGTATAAGGGAATTCTTCTTCATTTGGCATTACTTGAAGTAGCGCTCTTTCAGCTAATGCACCATGGCCAATTTCTCTTCTACCAGGAGCGCCATATCTACCAGTTTCACCAACACTGAATGCTGGGAAGTTATAGTGAAACATAAACCTTTTTTCATCTTCTGGCATAATACCGTCAAGTATTTGATGTTCACCTAAAGCACCTAATGTAGTTATTGCAAGTGCTTGAGTTTGTCCACGAGTAAATAATGCGCTGCCGTGAGTTCTTGGAAGTAAGTCTTTTCTAGTAGATAATTCTCTTATTTCAGTCATTCCTCTTCCGTCAGGTCTTACTTTTTCATCGGTAATTAATCTTCTTACTTCAGTACCTTCTATGTTATCAGCTATCTTCTTAACTTGTTTTAACTCACTATCTAAAGTTTCACTTCCTATATGTTTCTCAGTATAGTTTGTAATTGCTCTTTCTTTTAATTCATCTATTTTAGCATATTTTTCAAGTTTGTCTTTTATTTGAATAGCCTCTACCATGTCACTTTTAATATCTTCTTCTACTTCTTCAATAATTTCAGGATCAAGTGAAGCGAGTTCTACAGTTATTTTTTCTTTCCCAATTTCATCAATTATGTCCTTCTGTATAGCACATAATTCTTTAATATGTTCGTGTCCAAACATTAATGCTTCTAGCATTTCTTCTTCAGATACTTCTTTGCTTCCACTTTCAACCATATTTATTGCATTTATTGTTCCAGCAACTGTAAGGTCAATAGTGCTTCTTTCCATTTCTTCTACTGTTGGATTTATTACGAGTTTACCGTCGATTTTACCTACTTTGACTCCAGATACTGGGCCATCAAATGGAATACTGCTTATTCCAAGCGATAAGCTTGAACCAAAAAGTGCTGCCATTTCTGGACTGTAGTCATTGTCTACACTTAATACTGTGTTTACTACTTGTACTTCGTTTCTGAAGTTTTCATCAAACATTGGTCTTATTGGTCTATCAATAACTCTTGCTGTTAGTGTCGCAGAGTCACTTGGTCTACCTTCTCTTTTTATGAACCCACCTGGAATTTTACCTACCGAATATAGTTTTTCTTGGTATAAAATTGTTAGTGGGAAAAAGTCTGCCGTGCTAATGTTACTGCTCATTACTGCTGTACTTAGTATTACAGTGTCTTCGTATCTAACTAGTACTGCACCATTAGCTTGTTCAGCAAGTTCTCCAGTTTCTACTACTATTTTCTTTCCAAGAAATTCGTATTCAAAAACTCTTTTCATATTTTCTTTTCCTTTCTTATAATAAAAAAATAGACACTTAAAATAAAGTGCCTACTTTCTTAATCCTAATTTTGCTATTAGTTCACGATATCTAGTTACATCTTCTTTCTTTAGATATGCAAGTAAACTTTTTCTTTTACCTACTTTTTGTAAAAGTCCTCTTTTAGAATGAAAATCATGGATATGTTCTTTTAAGTGCTCTGTTAATACTTTAATTTCTTCAGTTAAAATAGCAACTTGAACTTCAACACTACCAGTATCTTTTGCATCTCTTTGATATTCTTTTACTATAGCAGATTTTACTTCTTTACTTAAAGCCATTTTAAATTCTCCTTTCATATAAAACCGTTTAATCTTAGTAAAAAGGTGGAGTAACTTTAAACCAAGAAAAAACTTACTACTTAATTATACGTTAAAACTTCTAAAAATGCAAGTGTTTTATAGATACTACTTTTCTTATCTTTTAATAATTTCTTCATTAACTATTTTACTAACTATACTAGGATTTGCTTTTCCTTCACTTAATTTTATAGTTTTACCTATAAAGAAACCTAATAAATTAGTTTTACCATTTTTATAACTTTGAAGTTCATTAATATTATTATCTAGAACATTATTAACTAATTTTCTTATTTCATCTGAATCACTTATTTGTTCTAAACCTTTTTCTTTAACAATTACTTCTGGAGATTTTTCTTCTTCTATAATATAAGTAAAAACACTTTTAGCTTGTTCAGTACTTATTCTTCCCTCATCTACCATCTTAATCATATTAACTAAGTGTTCAGGCTTAATAAATACCTCTTCTATACTTTTATTAGTTTGATTTAAATATCCTAAAAGTCTTGTAGTAATCCAGTTATCAACAGATATGGGATTTCCATTTAATAATAAACATTCTTCATAAAAATCACTTATTTTTTTATCTTTAATTAATACTCTAGCATCTTTTTTACTAACTCCTAAAGCAACATACTTATTGTATCTTTCAAAAGGTAAAACAGGTAAACTATTTTTTATTTCATCAATAAAATCACTTGATATTTTAACAACAGGTATATTAGGTTCAATATAATATCTATAATCAACTGCATCAACTTTATCTCTCATTGAAACAGTCTTCTTTAGTGGATCTACCCACCTACGAGTTTCTTGTTTAATAACTCCACCGTTCATTAAAACTTCTTCTTGTCTTTTAATTTCAGAGATAATTACTTCTTTAACAGTATTAAACGAATTTATATTTTTTATTTCTGCACGAGTTCCTAGTGTAGAACTACCTTTTCTTTTCATGGAAATATTAACATCTACTCTTATTTGACCTTTCTCGCTACTTGCTTCACTTATATTTGTATATTTAATAATATTTCTTAGATTCTCTAAAAATTCAATTACATCATCTACACCATTAAATATAGGTTCAGTAACTATTTCAATTAACGGTACTCCTGCTCGGTTATAATCAATTAAACTATAGTCATCAAAATGTGTCATACTAGCAGAATCTTCTTCTAAATGAATTTGATGTATTAAGCATCTTTTAACTACTCCATTAACTTCTATATCAAGGTGTCCGTTTTTTCCAAAAGGTTTAGTCATCTGAGTAATTTGGTATCCTTTAGGTAAATCAGCATAATAATAGTTCTTTCTATCAAACATTATAACATCTGGAATTTCACAGTTTAACGCAAGCGCTAATTTAATTGCTTTTCTAACTCCTTCTTTGTTTACTCTTGGTAAAGTACCAGGGAATGCTAAATCTATAACACTTATATTCTCATTGGGATTAGTACTGTAAGTATTACTACTACCAGAAAACATCTTACTTTTAGTATTAAGTTCAGTATGAATTTCTAGTCCAATAGTAGGTTCAAACATATTAAATAACCTCCTTTACTATGTCTTTGTAAGGCATTGTATTTTCTATAGAATATGCAATATTCAAACATTTTAAGTCTTCTCTTTGTTTACAAGTTATTGATAAACCTGTTGGCATACTGTTTACAAAACCACATGGTATTGTAATACTTGGATAGCCACCAAAGTTACCTATAACCAAATGACTTTCTAAAAGTAAATATTCACTACTTAATCTATCCGGCTCTTCTTCTGGAATAATTTTAGGTGCAACAGTACCTGTTGTAGGAAGAATTAAAGCATCATACTTACTTAATAGTTCATTTATTTTAGTAACAATCATATTTCTTGCTCTTTTGGCATTTACAAATAATCTCTCTTGATTTTCTCTTTCAAGAATGTAACTACCTATAACAAATCTTCTTTTAATCATCTCAGCAAAGCCTTTAGTTCTAGTATTAATCATTATTTCTTCAGGAGTTTTACCTTCTACTTTATTCCCAAAAATAAAACCAGTTAAATTACTATTATTACTAGTACTTTCAGCACAGCTTATTATAAAGTATATAGGATAAATACATTCAAGTAGTTTTTTGTCTATACTAACTTCTTCTACTAAGGCTCCCCTTTCTTTTAAATCATTTACTTTTTGATAAAAGTTATCAAGTATTTTAATGGTTTCTTCATTATTAATATTTTCTCTATCCACTATTTCTTTTATATAGAATAACTTCTTACCTTTTAAATCATTAACTAAGTTATCACTATAACTGATATTATCATCTTCTAAGGTAGTCATATCCATCTTATCTTTTCCCTTTAAAGTATCAACTACTATAGCAGAATCAAGAACATTTCTAGTAATAACTCCCACATGATCTAGACTACTTGCAAAAGGAAATAAACCGTATCTGCTTATTCTTCCATACGTAGGTTTAAAACCTACTACTCCACAGTAACTAGATGGTTTTCTAACTGAATCGCCTGTGTCACTTCCTATACTAAACGGAACTAAATTAGCAGCAACACTTACTACACTTCCGGCAGAACTTCCGCCTGCAATTCTAGTTGTATCATAAGGATTTCTAACTATACCAGTGTGTCCAGTTAGTCCACTTCCTCCCATAGCCAGTTCATCTAAAACAGTTTTACCTACTAAGGCTGCCCCACTTTGCTTTAGTTTTTTATATACAGTACTATCAAAAGGTGGTATATAATCTTTAAGTATATTACTAGAACCTGTTGTAAGAATACCTTTTGTACTAAAATTATCTTTAATAGAATAAGGTACTCCATTTAACTTACTGTCACTATCAAGACTCATATATTCATCCATAATAGTAACATATGGATTTAATTTTTCCATGGAACTTTTAGACTTATTTACTGCATCTTGCCATAATTCCTTACTAGAAATTCCGTTTTTAATTTTATCTTTATATTCTAGAATATTCATTATTCCACCACCTTCGGAAGTTTAACTCTGTTACTTTCTTTATCTTTTGTATTCATAAGAGCATCTTCTACACTTAAACTCATATCAACTTCATCATCTCTTAAGTAAGATTCCTCTAAATGAAAAGGAAATGACATAGGTTCATAATCCTTTAAGCCTTCTATTTCACTTATCTTATCAACTTGTTTAAATAGGATTTCAAATTCATCTTGTAGAGTTTTATATTCACTTTCTTCCATGGTAAACTCTAACTTTTTAGAATAATCTTTTAATTTATCTATTGATATCATTTTTTCCTCACTTCCATACATTTAAATAATATCACAGTTAAAAGAAAATATAAAGAAAAAAAGCAAATATTTTTGCTTATAAAATCTAACGATTACAAATCTTAAAAGTTCACAGTTAGAAAATTAATCACTTAAAAATGTGATATTTTTACCCCATTTTTTAATTTAATCCATAAATACATTTATTATACAAAAATTCTATTATTTTTGTATCTTCTCCTTTAGTATAATAATCAGTTAATAGTTTATTAAATTCTAATAAATTTTCATCCTTTACTAGAATTATTCCTTTACCATTCATAATCATTATCTTATTAGCAATTATCATACTAGTTTTTTTATTTCCGTCTGAGGATGATATCTAAGAACTGAATATTTTTAACAACTAATATCCTCATTTTCCATTTCAATCATAAATTTATCAAAATCAGATTCAAATAATTTATCTTGAGTAATTCTATACTTTTCAAATTCAGAAAGTGCAAAACTCTTTGCTACCTTATGTGATACTTTACCAGGATTATCAAGTACATCTCTTTCGTTAAATTGTAAAAATACATCTAGCTTACCTTTCCAGTCTTCCATTGTCATAGGAATATGTCTTTCAGCTTGATCCTCAGCGTAATCTAAATACATTGTAACAATTCTTTCTAAAGATTTTAATTCTTCTTTAGTAAGATAATTTTTAGCAATTATAACATCAGATGCAATTATTTTGCCATTAGGTGAATTTTTCCAATTTGTTAATCCCATATGGGTTTTTTTATGATTTGCACGGTTCACTACAACTTCTGCAGCAGTATTCCCATGAACAGCATAATGCATTTTATTTTGAACGGTTTTAAAAAAATCTTTTGTTATTGGTGAAGCTACATTATAATCTAAACTCGTTGTGTATATATCAGTAATCTTTTGATAAAAATTTCTTTCACTAATTCTTATTTCTCTTATTTCCTGTAGTAATTCATCAAAATAATTTTCATTTAAAAAAGTTCCATTTTTAAGTCTTTCTTTATCTAATACGTATCCTTTTACAGAATATTGTTTTAAAATATTGATTGCCCACAATCTAAAATCTATTGCTCTTTTGCTATTAACTTTAAATCCAACAGCAATAATAACATCTAGATTATAATATTTTGTTTTATAATTTTTTCCATCTCTAGCAGTATGTAAAAATTCTTTACATACTGAATTCTCACTTAATTCTTTTTCAAAAATATTAGAAAGATGTATTGTTATATTATTTCTTGTTGTCCCAAAAAGTTCGGCCATCAATTTTTGACTAAGCCAGACTGATTCTTCATCAACAATCACTTCTATTGTCTTTTCTTTATTTTGTTTTGTGAATATCAAAAATTCTGCTGTTGAATTTCTTATTTGTAATGTTTGCATAATTCTTTACCTCCTGATTTAACTACATTAATAAATATATTATATCAAAACTTTCCACTATTTATATATTAATTTTGAAAGTATGTCATTTTCTGTCTTAAGTATTCATCCTCATCTCAAAAAAGTTGATTTCTCATTCCGTAAAGCATATATTTGATACTTCTTAAAGTTAGATTAAATTTATCTTTCATATAATTACTTTCCTTTATGTTAATTTTACCATTAATTTTAAGAAAAAGAAACCTAAAGTAAATCACTTTCTAGGTTTTCTTCATTTAAATCAATTTTAATAATATTATTTATTGCTTCATCAAGTAATTCTTTACTTAATTTTTCTTCTTCACTTCTTGCTATATCTAATCTTGGATTAATTACTGGATGAGTAGGTACAAATACAGTACAGCAGTCCATATACGGAAGAATACTTATATCATAACTTCCTATCTTTCTAGCAATTTCCATAATCTCTAGTTTATCAAAACTAGCTAGAGGTCTTATTATAGGATAAGAAGTAACATCATTAACTACTTTCATACTAGTTAAAGTTTGACTTGCTACTTGTCCAATACTTTCTCCATTTACTATAGCATTGGCATTTCTTCTTTTAGCAACTCTTTCTGCTATTTTATACATTTGTCTTCTCATCATTGTAATCATATAGTCACTTTTCATTTCTCTGTAAATAGTTTCTTGAATTTTTGTAAAAGGAACGACTAAAAGTTTACCAGTATTACCATAATTCTTAAGAATTTTAGCAAGATTTATAACTTTTTCTCTAGCTTCTAAACTAGTATGAGGTAAACTTTCAAAGTAAAGAAAATCCAACTTAACTCCTCTTTTCATGGTAAGAAATCCTGCTACAACACTATCAATTCCACCACTTAACATAAGAAGAGCCTTACCAAGAGTGCCGGTAGGATATCCTCCCATCCCTTTAACTCCATTAGAATATAGATAAACTCCTTCTCTTCTAATTTCTATATTAATTAAATATTCGGGATTATGAACATCTACTTTTAAGTTGGAAATATTTTTTAAAAGATATCCTCCAACTATTTTTGATAACTCCATACTGTTTATACTAAAACTCTTATCGCTTCTATTAGTTTCAACTTTAAAAGTAGTTCCTTCTTTTATTAGGCTTTTACTTATACTTTTAATATTCTCTACATCTTTACTTTCAGAAAAAATGCATTTTACTATTTCATGAATACCAAATACTTTAGTAAGTCTTTTTATACTTTCATCTATATTATTAACATAAATAAACATTCTATAGTAGTCTTTCTTAATAGTAGGGTTTAAGCCTTCTAAGCAAGATAAGATATTCTTCTCTAGTGTATTTATAAAGAAATTTCTATTATCTTTCTTAGTGGTCAACTCTGCATATTTAATCATTATTACTTCTTCCATAGGTTACTCCTTTAATAGTAGTTCATTATATGTTTTAATAAATGAAACAATAAACTCTTCTATTTCTTTCTTAGTAGTCATATAACTTAAACTAATTCTAATACTTGTAGTATTAATTTCTTTATCACTAATATAATGTTTAAGAATACTAGATGGTTCATTACTAGAACATGCTGTTGTAGTACTAATATATATTCCATATTTTTCAATTGCTCTTACAAAAGTTTCGCTTTTAATTTTTCTAAGGCTCAAATTAAAGATATGAGGAACACATAATTTATTAGAATTAATATGTACTGGTAAATTCTTTAATCCCTCAGTAAGCATATTATTTAATTCTTCAACATGCTTATAATTATTTTCTATATTTTCACTAGCAATTCTAATAGCTTTAGAAAAACTAACTATTAGTGGTAGTGCAGGTGTTCCACCTCTAAAAGGGCAATTTTCAGTTAACCCATATATTAGTGGTTCTATTTCTAGGGTGCTTTTCTTATAAAGAAGTCCAATTCCTTTAGGTGCATATATCTTATGACTGCTCATACTAGCTAAATCTACATCATTTAAATTAATATTAATCTTACCAAGTGCTTGTGTCATATCTGAGTGCAGTATTACCCTAGGATTTTTCTTATTAATAATTTGTCTGATAGTTTTAAGGGGTGCTTTGAAACCTATTTCACTATTGACTGCACATATACTAACTAATATAGTATCTTCTCTAATTAAACTTTCTAAATCTTTTAAATCTATTTCTCCATTTTCATTTAACTTAATATAACTAATTTCAAAACCTTTAGTCTCTAAAAATTTCATAGTTTCACTAACACTTTTATGTTCGTAATAACTAGTAATAATATGTTTTCCTCTTTCTTTATACTTAAAAGCCACACCTTTAATAGCAGTACTATTACTTTCGCTAGAACCACTTGTATAAATAAGTTCATTAAATTTGCACCCTAAACAAGAAGCTATTTGTTTACTAGCTTTAAGCATTAATTCTTTAGATTTAACTCCTAAATTATGTATAGAATTAGCATTACCTATATAATCAGTAGTTACTTTAACATAACTATCCAGTACTTCAGGAAGTACTGGAGTAGTAGCACTATAATCTAAATAAATCATAACTATCACCTACATTTCTTGAACAACTGTTAAAATAACAGGTTTACTTTCAGTTAGTTTGTAAATATAAGTGCCAATATTCTCTCTAATATCAGTTCTAATTTTAGAATAATCAGCATATTTACCATTATGAGTATTATTTTTAATAATTTCTTTACTTCTAGTTTTAATTTCTTCTATTATATCTAAATTATCTTTGTTAAATATAAAACCTCTTGTTAAAACTTCTGGGCCACTTATTATATTTTTATTTTTTTTGCTAACAGTTGCTGATATTAATACTAGTCCATTATTTCCTAGCATTTCTCTATCCTTTAGAACAAGTTCTCCCACATCATTAGAACTCTTACCATCAATTAAAACATCATCAACTTTAATATGCTCTCCTTTAGGAATTAGCTTACCATCATTAAATTCTACTACATCTCCATTTTCTTTTAAAAGGATGTTTTCTTTAGGTATTCCAACTTCTAAAGCAAGCTTAGCATTACCTACTTGATAACGATATTCACCTTTAATAGGCATGTAATATTTAGGATTAAATATCTTTACCATTAACATTAAGTCTTGGCTTGATGCATGTAATCTAACATTCTTATTTTTAGGAACATCAAATATATTAATACCATGTACTGCTATTTCATTCTTAATTTTAACACTAGAAAGTTCATTAGCTTCATAAGAAGGATCAGCAAAGCATATTGAATCATTCTTTTCAATTATTACATACTTATCATAGCCATTAACTATTCTAGATAAATTATAGTAAGGTGCTTCTCTATCATTGCTTACAAGTATAACAGTATTCTTTTCTTTTAAATCTTTTAAATCACCTATTAAACCTTCACGTACATTTAAATATCCTTCTTTAATAGCCATGTCAATTATATTTTGTAAGTATTTACCCATTACTACTACTTTTCTATCAGTATCTTTAACTGCATCTAAAATGTTTTGAATTGTTAAGAGATGAAGTGGTAAAATACTAAAAATGACTCTTCCTTCACTCTTTTCAATTGCATTTTTATAATACTTATCAAGTTTATGATTAGGACTCGTAAATCCAGCTTTCTCACTAAATACACTTTCATTCATTAAAAGAAGTACTCCTTGTTTACCAATATAAGCTAGTTTACCTAAATCCATATCATAGGCGCCTTTCATAGTTGAGTCAATAACAAAATCACTCATGTATACAATTGCACCATCAGAAGTATTGATGCTATATCCAACACTTTCTGGTACACTGTGACTCACACTAAAAGGAAATACGCTAAACTCTTTAAAATCTATTTTTCTGTGAGGTTTAATAACATGTAAATTCTTTATCTTAACTTCAGCTGCAGCACATTCTATTTCAAGTATCTTACTTGTATAATTAGTTGCAAAAATGTGTAAATCAGGTAAACATTTAATTAAGTCACTGACTGCACCAATATTTTCATAATGAGCATGACTTAAAAATAAACCTACTATTCTTTTCTTATTTTGAACTAAATAACTAAAATCAGGTATGACATGATCTACTCCAAGCATCTTTTCATTAGCATACTTAAGTCCAGCATCAAATATTAATATTCTGTTATTAAGTTCAATTATATATAAATTCTTTCCATTTTCATTTAGCCCACCAAGACTAAATACTCTTATTTTATTCATAAAGTATCACTCCTTTTTATTATATAAATTAAAATAATAGTTCTCAAATGACTACATAAATATACCACAATTTAACGTTTTAGTCAATTAATAGTGTAACCAAAAAAAGCAAACGTTAGTAGTATCTGTTTCAATAACAAAAAAAAAGAACACTGACTCAACTGAGACGGTGTTCTTCAGAACGAATACGGACTGAGTAACACCTAACAGCGAAAACTAGGTAATACTCGTTTTGTTTGTCCTTTTATATTATATGAAGTATTTCTTCATGTATACGTTATATCAATTATATTAAATAATATTAAGCACTTTATTTTATACTTTTAATTTTCGCTTTTAATACAAGTGAACTTAATATCATAAGTAGTAAAAATAAATTTCTTATTAACACTTATATCACTAGCACATACTTTTTCTTCTAGTTTTAATTCTTTAATATATCCTAAACTTTCTAATTCTTCACTAGTAATTACTAGTGGGGCTTTTAAATTATTATCTTTCATATATTTCTTAACAGATGTTTTAACTTCATCTTTAAGTGATATATATTTTATTTCTCCTTGGTGTTTAGAACCAATTAGAAATAATGTACAAACAAGTAATATTATTATACTTCCCCATACTATTATAACTTTATTACTCATTAATTATCATGCCTTTCATTATAACCTTTAGTAGTATATTTCTTACATTTTAAATATGGCTCATAAACTATATTGTTTCTATCATTTAAATAAACACTTACATACCCAGAACAAGTCCCATCATTATCTTTTACTTCTTCTATAAAGTTATTACTAATTAATTGATTTACTTTAATATAAAGTGTATCTAAACCTAGTTCATTATTATAGTACTTTCCTACATACTTTTTTGAAGCTTCTACTACATTATTTTCAAGTAAAGTATAATTTGTTTTTTCTTTATTACTTATACTTTTAAAGTTCCAGTTCTCATCAAGTAGTCCATGCGCTCTTAGGGCTACCGCTACTACAATTAAGCAAATAATAAAAAGTAATATGAATGAGAAAAACGCTGCATATCCCCATCCTTTTTTATTTAATTTCATAATATTCCTTCTTTCTATGAGAATTATATCATAATTAAAATCAAATTAAAAGAGTAGTTACTACTCTTTGCAATTTGGACAAATAATTTCCTCTTTCTTTTCTACTAATAATTCGCCACATTTAGGACATACTTCTCCTGTTGGTTTATCCCAAAGCGCATACTTACATTTAGGATAATTATTACATCCATAGAACTCTTTTCCTCTTTTAGTTCTCTTAACTATAATATCGCCATCACATTTAGGACATTTACAAATAACAGTAGTTTCCTTTTCTTTTTTGGGAATATACTTACATTCTGGATATCCACTACAAGCTATAAACTTACCAAATTTGCCATATCTATAAACTAAAGGTTTACCACATTCTGGACAAGTATCTCCAGTTTCTTCTGGAGCGTCCTTTTCCATTTTAGAATATGCTTCGTCCACTAGTGGTTCAAAATCTTTATAAAACTTGTCTAGTAGTTCATACCAAACTTCTTTACCTTCAGCAACTTTATCTAAATCAGTTTCCATATCAGAAGTATATTTAACATTAATAATTGACTTAAAAAATTCTTGTAATTTATCTGTTACTTGAATACCTACAGTAGTAGGAATAAATTTCTTACTTTCAACAGTAATATATTTTCGTTCTTTTAAAACTTCAATTATCTTAACATATGTACTTGGTCTTCCTATTCCTAAACTTTCTAATTCTTTAATTAACTTATCTTCAGTATATCTAGCAGGTGGTTCAGTAAAATGACTAGTAGCTTTAATTTCATTACTAATTATTACATTTGAATTATAATTTGCTAAATCAGGGAGTATTTTATCTTTACTTTCTTCAAAGTCACTATATACCTTTAAATAACCATCAAATGTAAGAACTTGCCCGCTTGCATTAAACTTATAATCATTATTATCAAGAACTACACTAGTAGCCATTACTTTAGCATCAGACATTAAACTTGCTAAAGTTCTAATATATATTAAATTATATAACTTATACTCATCAGGAGTTAAATATGCTTTAATACTTTCTGGCGTTCTTAAAATACTTGTAGGTCTAATACCTTCATGTGCATCTTGAACATTTTCTTTTTCTTTAGTTTTCTTTACATATCCAACATATTCTTTTCCATAATTAGCTTTAATATAATCAAATACATCTTTAACAAAAACATCACTTAATCTTGTGCTATCTGTTCTCATGTATGAAATAAGTCCAACTAAATCATTTCCTATTTTCTTACCTTCATATAAACCTTGTGCTAAACGCATGGTTTTAGAAGCACTAAAATTTAGTTTAATACTAGCCATCTGTGTAAGAGTACTAGTAGTAAAGACAAGTTTACTATTCTTTTTCTTTTCCTTACTTTCTACACTTTCAATAGTAAAAGCATTACTTAAGCTATTAAGTATCTTATCTCTTTCTACTGGAGTTTTAATCTCTATCTTTTTATTCTTATATTTAGTTAAGCTAGCTTCAAAATCTTTAAAAATAGCTTCAATAGTAAAATATTCCTCACTTTTAAAAGCATTTATTTCCCTTTCTCTATCAACAATTAATTTTAAAGCTACACTTTGTACTCTTCCTGCACTTTTACCTTCTGTCTTGCTTTGCATAAGTTTACTTAATCTAAAGCCTATTATTCTATCTAGAATTCTTCTACTTTCTTGACTATGTACTAAATCCATATCAATATCTCTAGGATGTTTAAATGCTTCTTTAATAGCATTTTCAGTTATTTCATTAAAAACAACTCTTCCATAATTGTCTTTAAGTCCTAAGGCATCTTTTAAATGCCAACTTATTGCTTCTCCTTCACGGTCTGGATCGGTAGCAAGAATAACATAATCACTAGATTTAATTTCTTTTTTTAAATCAGTTATTAACTTTCCTTTACCTTTAATAACTTTATAATTAGGTTTAAAATTATCTTCTAAATCAACACCTAATCCATACTTACCAGTAGTAGCCAAATCTCTAACATGACCCTTACTACTAGTTACTTTATAATCTTTTCCTAAATATTTTTCAATAGTTTTACTCTTACTAGGACTTTCAACTATTACTAAATTTTTCATTAATTCACCTTTCCTTATATATAATATTAATTAACATCTTATTTTATATTTAATTTCTCTTTTCATTAATAAGAATAGTAAAATAAATTCATTTTGTCAAGTATTAATAACTAAAAATAGTCAATAACATTATTGACTATTTTAACCATTTAACCCTTTAATTTTTTTATAGTAATTATATTAGTAAATTAATCGTTAGACACAGTTAAGTTAATGGAATCAATCTCAACATCCACTTGTAGTACTTATTTCGTACGGTGTTTCAGGTGCTCCATTTCCACTAGTCCAAAGTGTACAAGTTTTGAGAGAAATGGTAGGACGAACACCGCCCGAAAAGTCCACATAGCCGCCGTAGAGACGACCCGCACGATTAGAACCGTTCACAGTCCACGAGTAAGCACGGTTGCCATTCCAGTAGCGAGGCGAAAGCAACCACCACCATGTACTTCCTGTTATACTGCCTCCTGCACTATTTAAATAATACCATGCATATGGACTAGGTAAGTTTGTGTATATATAGCCACCAGCATACGTTATTTCATCTGCTGTCATTAGTCCTATTGGATATATTAGTTTTGCTTCACTATTACTTCCTGAAAATGCATCTTTGATGTTTGTACAATTATATGTTAGTGTTTTATTTGTCTCTAGTCTTGTAAATGCATCATAGTAGAATTCTGATCCAGTTGCACTATATGTTCCACTTCCCACTTCTCTATCATTACAATATACTGCTTCTGTACTTATATATTTTGAGTA
>CAKOIJ010000009.1 GCA_934086775.1 uncultured Bacilli bacterium | reverse complement strand
AAAAAAGTTAAAAAAATTAATCCATATAATTTTAACTTTGATAAAGTTAGTGAAGAAGAAATAATTAAAGGTGCTTTGCTTAGTGATATTCCAGTATTCTTACACGGTGCAAGTGGAGACGGTAAGTCAGCTAGAGTTAAACAGTTCGACGAAGATGCTACTATAATATATCTCAGAAACTCATCATTAGAAAGTTTTAATGGTAAAAGTGTCTATAACAGCGAAACTGGAGAAATGATTGATATAATGCCTTCTTGGCTTAAGAAAGTAAATGAAAAATGTGAGAAAGAACCAAATAAACTTCATATAGTATTCTTTGACGAAATAAATAATGCATCAAATGTTATTCAAGGAATGGCTTTCAACGTTGTTCTAAATAAGGAAGTAAATGGTATTTGGAAACTTCCTGAAAACACTAGGATCGTTGCAGCAGGTAACGAAACGAAAGACAGTTTAAGTGCTGAAGAATTATCAGAGCCTCTATTTAATAGATTTGCTCATGTATATATAAATACAACAGCAGAAAGTTGGCTTAAATGGGCTAGTACACCAAACGAAAATTATGAAAGACTAGATAATACAAAAGTAATTAATGAATACAAAATACATCCTAGTATATATGCTTATATTTCATATAAATCACTTATGAAAAAACCAGTTTTAAGAACAAAATACAATGGTGTAACACCAAATGCAGATCCAAGAAAATGGGAGATGGCTTCTAAAGTTTTGTATGCAACTGGTAAACCTGATATGCTCCGTAGCCTAGTTGGTAAAGAACTTACTAAAGATTTTATGGAGTTTACTAAAAAAGAAGTTATTACAGTAGAAGATGTAATAAATTATAATGTTCAGGATGATGATATAAAAGAAATGAGTATTGCAGAAAAGTATAATCTAGCAGTTGGTTTATCTGTAGTAAATAAGGAAAACTTAGAAATAGTTAGAGATTTTGTATATAATGTTGTAGGTAAAGAAATAGGTGCTACATTTGATACACTTTGGACTCATGGAAATGAAGAAAGATTAGAGTATTTACTTGAAATAGAAAGTAAGAAACAGGATAATAAAAAAGAAACTTCTATTAAGGAAGTTGAAAATCTAAGTTTTACATTTATAGATGTAGATAGTGAAGAGATAAAAAATTTATATTTGTTTAAAAGATTAGATGCTGAAATCACTGATTTTGCATTATGTACCGGAGGAATTTATGCAAATATTGAGGGCGTTAATAATGGGTACTATTGGACACTAACTCATAAAAACTTATCCTCAAATTATGGACCTATAGATGAGTCAACTATTGTAGCTGTTGATAGTGAAGGGGAGGAAATAGCAGTAGACATTAATAAAAACGCCTATAGTGCAAGGCCTCTTCTAATTAACGCATCAAGCTATGAAGCAGTAAATAAATTTTTAGGTAATCATTATATAACAGATGATCACAAACCAGTAATTGAGTTTGGAGAATATCCTCAAGATGCTGTTTCACTTGGAATGCAAAACAAATTAAAAAAGTTATATAAAGAAAATAAACTAGAATTAACTGAAAATTACTATACAATTTATGATAATAAAAGCTATGATAAAACTTCTCCTAATTTAGAAGATTTAAATAAACAAATTACTTTTGAATATATTTATAATGGCAAAAAATATGTAAGAGTTAATGGAAATTTTGCTGATGGAGGAGCTACATTATCTAATGATAATAGTTATGAAGATGGAGAGGAAATTTGGATAGAAGTTAAACCGATTGAATGGTACTTATATAAAAATGAAAATGGCGAATATTGTTTACTTAGTTTAAAATTGTTATTTTCAGGAGTACCATTTAGTACTAAAAAAAATTATGATGGAGATTTTGAAAATACATTTATAAAAGAATTTATGGATGAAGAATTTTCTAAAGATATATTAAGAGGGCAATATCTTACAAAAGAAAATGAAAATGTAAAAGCATTAAAAAAATAATAAAGTTATACCATAATGTAGTAAAATATGGTATAATTTTTCGTAGAAATGGAAGTGAAACTTATGAAAGTAGTAGTAGGTATGAGTGGAGGAGTAGACTCAGCAGTAAGTGCATATTTACTCGATAAAGAAGGATATGAAGTAATAGGCTTATTTATGAAAAACTGGGACTCTAATATCAATAATGACAAAGAAGGTATAACTGATGGTATATGCCCTCAAGAACAAGACTTTAAAGATGCTAAAAGTGTATGTGATTATTTAGGTATTCCACTTTATAGAGTAGACTTTATAAAAGAATATTGGGATACTGTATTCACTTACTTCCTAGAAGAATTAAAAAAAGGAAGAACACCTAACCCAGATATAATGTGTAACAAATATATAAAATTTGATTTATTTAAAAAAGAAGCAAAAAAGTTAGGCGCAGACTATATTGCAACAGGTCACTATGCTAGAATGGAAAAAGGTAGACTATTAAGAGGAGTAGACAATAATAAAGATCAAACATACTTTTTAAGTCAAGTAAAACCTAGTGAATTTAAAGATGTTTTATTTCCTGTTGGTGGTCTTACTAAACCAGAAGTTAGAAAAATTGCTTTAGAAGCTGGTTTACCTGTTGCAGAAAAGAAAGACTCAACTGGAATATGCTTTATCGGAGAAAGACACTATCAAGATTTTATTTCTAACTATTTAAAAGGTAAAGAAGGAGACATAGTAGATATAGATACACTCGAAATTATTGGAAAGCACAAAGGACTTATGAACTACACTATCGGTCAGAGAAGAAATGTGGGATTATCAGGAGATGCTAAACGTCACTACGTATGTGGTAAAAATGTTGAAAAAAATATACTATATGTAGCATTTGGAGATGATAATAAATATCTAATATCAAACGAAGCAGTAATCGAAGATATGAACTACATAAGTGACTTAAAACCAGCCTTTGCAACTTGTAAATTTAGATACCGTGGGGAAGATGTACCAATCAGCATAGAATATAATGGTAATGAAGTAACTCTAAAATACGAAAGTGCAAAAGCAGTAACTCCAGGACAAGCTTGCGTAATATATCTTGGAAGCGAAGTTATTGCAGGCGGTATAATAAAAGAAGTAAGAAAAGATGGAGAAAAATTATGGTACTTATAAAAGTACTTTTTTCTTGCATAATAATGCTAAAAGTGCTATAATAAACAACATTAATGGGGGATATATATGATAAATGATAAAGCAATTGAATATAATTCTAAAGTAATAAAAATTGAAAGACTAATAGAAAACTTAAAAAACATCGGAATAAATACTGAAAAATATGAAAATGAACTTAAAAGCATAAAAGAAGGCTTAGTAAATGAACATAGCAAAAGCTCATCAAATAAATACTTTGGCATAGAAAATGATTACATAGGTGCTATGAGTAAACTAAACAAACTAGAAGCTCATCTAAACGAATATATGGTATACTTTAAAGCATACAATTTCACTGTACACTTAAGAGAAGACATCAAAACAGTCGAAGAAGATAAACTATCATTTTACATTGATGAATTAATAAAACTATTAAGAGAAATAAAAGCATCAAGCACTTTAATATATGATAAAGAAAAAGAAATAATAGAAAATCTTTATAAAGTAACATACTATCTATTACTTGAAGAAAACAAACACTTAACCGAACACAAACTATATAATGTAGTTTCTAAAAGCGAAGTAGACTTATACTACTTAGATAAAATCTTATTAAGTGATATTGAAAGTATAAGCGATAAAGAAGCTCTTAAAAAAGTAAAAAGTGAAATACATTTAATGAACTTAAAAGGTAATGAAGCACACTATATAACTGAAGACATCATAAAATCAATAATATATGCTAAATATGGTGATGATTTAAGAGATAAAACTACAGAAGAACTTAATAAAATAGCAAAAGAAATTAAAGATAATCTTGTACAAATTAAATATAAAACTAAAAATATTGAAAATGAAATGTCTAGAATTGAAATTATTAAAGAGTCAATAAAAGAGTTTAAGCTTAATCTTGCCAAAAAAATTGCTGGTATAGGATTAAATTTTGGATTACTTACCTTTACTTTAGGACTTGTTCCATTTATCTTAAGCAAAATGCCATCTCCTAGAACATATAAGTATACTTATGACTTAGATGGAAATATAATAGAAGAAGTGGATGAAGGATATCAAGCGGAACTAGATGACTACTATGTAGGAAAAGTAACAGTAAGAGATCCTTATACTTTAAAAAAAGGTGAATATAAGTATGATTATAAAGAATATACTTTTGATGAAAATGAATTTGAAGCAGTTTTGAATGCTTTAAAAAATGGCAAAGAACTTGATTATGAAGAAAAAAGTGGTAAATATACTGCTCTTGAAGCTGCAAGTATACCAAATGAAACAGTTACTACTATTGAAGTAAGAAAACAAGATAAAGATGATACTATAAGTATACTTGAAAGAGATAAAGAAGGTGCAATACTCGTATCTGTCTTTGCTGGGCTATTTATTACAGGAATTCTTTATGTGCCTTTCTTAACAACAGATGAATTTGATTTTGCTTTATGTAAAAAGATACCTGATTTAAAAGATTTAATTGAAGACTTTATTGAGTCAAAAGATGTTAAAAGATTAAAAGAAAAGAAACTTGATGTTGCTCTTATGAATGCTGAACTTATGAAATTAGTGCAAAATGATGAAAAGCTTAGAGAAAGATTTATGAGAATTTATAAAGCTAATGAAAGCTTATTTGTAGAGAATAAAGAAGTATTTGAAAAACTTATATATGAAGTAAAAGAAGGCGGTCAAACATTAGCTTTGAAATAGAGTAGGGATAGTAAATTTATTTACCTACTCTTTTAATTTCCTTTATTTTTTATTTACTTTACACTTGACACACTCTTGTAAAGTGTTGTACAATGGTAATACATGATAGAAGGAGAGAATTACATGAAAAATTTAAATGAATTATTACAAGAATTAGGAATATCTAAAGTTAAATTAGCAAAATATTTAGGAGTATCTAGACAAATGATTTATAATTATTTAGAACTAGAGAGTTTAAATAAATGGCCAAAAGAAAAGAAACTATTACTTTTTAAATTATTAGATTTACAAGACGGAAGCGATGAGTCTATTGCTAAAGTAAAAGTAACTGCTGAATATTTAGAGAATGTTGAAACAAGATTAAATCAAGGTACAAAACCAAGTGATGATGGATCATACTTTAATTTAAAAGATTTAAGTAAAGATGAACAAGTACTTGTAAATGACTTAATTAATTTAATTAAAGAAAAGTTTACAGAAGAGAAGAATAAAAATACTTACTATGAATTTTTATATCTATACCACGTACTTCAAAGTATAGACTCTATACCTGAGATTAAATATATACTTGCTTATTTATCTAAAACTACTGGATTTAGTGATCCTATGGAATTTAAGTTTGATGAGACTGCTCAGTTTATTTTAGAAAGTATTATATTTACAGCTATGAATTTATATAATAATGGAGGCGCTACTAAGAGTAAATTAATAGCATCACATGAAAGATTTGTTAAGGAAATAGAAAATACTAAAGAAGAAGTCTTAAGTAGAACACAGCAATTAACCACAGTTAAATTACAGGCTTTAAGAGAACTTGGATATGATAAAATAACTACTGAAAATGCTCAAGAAGTTATAAATAAGATTGCTGAAATACAAACAAGAAAAGTAGTAATAGGGGATAAGCAAAACTAGATTAGCTAATACTAATCTTTTTTAATCGATAATATGTGTAGTGAAAAAAAATGATAAGCACCAATAACATATATGTTTATATTAGAACAAATATTTTCAAAAAACAACATATTTGGAAAACATTCATAAATATGTAAAAACTATTAATAAATAAAAAGATAAATGGAGAAGGATAGACTATTGATAAGAATATAAAATGATTGATTATTTATTAATTCTTTCTTACGAATAGAACTTAACATAATATATATTATCGGAACCTTAATAAATAGAGAAAGTTAGAACAAAATTAGGTTAATTATTACTAATATTAAGCCTGATATTAATCCAATATAACTTTCTTTCTTTTTATTATATGAATTAACTTCTGGTAACATTTCATCTATAGATAATGTTATCATTATGCCAGCTACAATTATTAAAACCATAGCTACTAATGCATCATTAATAAAATTCTTAAGACATATATATGCTAAAAGCGCTCCTACTGGCTCTGCTAAGCCTGAAATAAACGAATATAGTACTCCCCTCTTTTTATTTCCCGTAGCGTAGTAGATAGGAACACTTATTGAAATTCCTTCTGGAATGTTATGTAGCATTATTGCTATGCCTAAACTTATTCCTGATGATAAATCGTTAAAACTAGCCATAAATGTAGCTATACCTTCTGGAAAATTATGTAAGGCTAAAGCGACCATACTAAGTACCCCTACTCTATAAAGATTTCCTTTATTTTGTAGTAGGGCAAGTTTTTTACTAGTTTTAGTAACTAAGAATTTACCTAGCAAAAATAATAGTAAACTTATTAATAAACCTATTAATAGGCCATATTTATTTGAAAGAGTAATAAAACCTTCTGGAAGTAGTTCAAATACACTTAAAGAGATCATAACACTTAAACTGAAACTTAATGCAAATGTTATGAATTTATCTTTATCTTTTACTTTAAAATAAACTATTAATCCTCCAAGTAAAGTACTTAAACCAGCAAATGAAGATATTATTAAAGAATATATAGCATTTTTTTCCACCCTACTCACCTTTATTTAATATTACTCAAATAGGTTATCAAATATTATTAAAAGTGACAATTATTACCACTCAAACGTATGAATTAATTAATAACTATTGTAAATAATACTAACAGGTGGTGATTAAAATGGCAAGAAATACTTCAAGAAACAGCGCTAGAAATACAAGTAGAAATAGTGCTAAAAGAACAACTTCAAGAAACAGTGCTAGAAATAATGCTAGAAATACATCTAGAAATTCAAGATGTAAATAGTATGAAAAAGGAGACAGTTTATAGTCTCCTTTTTATTTTAAATATTTTAAGTAACTCTCCCCTATCCCTAAATTGTTTTCTATATTAAAGTTATCAAGTATTGTAGCGCCTATACAAGCAAATGTATTTTTAACAGGTAGTACTCCTTTATATTTAAAACTCTTAGAATAGAATATTATTGGCACATTTTCTCTTGTGTGATCTGTTCCTCTATAAGTTGGATCATTACCATGATCGGCTGTAAATATTACTAAATCATCCTCTTTTAATCTGTTTAAAAAAGGTGGTAAATATTTATCTAATTCTTCTAAACATTTTAAATATCCGTCCTTATCTCTTCTATGACCATATTTACTATCAAAATCATTTAAATTAAGGAAAAGTAAACCATTAAATTCACTTCTAGCAAAGTCATTTAATTTAAGTATTCCATCAATATTATTTTTAGTTTTAATCCCATTTGTTATGCCTGTATCAGCAAAAATATCTTTTATTTTACCAAGCGCTATTACATCAAAACCATTATCATAAAGACAAGTCATTACATTTGTTGGTGGAACTTGTGTAAAGTCTTTCCTTCTAGGAGTTCTTACAAATTCTCCGGGTTTACCTATAAAAGGTCTTGCTATTACTCTTCCAACTTTATATTCTTCCCTAAATACTATTTTACTTATTTTTTCACATATATCATATAATTCTTCTACCGGAATAACATCTTCATGTGCAGCAACTTGAAGAACTGAATCAGCACTTGTATACACTATCAATGCTCCCGTTTTCATATGCATTTCTCCAAGTTGTTTTATAATTTCAGTTCCAGATATTGCCACATTGCCAATAACCTCTCTCCCTGTTATTCTTTGTATTTCACTTATTAAAAGTATTGGAAACCCATTTGGATAAGTCATAAACGGTTTATCCAGTACTACTCCCATCATTTCATAATGACCATTTAATGTATCTTTTGCCTTATTCATGGGTTCTATTTTACTATGATATCCAAATTTATATTTGTTTTCGTTTTTTACTAAACTAGTTAATCCTAGTTTTTCAAATACTGGCAAATGGTACCCTTCATGATCTAATATATGTCCTAAAGTAGAAGAACCAACATCATTAAATTTATCTGCATCTTTTGCCTCTCCTACTCCTAAACCATCCATTACAATTAAAAATATTCTTTTATACATAAATCTCACTCCTAACTTCTAGGGAAATAACTATCATAATTTTCCCTTAATACTTTATTTACCACAGTAGTATATATATTTGTAGTACTAATATTTTCATGTCCTAGCATTTCTTGAATGCTTCTTATATCTGCTCCTCCTTCAAGTAAATGTGTTGCAAAAGAATGCCTTAGTGTATGAGGAGTTAGCTCTTTTTCAATCCCTGTTTCTTTTCTTATATTTTCTAGTATGAAATTAAAACCTTGCCTAGTTATAGGTTTCCCATGATTATTTAAAAATATTTCATCATAGTTATTTTTATTTAAAAGTTTACTTCTATAATCATTAATATATGTCTTTAAATAATAAGAAGCTATTTCACCTAAAGGTACAATTCTATCTTTCTTACCTTTTCCTTTTACCCTTATTATAGAATTTTCAAAGTCAATATTGGAATACTCTAATTTTACTAACTCACTCACTCTTAACCCAGTACCATAAATAACTTCAAGCATAGCTTTATTTCTATAATCAAAAGCTGTATTTAATTTAATATTTAGTAATTTATCTACTTCTTCAATACTTAAATATTTTGGTAATGACTTCTTAACTTTTAAAATACTTATATCTTCTAAAGGATTAATTTTTATATAATTCATGTCTAGTAGATATAAATAAAAACTTTTTAAAGAACTTATATGTCTATTTATACTTTTTTCATTTAAGTTCTCTCTTAAAAAAGATATATAATTTAGAATATCTTCTTTGGTAGTAGTTCTAACATCACCATTAAACCATTTTAAAAAAGACATTAAGTCCAGTAAGTAAGACTCAATAGTGTTATCTCCTAGTTTCTTTTCAGTTTTTAAAAACAATTCATACTCTTCTATATCTTTCATACTAATATTATCTCATAAAATAATAATAAAAGGTAGATAAATCTACCTTTTATTTACATACTTATTACATATGAATCAGTTTTAGTGCCAGAACCATTTACAAGCACATCACTTGATAGAGCCATGACTGGGGAATAAGTTATAGCATTCGACCCGAGGACATAGTTCCTCACAGGCCAGCCGTTTTGAAATATGTTATCTTGATTGTAGTGATGAATTATGAATAAATTAAAAGATTTAAGAGAAGAAAAAGATTTAACACAAAGTGATGTTGCTAAAGAGTTAGGTTTAGGTCAAGCGGGTTATTCAAAATATGAAAATGAAAAGAATAATGTTCCTGTAGAAGTTTTACGTAAACTTGCTAAATTCTATGATACTAGTATAGATTACCTACTTTATTTAACTGATACTAGGAAAGCTTATCCTAAAAGTAAAATAGAAGAAAATGATGCTTTAAAATAGTTTTTATGATAAAATATTACTGGTGATACAAATGGAAACTCTTGCAAATAAATTAAGACCTAATAAACTATCTGATATTGTAGGACAATCTCATTTAGTTGGTAAAAATAAGATATTAAATAATTTAGTTAAAAATAATAAAATATTTAATATGATTTTTTATGGTAAAAGCGGTATAGGTAAAACTACTATTGCTTTAGCTCTTATGAATGAACTTAATTCTAATTATAGACTTTTAAATGCTACAATTAATAGTAAAAAAGATTTCGAAGTGGTTTTTGAAGAAAGTAAAATTTATGATAATCTTGTTTTAATAGTTGACGAAATTCATAGAATGAATAAAGATAAGCAAGATCTACTTTTGTCTTTCATTGAAAGTGGGCAAATTACTTTAATCGGACTTACTAGTTCTAATCCATATCATTCTATTAATCCAGCTATTAGAAGTAGATGCCAATTAATTGAATTAAAAGAATTAACTGATGAAGATATTTTTAAAGCTTTAGATAAGGTTAAAACTGTATATGAAGATATTAATTTAACAAATGAGATAAAACGCTATGTTGCTAAGCTAAGTGCTGGTGATTTAAGATTTGCCTATAATTTAATAGAATTTTGTTATAATAGTTTTGGAAATAAATTTACTATAGAAAATATTAATGAGATAAGCCCAAGAGCAAATATTTTTTCTGATAAGAATGAAGATGGGTATTATGATGTTATTAGTGCTTTTCAAAAAAGTATAAGAGGAAGTGATGTGGACGCTAGTGTACACTATTTAGTTAGGCTTATAGATACAGGAGACTTTGATATTCTTTATAGAAGGATGCTTGTTATCGCTTATGAAGATATTGGTCTTGCTAACCCTACTTTACAAACTAAAGTATTAACTGCAATAGAAAGTGCTGAAAGGCTTGGACTCCCAGAACTATATAAACCTCTTACACAAGTTGTTATTGAAATGGCACTTAGTCCAAAAAGCAACACAGTTGAACAAACTTATAATGCAGCAATTAATGATTTAAAAAGAAATAATGTAGGTAGAGTTCCAGAACATATTAGAACAACTAGCCCTAATTATAAATATCCTCATAATTATAAAAATCATTATGTAAAACAGCAGTATTTACCTGATAATATTAAAACAAGTAAATATTATATTGCTGGAGATAATAAATATGAACAAGCTATGCAAGAGTACAATAAAAGAATTAAAGGCGAACTTTAATTCTTTTTATTAAGTTTATTATATGCATCTGTTAGTATTATTTCATACCTAATAAATAATATTGCTTTATAAAATAGCTTTCTGTTATTATCAAGATCTTCTACATTATAAATTATGCTATTTATTTTTCTATATCTACTCTAGGATATACCCTTAATAAAGCATCATTTAAATCTTTATATTCTAAAGAGTTAATTATTTTACATGAGATATATTCAGAGAAAACGCCATTAGTATACGAACTTTCGTTCTAGAAAACAATTATATCATTAATTTGTTTTGTTTACCACGTCATTTATAATATAGTTTGTAATTAAAAGACCTGCTACTGCTGGTACATAACTATTACTGCCTAGAACTTCT
This sequence comes from uncultured Bacilli bacterium, assembly GCA_934086775.1. Classification (GTDB taxonomy): domain Bacteria; phylum Bacillota_I; class Bacilli_A; order RF39; family UBA660; genus CAG-628. The sequence goes on along the minus strand of CAKOIJ010000009.1, from coordinate 19,774 downwards.
ATGTTTTTTACTTCCTCTGTACTAGATATTACAGTTATTTTCTTTTGAATTTTTTTGTCTATCATACCTCTTAATTTTTTTGCTAATTTATCATAACTAGTTTTATCAAGTGTAGTTATTTTTAATTTAGTTGCATCCATTTTCTTAGCAGTTCCCATACTACTTATTATTTTAATGCCTTTACTTGTACATTCATTTATCAAAAGTACTTTAGCACTAATGGAGTCACAAGCATCAATTACATAGTCATATTTTTCTAGATTAAATTCTTTTATCGTATTTTCATCAAGAAATAAATTTTTAGTTATAACATTTATATTTTCATTTATTGAAAGTGCACGTTTTTTTGCTTCTTCTGTCTTTAATAAACCAATATTAGAAGAATTAGCTATTATTTGTCTATTTAAATTAGTTGGATCTATTTTATCATAATCTACTATAGTTATATTATTTACTCCACTTCTAACCAAACTTTCAAAAGTATATCCACCTACTCCACCTACTCCTACTAGCAAAATGTTTAGATTTCTAACAATATCTAATTTTTCATTACCTATTAAAGCTTCTAATCTATTTAAATTCATATTTCCTCCAAAATAAAACCAAAATGACTGCAGTAATAAAACTCGCTCATCTGCGAGGTGGTAGTCCACATAATGGTCTTTAGGATCCTTAAATATTAAGTATTCAACACCAACCATTAATTAGGTCCCCAAATTACTTATTTGTCGGTTTATTATGACAAATCATCTTGGTAATTTAATTATAACATACTATTTTTTTAACTTCAATTTACTTTCTCTTGACACATTAGGTTCAAGACCATTTCTGAAACACCAACTAATATAAGATTCTTCTAAAGCATCTTTAGGAAATACACCAGATAAATAATAATTATAAAAAGCATTTCTTAGAAATTTGCAAACTTGATCATTAGGAAATGACAAATTACATAAATAATTGTGATATTTACAAAATACTGTATAATTTAGTCTGTCATGAGCTTCATAAACTCCCGCTTGAGTTAAATAGAATAATACAGTTTTGTTTTCAAGTGTTCTACCAATAACATAACCTTTATCTTCCATTTTAATAATAGTATTTCTAATATTAGGATATTCAATCCTTGTTAATTTAGAAAGTTCACTTTTACTTGCCCCTTTTTCTTTCATAAGAGTATAAAAAATCATATCTTCTGTACTAGCTATAGCACCAACATCTAATCTTTCTAACTCCATTTCTCTTTCTTCTCTTATCATTCTTCATCATCCTTTCTTTCTATGTAACTTATAATAGTATTTAAATTTACATTATAAGTAGCATTCATTAAATTCTTATCAGCACCATCATAGTAGGTTTTAAGTATTTGAACAAGTTTCTTCATTTCAAGTCTCATTCCAGTGCCTTTTTTGGTTACATTACAAGCACAGCCTATAAAATGTAAATCATTATACCTACAAAATCTTTTTATATCTTCTTCTCTAACAAAATATAGAGGCCTTATTAATTCCATACCTTTAAAATTTGTACTTTTAAGTTTAGGCATCATTGTTTTAAATTCTCCATTAAATATTAAACTCATAAGAATAGTTTCAATAACATCATCAAAATGATGTCCTAGAGCTATTTTATTACAGCCTAGTTCTTTTGCCTTATTATAAAGTGCGCCTCTTCTTTTTCTAGCACATAAGTAACACGGGTTTTTTTCACCATTTACTTCTTTAAATATATTATATTCAAATTCATTAATTGTTAAGTTTAATTTTTTACTATTTAAATGTATTAAATCTAAATTTTCTTTATCATAACCAGGATTCATTAGTATAAATTCTAAATCAAAATTAATCCTACCATGTCTTTTTAACTCTTCCATGCATTTAGCAAGTAAAAATGAGTCTTTTCCTCCACTTATACAAACTGCTATTTTATCTCCATCATTTATTAAGTTAAACTCATTTACTGCTTTAGTAAATAGTCTCCATATTTCTTTCCTAAACCTCTTTATTATACTTCTTTCTATTTCTTTAACTTCCATTTAGATCCTCTTTCTTAAAGTAAAATCATTATTATTTTCTACTATGTCTTTTCCTAAAGTTATTTCTTCAAGATCATTAGTATTTTCAAATACTTCATAAAGTACATTTTCAAATATTTTATCTACTACTAAATTAAGTCCTCTTGCACCTGTACCGTAGCCACTTGCAACATTTGCTATTTTTTCATACACTTCTTCAGGTAAATCTAACTTAATACCTTTCTTTTCAAAAGCATTTATGTATTTTTTTAATTCACTTAAATTACTATTTTTAAGTATACTAATTAAATCTTCTTTTCTTAAAGTATTCATTCTAATTATAGTTTTAAATCTACCCATAAATTCAAGAGGCATACCGAACTTTTCAAAATCTTTTATAGTTAATTCTGTTCCATATTTCACTTCATTATTAATAGATTTAACATCATTATTAAAACCAACCACATTTTTCTTTTCTTTTGTTTGATTATTATATAAATCAGTAAATGCTCCTCCAGCGATTATTAGTAAATTGCTTGTATCAAATTTAATAGTACTTCCAAACGGATCTAATTCAACATTAAAAACTCCCCCCTCAATTATTTTAAGTAAACTTTTTAAAACATCTTCATTTGCAATAGAAGTATCAGCATCTTTTCCTGCTTTTTTATCTATTTCATCTAAAAACAGTATACTATGCTCTGCTTTTGTTATATCTTCACCCGCATTTTTATATAAGTGAATTAAAATATCTTCTGTACTAGCACCTTTAAAACCACTTGCTGTATAACTAGTCATATCCTCTACATGTACAGGATAATCTATTATTTTAGCTATTTCATTTATTAATGCGGTTTTACCCACTCCACTAGGACCATATATAAGTATATTACTTTTCATATCTTTACCAAATAATGCATACTTGTAAATTTGAACGATTATTTTCTTTATTGCCTCATCTTGATTTATTATACTAGTTTTAATTTTAGATACTACTTCACTTATTGGTTTGTCAAGAGTTTTAGCAAGTTTATTCTCTATATCTTCATTTCTACTAGGAACATTTTCATACTGATCCACTAATTTTTGATAAAATTCTTCTTCAGATAACTCTCCACTTAATAAAGCATCTATTAATTTATTCTCTTCTTCTACATAGTTTAAATTTAGTTTTACATTAAATTTCTTTTCAAATTCATTTACTTCTACACCCACTATTGGATATTCTTCACTTTCAATAAAAACTAGTTTTTCCATCCATTTATAGTATTCTAAACATTTTTCTTTATCTATTTTTTTATTTTTTTTAGTAATTTCTTTACCATTTTTTATAGTTGTTTTTTCTTCGTAAAAACTTTTCACATCAAGTGGCATCCCATAACCAATAGCAAGCCCAAACTCACTTGCATTTAAAATACTTAGATATTCTTTTCCAGTAAAAATATCTGTAAATGTAGTTTTTTCTTCATTTTCATAACCTAGTACTATACTATCAACTAAGTAATAAGGAAAGTCTAGTTCTGGTCTATCATATGTACCTAGTAAGCAGGCAACTTTAAGTTTATCGTTTTTCATATTTCCCCCTGAAAATTAATTATATATTCATATCTAGATAGTCTATTAATTCACTATCTTTTACTTTTATTTCTTCTTTTGTTAAATTATCTTTAACAGTTATAAGTCCACTTTTTTCTTCATTTTCTCCAATTATTAAAACATATTTTGGATTAAACTTATCTACTAGTTTCCATAAACTTTTAATATTTTTACCAGTATAATCTGTTTCAACTGCAAAGCCACTTCCTCTTAAATCATCTATTACTTGAAGAGCATATAGCGAATTATCCAAATTCATTACAAATATATCAATATTATTAATAGGTACAAACGTTTCTAATTCCTTCATAACAGTCATTATTCTTTCAATTCCAAGTGCAAAACCTATACCCGGCATATCAGGCCCATCCAGATTACTAACTAAACTATCATACCTTCCTCCACCACATAATGTATTTGCTTTACCAAGGAATTCCAAATCACTTTTAATTTCAAATATCGTATGAGTATAGTAGTCTAATCCTCTTACTAATGTACTATCTATTTCATATGGTATATCTAATACTTCTAAAGCATCTTTTACTTTATTAAAATATTCTCTACTTTCTTCATTGAGATAATCTATTGTTTTAGGCGATTTTTTTATATATTCTCTTTCATTGTCATATTTACAATCAAGTATTCTAAGTGGATTTTTATTTAGTCTTTCTTTACATGTATCACATAAGTTATCATAATCTTTTTCTAAGTATTCTTTTATTACTTTATTATAATTTTCTCTAGAAGTTTTATCTCCTAGTGTATTTATATATACTTTTAAATCAGTTATTCCAAGTCCTTTTAAATAATTGTATGCTAGACTTATTACTTCTGCATCAAAGTTTGGATTTTTAATACCAAACGCTTCTACTCCAACTTGAGTAAACTCTCTTAACCTACCACTTTGTGGTCTTTCATATCTAAATGCACTTCCAAAGTAAAAAAGTTTAGTTACTACTTCAGTATACATTTTGTTCTCAATATAACTTCTAACTACTCCTGCAGTAAATTCAGGTCTTAAAGTTATATTTCTACCACCTTTATCAATAAAATCATATGTTTCCTTATTAACTACATCCGTTGTTTCCCCTACACCTCTATAAAATAATTCTGTGTACTCAAAAGTAGGAACTTTTATAAATTCATAATTATAAAGATACATAAAGTTACTCGTATAGCTATATAAATAGTCATACATTTTTCCATCCTTACCATACATATCTAGAGTACCTTTAGGTTTTTGCATGTTTTCACTTCCTTATGTATTATTATACTAAAAAGTAGTTGCTTTAGCAACCACTGTTTCATATTAATTTTATTTATTTAAACTCTTCCGAGTAAGGTTCAAACTTACGACTAGAAATGTATTTAGGATCCCACCTAGCATCTATACAAATTTTGCTCTCATTCCAGTACAGATTTGATATCTTTTTTTGAAATAAAGATTTCTTACTTCCGAAAATACTTTGTTAGCACATCTGCATAAATATTCTAATCTGCTAAAAAATTCTCTATAAATCCAATTATTTACTTCCCCTTTTGACAAAGCTATTATCTCATCTTTAGCTTTATATTTATTTATATTACTAGAATAAGTTAGCACAGCCGCCTCATCAATTACCGAAATTAATTCAGAAGTATAAAATATCTTTTTACTGCTAGTGTCTGGAATATATTTATATAAAGATTTATCTTCAAATAAAACACCCTTATTTTCATTGCCTAAAATATAGTGTCTTTTAATAATTGTTTTATCATCTTTGCAACCTTTAAATTCATAAAGCGAAGTTTCAATTTCAATAAATTCTTCTGTTTCTTCATTAGTAAAGCCACAGAACTTAAATCTATTTTTTAAATCTTCAATATATTTTGTATCTTTAGTTTTCGAATACAGTATTATAAGATCAGAAATCAATAAATTTTTAATATAGTTCATTGTAACACCTCTATCTACAAGCATTATAATATTTTTAATGTTTAAAATCAATTTAAGTGCTTATGATAAAATAAAAAATTCCAATCTTTTAGACTAGAATTTTTTATTTAACATCTTCTTTTTTAATTATATAAGCTTTGTTATTTTTATAGAAACAATAGAATATTTCTGATACACTTAAGTTATCTTTACTTAATAAATCTAATAACCACTTTTCATCTTTATTAATATAATTTAAAGTACTTGTTTCTACCTTACCATCTAGAATTAATGGGAATGGGTTTTCACTTTTTATTTTTAGAAAGTTATATTTAAATATATTTAATTTACCATTATTTTCAAGTACTGCATATTCTACATCCATTAAATTTTTTATTTTATTAGTTCTAAGTTCTAGTAATAAATCATCTAATGTATATCTTTGTTTTACCATTTCTTTAAAATTTATAACTCCTTTATTTATTATTAAAGCTGGTTTACCTTCTATTATGTGTCTTATTTTGTTACATTTTAAACTTATAAATGCCATTACTATTTCAAGTAATACTAGTACAATTATAGGAAAGACTGTATATGCAAGTGGATCTGTTTTGTTTTCAATGCTAATAGCAACCATCTCAGCTATTAAGATTGATACTACTAAGTCTTGAATAGATAATTGACCTATTTCTCTTTTACCCATTATCCTATAAATTATTAATATAAAAAAATAGAAGAATATTGTTTTTAATACAACTATTAGTAATTCCATTTTTATCACCTAATATTATTATGTACAAAGTAATATTTTTTTAATCAAGTTATATAATTAAACAGGAGGAAAAATGAAAAAAATTAACAACATTTTATTTAATTTAGGTTATTTTTTAGTATCTTTAATTATTTATCTTATAATAATTACTACTTTTTCATATTTTAATTTAATTAATTATAAAACTATAAGTATTATTAGTTTTATAACTCTAAATATATTATTTTTAATTAATGGATTTAAACTTGGTAAAAGAAGTGATAAGAAAGGTTATTTAAGTGGTATTATTATGGGTTTATCTATGATTTTACTTTTATTATTTTTATCTATTATTTTTAGGAGTTTGCCTTCGCTAAAATCTTTTATTTACTTTTTAGTTTTATTACTTTCTAGTACAATTGGTGGAATGTTTGGTATTAATAAAAGGAAAAGTTAATTCTTTTCCTTTAGATATACTTCTTTTAAACTGAAGATAATGAATGATGTATCGTCATAGTTTTCAGTTCTTTTTTTTAAATCATCAGTTAAGTAGTTGTTTTCTTCTAAATCTTTTAAGGTTATTGTATCATTAGTACATATATTATCTTTAACACAACTGCGAGTTATGCTTACTAAATCTTTTTTTAAAAGATTTAATTCTTTATTTTCTTTATAATTTATAAGTGATATTATTACACTTGTTATAATTATTATAGTAATACCTATTAATGTTATTTCTAAACATACCTTTTTATTTCTTTCCATATTATACCTACCTATTATAATACTTTTTATAAAATTCATCTCTAAATTCTTCCAAAGTATCTGTTTCTATATTTTCTCTTATGTCTTCCATAAGTTTAGTTAAAAATCTAATGTTATGAATGCTAAGTAATCTTTGACCAAATGTTTCGTTAGCAACTATTAAGTGTCTGATGTATGCTTTTGTATAGTTTTTACATGCATAACAGTCACAATTTTCTTCTATGCTAGTAAAGTCTTCTTTGTATTTAGCATTTCTTATATTCATTTTTCCATTTCTTGTATATGCATTTCCATGCCTTGCTATTCTTGTTGGTGCGACGCAGTCAAATATGTCTACACCTCTCATTACACCTTCAATTAAATCAATAGGATCTCCTACACCCATAAGATATCTTACTTTGTCTTCTGGCAAGTATTTCGTAGTATATTCGATTTCTTTATAAAGAACATCTTTTGTTTCTCCTACTGCAGTTCCACCTATACTATAGCCATCAAAGTCCATTTTAACTGTTTCTTCTGCAGAGTATTTTCTTAATTCTTCAAATTCTCCACCTTGTACTATTCCAAAAAGTGCTTGCTCATTATTATTATGAACCTCTTTGCCTCTTTTAGCCCATCTTAGGGTTCTTTCTATACTGTTTTTCATGTATTCATAGGTTGCTGGGTATGGAGGACATTCATCAAAACTCATTATTATATCTGCACCTAGTTTATTTTGAACTTCTATACTTTTTTCAGGACTTAAAAATAGTTTACTTCCATCTATATGACTTTTAAAATATACTCCTTCTTCATGTATGTCTTTCTTTTTAGCTAGACTAAATACTTGAAAGCCACCACTGTCAGTTAACATAGGACCACCTTTATAATTCATAAAGTTATGTAGTCCTCCTGCTTTATAAACTATATCCTCCCCTGGCCTTAGCCATAGATGGTAAGTATTAGAAAGTACTACATTAGCATGTACATCAATTAGTTCTTCAGGACTTAGTGTTTTTACTGTAGCTTGTGTTCCAACTGGCATGAACATAGGAGTTTTACTTACTCCCCATTTAGTTGTAAATTCTCCAAGTCGAGCCATATTCTTGTTACTTTTTTTTATTACTTTGTAGTTTAAATTCATTTTATGTACTCCCTTTCTTTCTATATATAGAATATCATAAATTAGTAATTTTTACAATTAAAAAGTATGCTTATTAAACATACTGATTTTCTTTTAAAAAATTCATTATTAAATCTATAAGTATTTCTTTTTTCTGCTATTATCTAATATTTTTTCAAAAAAATAAATACACTAATTATTGCAAAATTTGCAATAACTAGTGTATATCTTATTTATTAGAATTTATATCATTTGTTATAAACATAGCATCTCCAAATGAGAAAAATCTGTATTTATTATTTACTGCATATTTATATGCATTTAATATATTATCTCTTCCTGCTAAAGCACTTACAAGCATTACTAAAGTACTCTTTGGTAAATGGAAATTCGTTACTAAAGCATCAATACCTTTAAATTTATATCCTGGGTATATAAATATATTTGTTTCTTCTGTAGTTTCTTTAAAGCACTCATATTTAGTTATATTACTTTCAAGTGTTCTCGTACTAGTAGTACCAACTGCTATTATTCTTCTTTTTTCTTTTTTTGCCTTATTTAGTTTATCAGCTACTTCTTTAGTTATCATATAAAGTTCACTATGCATTTCATGGTCAAGGACATTTTCTTCAGCAACTGGTCTAAATGTTCCAAGTCCTACATGAAGTGTTACATATAATATTTCTACACCTTTTTCTTTTATTCTTTCAAGTAATTCTTTAGTAAAATGTAGTCCCGCCGTAGGAGCAGCAGCACTCCCAACATTTTTTGCATATACTGTTTGGTATCTACTTTGATCAACAAGTTTTTCATGTATGTATGGAGGAAGAGGCATAGTACCAAGTTTATCTAGTATTTCATATAGAATACCACTATATATAAGTTTAACATGTGTTATTCCATCATTTAGTTTTTCAATAACTTCTATTTTTAACTGTCCTTCGCCAAATGTAACTATATCTCCCTTATGTAGTCTTTTTTGAGGTCTAGATAATACTTCCCAGATGTCACTTCCCATATCTTTTAGCAAAAGTATTTCAATCACTGCCCCTGTTTCTTCTTTTGTACCTATTAGTCTAGCAGGCATAACTTTAGTATCGTTAAGTACTAAAGTATCTCCAGAATGCAAGTAATTAATTATATTTTTAAATGTTTCATCTTTTATTTTACCAGTATTTTTATCAAGTAATAAAAGTTTAGAACTACTTCTATCCTCAAGTGGCGACTGAGCGATTAACTCTTCTGGTAAGTCATAATCATAGTAATTTATATCATATATTTTTTCCATAACATCACATCCAAATAGATTATACAAGTAAAATAAAAAGATATCAAGTAAAACTTAATATCATTACCTAGAACTTTTTGTTTCTTCTATTTTTTCAAGTAAAGTTTCTTTATCAATAAAACCTACCGAAGAAGAAATAATTTCTCCATCTTTATAGAATACTAAATGTGGAATACTCATTATTCTAAATTTATTTGCAAGATCAGAGTATGTATCTACATTTACTTTAATAATATCTACATCATTAATTTCTTCTAAAATACTTCCAAGCATCTTACATGGTCCACACCAATCTGCATAAAAATCAATTACATGCACTCCTTCTTTTACAAGACTATCAAAATCTTCTCCTTTATAATATCTCATTAATTCACCTTCTCTAATATTTTATTCATATTATCCTCATTAATTATATTTTTTTCAAATAATATTTTTATTTGTTCCTCAGCATTATTACTTTCATATACTTCTTTTATTCCTTCAAATGTATTCTTAACAAGTGGTGCAAGTGCAGGTGTTTTTTCTAACATAAAGTTACTTACTTTACTATTATTAAAGTATTTAATATTAAATATACTTAATATAAATAGAATGAAGAATAACACTACATATGTAGTTATTGCACCTATAACTGCGCCTATTACTCTTGATACAAAGCCAAGTATTATTGTTGCATCAAATACTTTTTCAACTATATCTGTTACCTTTAATAGTACTCTATAAAGTAAACTAAAAACTATTAAAAGCAAAATAAATGATAAAATATGATAAACAAGTACTGAAATAGCTGCGTTATTTCCTATCTGAGGTAGTTTACTAATAAGAATATTTGCTAAACTCCCCTTTAGTATCCAAGATAATAAAAGTACTACTATACTTCCCACTAAACTAACTATACTTTTAACAGCGCCTCTTCTCATTCCTCCTAAAGCACCTATTATTAAAATCACAATTAAAATAGCATCAACTATATTCATAATATTTCCTCCTTTATTAATATTTACTAAAATAATTATATTATAAAATAATAGAAAAATAAACACTTTTATGATAAAATAATTTTGAGGTTGATATAAATGACAATTGTATTTAAAGTGAGTGATAATATTAGAGAAAAAATGATAGAATATTATATGGATAAAAGGAAAGAAAAAACTCCTCCATATGCAGTGTTTCAAGCAGTTGAAGCTGACACTGTAGTTACTTTATATGAAAGTGGTAAAGTTATGTTTCAAGGAATATCCGCTGATATAGATGCCAATATGTGGAAAGATCAAGAAAAATTTTTAAATAATATTAATGTTGACACTAGAACCACTGAAGAAAAGAAAGAATCTATGATAGATAAAAGTAATTATTACTTCTCTGCTATTGGAAGTGATGAAGTTGGAACTGGAGACTATTTTCTTCCTATAGTTGTAACTGCATGTTTTATGGATAAAGTTAATATTAAATTCCTAGAAAGCTTAAAAGTACATGACTCAAAGAAACTTACTGATAAAAAGATATTAAGTATAGCGCCACTTATTATGAAAAGAATTCCTTATGAAAGCATTATATTAAGTAATAAGGAATATAATGAATGGGTTAATAAAGGAATAAACATGAATAAAGTTAAAGCTATAATGCACAATAAGATGCTTTTTAAAATGAAAAGTAAAGGTTTTAATTATGATAAAATTATAGTTGATCAATTTTGTTTACCAGGAGTATACTATAATTATTTAAGAGAAATAAAAGATAAGGTAACTGGAATTACTTTTATGACAAAAGCTGAGGATAAAAACCTTTCTGTTGCGTGTGCGAGCATAATAAGCAGATATATATTTTTAAAAGAACAAGAGAAACTTGAAAAGTCACTAGGGATATTAATTCCAAAGGGTGCAGGAATTAAAGTTGATGAAGCCGGGAAAGAACTTGTTAAATCTAAAGGAAAAGATGTATTAAATGAGATATCTAAAATAAGTTTTAAGAATACTAATAGGATACTTAACAGTGACTAATTACATAGTTAGAAAGTATACTCTTTTAAGTAGTAAGTTAAATAAAGAATATAATATTTTAGGTATAGCAGATACTCATTTTAATAATTTTATTAACTCTAAGTTTTTAATTACATTAAAAAATTTAGTTATAAATAGTAAATATGATTTAATACTAATTTCTGGAGATATTATGAATTCCAATATGTATTTAAATAATAAATCTTTTAATAAAGTAAAAAGTATTTTAGATAATATAAGTATACTAGGTAAATGTCCCATATATATTTCATTAGGTAATCATGATATTAATACTAAGCACTTAGAAGAAGTTATTAAGAGATTTGAAAGTTTAAAATATAATACTAATTTATTTCCTCTTGATAATGAAACAGCTTATTTTAACAATTTATCTATAAGTGGCATCAGAGTACCTATTGAAGCTTATGATAGAAAGAATATTTTTAATGAAAATGGTTTCATTTTAAATAATGTTTTAAATAGTATAAAAGTGAATAAAAAGTACTATAATATTTCTTTAGTGCACGATCCTTTATCAGTTTATAATTCATTTAAAATTAATAAGGACAATATTAATAAATTTGATTTAATATTTTCAGGTCATTTACACGGAGGATATTTAAGTAAGAGTAAAATATTAGATGATAGTATTTTAGAAGGCCATATGGAATATTTTAGAGATTTTAAACCTTTTATAAAAGTGCCATTTGTTAAAGGAAAACATTTATTTAATAATACTCATTTAATTATTAATGAAGGCTTTAGAAGATATAACGGCTTAATACCATCATTTATTTACACTACTCCGTACTTTTCTAATATTAAACTACTTAAAAAACACTGATTAATTTCAGTGTTTTTGTTTATTTTATTCATGTTTTTTATATTTTCACACCTTTTTCGTGCGAATAATTAATTTTACTTAATTTTCTTTATTTCATCTAGTAGTTTTAATGCTTCCATAGGAGTTACTTCAAGTGGGTTTATTTGTCTTAAAAACTCTCTTAGTGGATCTTTTACTGGAGTTTCTAAATCTAGTTCAAATTGTTTTATATGAGTTTTTTCTTCTTTGCTTTCTTTTTCATACACCCTAAGTAACTTTCTAGCTTCTTCTGTTACCTCTTCTGGTAAACCAGCTAGTTCTGCTACATTAACACCATAGCTTCTATCAACTGCACCATTAAGAACCTTATGAAGAAATACTACTCCACCTTCATTTTCATCGATTGTAACATGTACATTTTTAATGCTAGGATCTAATTCACTCATTTTAGTTAGTTCATGATAATGGGTACTAAACATAGTTTTACATTTTATATGTTTAGTTATATATGAAATAATACTTCCAGCTAAACTTATACCATCATATGTGCTAGTACCACGGCCTAGTTCATCAAATAATATTAAACTATTAATTGTAGCATTTTTAAGGGCATAAGCACTTTCTTTCATTTCAACCATGAATGTACTCTCTCCACCTACTAAATCGTCTGATGCTCCAATTCTAGTAAATATTTTATCAAATACCGGAATGTTTGCTTCTTTTGCTGGTACAAAACATCCTATTTGATTTAATATTATTAATACAGCAAGAGTTCTCATATAAGTACTTTTACCACTCATATTAGGCCCGGTTATTAAAAGTACTGATGTATCTTTATCCATAATTATATCATTACTTATATAGTCACCTTTAATTACTTTTTCAACTACTGGGTGTCTTGCATCTAATACATTAATTATATGTTCCTCATTAATAGTAGGTCTTACAAAGTTACATTCTTCACTTACTGTACTTAAACTTTGCATTACATCTAAATAAGCAATTCTTTTACTTACCTCTTGAAGATCTCTTATATTTTTACTTACTTCATCTTTTATTTTATTAAATAGTTCATATTCTAATGATTTAATTTTTTCTTCTGCATTAAGTATCATATCTTCTTTTTCTTTAAGTAAAGGTGTTATAAATCTTTCACTATTACTAATTGTTTGTTTTCTTACATATCCAAATTCTTCTTTAACATTATCAGCTTGTCCTTTACTTACTTCAATATAATAACCAAATACTTTGTTATATCCAACTTTTAAAGTTTTAATTCCTGTTCTTTCTCTTTCTTCATTTTCAAATTTACTAATGAAGTCTTTACCGTTTTTTCTTATACTTTTTAGTTCATCAAGTTCACTAGAGAAACCAGTCTTTATTATTCCGCCTTCTTTTATGGTGATAGGTGCATCTATATCAATAGAATTTTCTAGTAAATCATATAATTCTGGAAACACTTTTACTTTTTCTAAGTTTAAACTTTCAAGTATTAAGTTTATATCAGGTAATACTCTTATACTATTTTTAAGTTGTAATAAGTCTCTTGCGTTTACAGAAGATATACTTACCTTACCTACAAGTCTTTCTAGATCATATATTTCGTATAAGAATTCTTTTAGTTCACTTTTAAGTAGAAATTCTTTATTTAGAAGTTCAATTAAGTCATGCCTTTCTTCTATATCTTTTATATTAGTAAGAGGTTTTAATATAAACTCTTTAAGTAGTCTAGAACCCATACTAGTTTTAGTTTTATCAAGAAGCCATAATAAACTATACATTCTATCTTTATTTCTTATAGTTTCAGTTAGCTCTAAATTCCTAATAGTTTCTTTGTTTAAACTTAAATAACATTTAGAGTCAACATATTCTGGTTCCATTAAGTGTTTAAGTTCTTTCTTTTGATTAAATGTTATATAACTTATTAACATAAGTGAGTTATTTTCTAGTTTTATATCGTTTAAGCTACTTACTTTGTTTTTATTAATATCACTATAGTCTTTATCATAAATACTTACATATACATTATAGTTTGTTTTAAGTAAAGAAGTTATTTCAGCATTAAAATCACTTCTTACTATTATTTCTTTTATACCAAGACTTACTATTTCACTTATTAATTTTTCATTATCATGGCTTATGAATGTTGCAAACATTCTTCCACTTAATAAATCCATATATGAAAGAGCATATATATAAGTATAATCTGTTATACTACCTATAAAGTTGTAGTTTTTTTCATCTAGACTTTCACTAGAAGTTATAGTTCCTTTACTAACTACTTCTACTACTTCCCTTTTTACAATTCCTTTTGCTTCTTTAGGGTCTTCTACTTGTTCGCATATTGCCACTTTATATCCTTTATCTATTAGTTTTTCTAAATAAACATTAACTGCATGATGTGGCACCCCACACATAGGAACTCTTTCTTTTAAACCAGCATTTTTTCCTGTAAGAGTTAGTTCTAGTTCATGACTTGCAGTTATTGCATCCTCAAAAAACATCTCATAAAAGTCACCTAATCTATAAAAGAGTAAAACATCCATATATTCTTTTTTTGTTTTAGCATATTCCCTCATCATAGGACTTAACATTTCAATATCTACTTCATCTAATTTCATAATATCACTCATTAACTATTATACATTAAAAAAAATAAAAGAGAAAGAATTTTTAATAATTTCTTTCTCTTTCTAAATCTCTTTTTTTAATTACTTCTCTTTTATCATAAAGTTTTTTACCCTTGCATACACCTAACAGTACTTTTGCTTTATTCTTTTTAAAATAAATTTTAAGTGGTACTAAAGTTACACCTTCTAATTCTATTAATTTAATAAGTTTATTTATCTCATTTTTATGAAGCAAAAGCTTTCTTTCTCTTCTTTCATCATGATTAAATATATTACCTTCTTCATATTTAGCTATGTATGTATTAGTTAAAAATACCTCCCCATTTTTAATTCTAGCATAAGAGTCATCTAAACTAACAGAGCCTTTTCTTATACTTTTAATCTCAGTACCAATAAGTACTATTCCACATTCAATTTCATCTTTTATAAAATAATTAAATTTTGCTTTTCTATTTATTATTTCCATGTAATTTCACCTTCTTCATTTAAGTAAAATTTGTTTCATTAGTATACCATGCTAGAGAAACAATATCAACTTATAAAATTAATATTTTTTCTACATCATTTTATCTTAATATTTTTACCTATCATCTACTAATATAAAATCAATATGTCTAGTTTCTTTATTAGCGGCTATACATTTTACTTTAACTCTGTCTCCTAGTTTAAGCACAATTCTTTTCTTTCTATTATAATAATATAAAGAGTCATCACTTAGTGTATAAAAGTCATTAATTGTATCTAAACTAACAAAGCCTTCTACAAAGTTATCTGTTTCAACAAAGAAACCATTTTTAAGTAGTCCATCTACTGTAGCCATATATTCTTCTCCTATGTGATCCATCATATATTCAGCTATTTTCATATCATTAACTGCATACTCACACTCATCACTTCTTCTTTCAGTCATACTTATATGGTCACATGCTTCAGGTAGCCCTCTTGATATTTCATTTAAACTAACGCCCATATCCATATTAAATAGAGCTATTTTAATCATATAATGAAGTAGTAAATCACTAAATCTTCTAATTGGACTTGTTTCATGAGTATACATTTTACTTGCTAATCCAAAGTGGCCTATATTATCAACAGAATATATTGCTTTTTGCATACTTCTTAATAATTTCTTAGAAAGTATTTCTTTATCTTTTGTTTCTTTTATAACTTCCATTATAGTTTGTATATTTTTATTAGATATATCACTATAATTAAACTTACCTTTTATATTGTAGCCTAAAGTATTCATAAATCTAACAAATTCTTCAATCTTTTTAGGAGTTGGTTTAGCATGAATTCTATATATTCCTAGCCCTGTTTTCTCATTAAGTAAACTAATACTTGCTTCATTACTAGCTATCATAAATTCTTCTATTAAGTTTTCTCCAAGTCCTTGAGTTCTTTTTTTAATATCTGTTACTTTACCATTTTCATCTACTACTAGTTTAATCTCACTACTCTCAAATTCTATTTCTCCTCTTTCCAATTTCTTTTTCTTTAGTACTTTAGAAAGTTCTAACATATTAAGTAAAGTACTTTCAAATTCTTCATATCCTTCTACATGAGAACCATCAAATATTTTATTTATATCATCATAATTCATTTTCTTTCTTGATTTAATAATACTTGGAAACATTCTTTTATTTACTACATTACCTGTTTTATCAAATTCTATTTCTGTAGTAACTGCGCATCTAAGAACATTAGGATTTAAACTACATATTCCATTTGAAAGTTCAACTGGTAGCATAGGCTCAACTCTATCTGCCATATAAGTTGAATTTCCTTTTAAATATGCATCATTAAATAAACTAGAATTCCATTTTACATAATTGGTTACATCTGCTATACTAACATTTAATAGATAGTTACCATTATCAAGCACTTTAAGTCCAACTGCATCATCTATGTCTTTTGTATCAATTCCATCTATTGTAAATATCATTTCTTCAGTTAAATCTTTTCTACCTATAAAATCTTTATCACTTATTTCCCCTGGTATACTTTTAACTTCTTCTTTAGTTTCGGGGCTAAAACCAGTTGGAACACCAAGTTCTGCCATTACTTTTAATGTGTCTATATCAGGACTATTTTTATGGCCTATCTTTTCTATAACTTTAACTATTACAGAATCCTTTTCTTCTCTTATACTTTTTAGTTTAACTATTTCTCCTTCAACTACATTTATATCATTATTAATAGTTAATTCTATATTTAAAGGATATTCTTTTAATGGCTTTACAAAAGTTATTCCATTCTCCACACATATTTCTCCTAATGGAAGATTTCTATCTAATACCCTTTTTACTTTTCCTTCTAATTTACCAAATCTTTTATATGTTTCAGCAAGTACTAAATCCCCATCTAGTGCTCCATTCATGTTCCTTTTATCTACATAAATATCTCCATCAGTTAGTAAAAGATATCCATTTCCACTAGATACTCTTTCTATTTTAGTTTTTATATATTCATCATTTACTAATTTAAAAGTATTATGTTTAGTACTAACTATTTCTCCCTCGTTAACTAATTCATATAAAATATTCATTATTTCTTTTAAATCTTCTACTTTATAATCTTTATTAAAATATTTTACTATATCTATAGGATCAATTTTCTTATTACCATTTCTCTTAAATAAATTCAAAACTTCTTCTTTCATAACTATCATTCTCCTATTTATAATTATACAAGAAAAGAGGTGGTTTAGCAACCACCATTTACTTCATAAGGGCTAGAAGAAGAACCATTACCCGATGACCATAGAGCACAAGATTTTATGCTTATAACAGGACGAACTGCTTTTGAATTATATAAAAGGGAAGAACCTCGATAAACATCAGGAACATATAGAGATGCATTATCTACATATGCTGCATAAATAGAATTATTATATGAGACTTTAGCACTAATTGAAGGTGTAATTGTCCACCAGTTAGTACTTCCTGTTATGCTTCCTTCCGTACTATTTAAATAATACCAAACGTTCGCTGTAGAAGAAGAACCTTCCCAACTATTAGTAGTATTCGCACCAGCATATACCACTTCATCGGCTGTCATTAGTCCTATTGGATATGTTAATTTAGCTTCTGTATTACTCCCCGAAAATGCATCTTTTATATTTGTACAATTATATGTCGGTTGTTTATTATCTAACAGCCTAATATTCGCCGAAAATTTAAAATTATACTGAAAATCAGGTACTGCTATAAGATTACTTGTATCATTTATATCAACAAATGCAATCATACTATCAGAATTTTTATTAAGTTCTTTTTGAGCTACATATGTGCCCTTTCCTATTTCTCTATCATTACAATATACGGCAGTTGTACTTATGTATTTTGTATAGCTACTTAAGCTATTATTATACCATGTATCTACCACTCCTTTTATAGTACTATTATTTGTATTAGTTCTATTTGAAGCAAGTGTTCCACTTGTTCCATACATATACCCTGCATACATTGAATTATCATACGAACTATTAAAGGCACTTTTATCTATATATCCATTTGTTGTATCAGGACTTGTTCCTGAATATAACATTCTAATACTTCCATCTGCATTTGTTCTTATTATTCTCCAGTAGAAACCTCCAAATTTCACCCAGTTATTTTTTGCATCTCCTGCAAAGTAATATACATCTTTAGCAGTTCCCCCAGCTATACTTTCTGTTGCTTTATATAAAGTTCCTGTATTAGTATTTGTAAACGTTGTACTAAAGTCTGTTCTTGTACTTATCGTTGGATTATCAGCAAGTAATTGATTATATAGAGGTACAGCTATTTTCTTAAATGTAACAGTACATGTTCTCGAACTTGTTACATTACTTACTGTTAGTGTTGAACCACTTAAACTTCCACCTGTACAACTTATAGTTGGATTACTTGACGAATAGCCAGTACTAGGACTTATTCCAGTAAATGAAACACTACTTCCGTGTTCGACTGTTTTTGTTGCAGAACCAGATCCATTAACAACATTTAATTTAACTTCATAGTTATAACGACTCCATTTTGCTGTTATACTATGATCTCTTTTTGTATAATTAATAGATGTACTATCTACCTTTGTTCCATCTTCTAAATACCATCCAAGCATCATATATCCATCTCTAGAGTATGTAGGGAATTCACCATATACATCTTTATATCCTATATTTTTAGAAGAAATATTCTTCGATATATTAATGTTATAAAAAGTATATGTTTTGTTAGTAGCATTAACATCTAATCGTAGCCAATATACACCTGTTACATTTGGAGTAAATTCAAATTTTTTATTATTATATAAATGGTAAAAGGTATTATATTCTCCATTTAACATTAAGAAGGCTTCTACAGTATTTGTGCCTGGATTAGTTCCCCATACGCCATTAGTATCACAATTAAAGATATAAGTGTTATTAGCTTCTAAATAAACTCTTGCATTAATAAAACCATATCCATCATCATTTTTTCCAGTAACAGTAACTACTTCATCCTTAACACTATAAGTTATATACTCTGAGTTAATATTTGATACATCCTTTAAATCATATAATAAATTACCACTATTGAAAGTTAGTGTATAAATGCCTTTTTTAAAATCCATAGTACAATAATCAGGCATATGTATGTTTGATAAACTTACACTATTATCTTCTTTATTATAAGTAGCAATAGTTCCATTCTTACAAGTAATACTATCTATTTCATATCCCTCTATTAAATCATTATAAGAAATATCAGTCTTTTTTCCATTTAATGTATAAGCCTGTATTCCTTCTGGTTTAGAAAGCAATTTTTCTACTTTAGATATTTTATTATTATTTTCTTTATTATCTTTAAACACAAAAGATAATAATAAAGTTATGATTAAAACTAAAGTACTTAATATTATAAA
>CAKOIJ010000008.1 GCA_934086775.1 uncultured Bacilli bacterium | reverse complement strand
ACATATAATAACTTATTAAGTAAATATGTAGTAGATAAAGTAACATGTAAAAATGGTACAACAGCTTCATGGAATTATGAAGAAAATTCAATGAAGTTAAGTAATATAAAAACACCAGACTACTGTACAATAAACTTTAAAGATGGATATAGTGTAAGTTTAAGTGCAACAAATGGAACAGTTAGTGCACCAACTACACAAAGTACAGGATATAATGGAAGTGTATCATTTACTGTTACACCTGCTTCAGGATATCAAAATGTACTTGAAACAAATACATGTGGTGGAACATTATCAGGGAACACTTATACAGTAAGTAAAGTTACTTCTAACAAAAGTTGTTCAATAAAATTTAAGATGCCTACTTTAGCAGAAAAACTTCTTGCTAATAACCCAACTATAAAAACTAGAACTTCATTTAATACAACATTTACTGAAACAAATACAGGAACTCTATATAAAGCAACAGAGAGTATAGCAGGAAGTACTGCAAAAGATGTATATTACTTTGCAGGAGATGCAAAGAATAACTGGGTAAAATTTGGAGGTTACTACTGGAGAATAATAAGAACAAATCATGATGGAAGTGTAAGACTACTTTATTCAGGAACAGCAACTGATACAACAAGTGGATACATAGGAACAAGTGCATTCAATAGTAAATATAGTGATGCAATGTATGTAGGATACATGTATGGAACAAGTGGTAGTCAAGCAAATAACAGACTAAACACAAGTAATAGTACTATAAAAACATATATAGATAACTGGTATAGTACAAACCTATCAAGTTACTCAAAATATATAAGCACAGATGCAGTATACTGTAATGATAGAAAAGCACCTAGTTATAATGCAAGTAGTTACTTTGACTACTATGTATATACAAGATTAAATGCAGGAAATCCAACATATGATTGTGAAGATGCAAAAGATGCGTTTTCAGGAAGCAATGTAGAAGCAAAACTAACATATCCAATAGGACTAATGACAGCTGATGAAATAACATATGCTGGTGGTTATAAGTATATAAGCTTAACAAGTCCATATGCATGGTATTATTTAAATAGTGCTGGAGGAAGTATAACAGGAAGTACTTATTGGTGGTTGCTTTCGCCTCGCCGCTGGCTTAGCGTCTCTAGCGTGTGGGGTGTGTTCGTTTCTTACGACCCTGGCCTCCTCGGCCTCAGCAATGTCCTCGATGAGGGCGGCGTGCGTCCTGCCATTTCTCTCAAGACTTGTGCTCTTTGGACTAGTGGAAATGGAGCACCTGATGCACCATACGAAATAAGTACTACAAGTGGATGTTGATGACCATAATAGTATATGCCCGATAAATCGGGCTTTTTTTATAACTGAAACTCCAAGTAAGAAGTTTGAAAACTTGGAATGAGGAGTTTCAAATCTCGGAGTGAGAGTATTCAAATCTCGGAGTGAGAGCATTCAAATCTCGGAGTGAGGGGGTTCAAATCTCGGAATTAATATTGTAAAAATCAAGAAATTGTAGTATAATATAAGAGAAAGTTGGTGAGAAAATGATAGAAAGAGAAGCAAAAAAAACAATAAAAGAAGTTTCAGAAGCATTTAAAGTGCTTTTAGTAACTGGCCCTAGACAGGTAGGTAAGACAACTCTTTTAAAAAGCATAATGCCTGAAAACATGAATTATGTTACTTTAGATGATATAACTTTAAGGGATTTAGCACAAAATGATCCTAAATTATTTTTGGAAGAACACCCATATCCTTTATTAATTGATGAGGTGCAATATGCACCTAATCTATTTCCATATATTAAAATGAAAGTTGATGAGGTAAAAGACCCCGGTATGTATTGGCTAACTGGTAGTCAACAATTTAAACTAATGAAAAATGTACAAGAATCACTTGCTGGAAGAGTTGGAATTGTTAAATTAAATAGCTTAACATATAGTGAAATAAATAGTGATATTAGCAAAAAGAAAATATTTAATCCTAAAGCATTTGTTAAAACTGAATCAATAGATGTAAATAAATTATATGAAAATATTTTTAAAGGTGGAATGCCTGAACTTTATGTTAATGATAAAATGAAAAGGAATGTTTTCTTTAATAGTTATATTGAAACATATTTAACGAAAGATGTTGAAAGTATTATATCTGTTTCTAACATAGAAACATTTAAGAATTTTATGATTACAGTAGCAAGTCGTAATGGGGAACAACTTAACTATACTAAAATTGGAAGTGAAGTAGGAATAACAGATAAAACAGTTAAATCATGGCTTAATATACTTGTAGCAAGTGGAATTGTTTACCTTTTAACACCATACAATTTAAGCAGAGAAAAAAGAGTAAACCATATGCCTAAAATAGTTTGGATGGATACAGGTTTATGTGCTTTCCTAGCCGGCTATGAAGATGCAAGAGCACTCCAAATGAGTGCTTCAAGTGGACACTATCTTGAAACATATGTTATAAGTGAAATTATTAAAAGTTATAATGCTTTAGGAGAAGAAGCAAACATTAGTTATTTTAGAGATAAAGAAAAACATGAAATTGATTTAGTTTTCTTTAATGCTGAAGAAATATATCCTTTTGAAATAAAGAAAACAGCTAGTCCAACAAGAGAAATGTTATCTTCATTTAAATATTTAAATGATATTAAAAAGAAACTTATGCCAGGGGGAATAATTTGCTTAAATGATAAACTGTTTAGAATAGAAGAAAATAATTATTCTATACCTGTTTCATCTGTTATAGATATTAAATAGGTATTATTTAAATATTATATTCATATACTTAAATGGGTGAAAAGTATATGAATATAGATAAAGAATGTATTAAATTAGATTTTGGGTATGAAGATAATGAAAAGAAAATAGATACGAAGAAAACTACTAGATACGGTTTTTAGTTAGTAAATAAGCGTGTGATTTAATAATTGCTTTTTATTTATATTAGTGTATAATATAGGGCGAGGAGTGAAATTATGAAAAAAGATATATTAAATTGCAATTTATTAGATGACTTAGAAGAATTATATTATCGTACTTTTCTTGAAGGTAATGAAGAGTGCAAAAAGTATATTAATGATTTATTAAAAGATATTGAAAACATACTTAATAATTATGAAACAATAAGTGATGAGGAATATATTAGAATATTGCAAAGATTTATCTACGTTAGAACAGATGAAGATAAGTATTCAAAAATTATTTATGGTTCGTGGAGCCCAATCGGAGGATATAAATGTCATTCTGAGTTAGCTTATGATTATATAGTTAATGATAAAAATGTAATTACTGATAATGATATGATAGATTTATATAATAAAGTAAATAATACTGACTATAAGTATTTAACTAGTCTTAAAACAAAGATGATATATAATCGCTTTTATACTTCGGGTTGGGGAAAAGATAGAGATGAGTACACTACTCCTGACAAAGTAGATATAATTATTTTAACTAATGAATTATTTAATAGAGAAAAAGCTTATACTAAAAGTGAGGTACAATCACTTATTGATAATAAAAAAATATTTGTAATTGCAAGTAATAAAATGCAAATTAGTGAAAAAGATGTACCTAAAGATAGTGAAGAGTTTTATGATTTTGGAATAAGTAAAGAAAGTCCTGAATATAAAAGAGCATATGCAAGTTTCCTTAAATCTAAAATATCTAAAGAAGAACTATATAAAATCATTAAGTTATGTATAGTTTATGTAAGAAAAAATTTCTATAAAAATAATGAAGAATTTAAAGAAACTAGTATGTATGGTAACATAGAAGAAATATATACTAAAAAGTTTAAATATAAAAGAAAGTGGAATTAATTATAATAAGGGATAGAAACTATCCTTTTTTTTTGATATAATTAATTGGAGGAGTGAAAAAATGATGAAAATATTAAGTGTTAATGCAGGAAGTAGTAGTTTGAAATTTCAAATGTATGAAATGCCTGAAGAGAAAGTTTTAATAAGTGGATTATTTGAAAGAATAGGAATAGATAATAGTTCATATACAATTAAATTAAATGGAGAAAAAATAAAGAAAGAAGTTACTTTAAATAATCATGAAGATGCTGTTAAGATATTAACGGATGAATTACTTAATTATAAAATAGTTAATAGTCTTGATGAAATAAAAGGTGTAGGCCATAGAGTAGTTCATGGAGGAGATAAATTTAAGGAAAGTACTTTAATTAATGAAGAAGTAATAAGTACTATAAGGAATTTATTTCATTTAGCACCACTTCATAATCCCGCTAATTTAATGGGAATAGAAGCATTTAAGGAATTTATTCCTGATGCTAAAGAAGTGGCTATATTTGATACTGGTTTTCCAGCAAGCATGCCTATGGAAAACTATACATATGCAATTCCATATGAATGGACAGAAAAATATGGTGCTAGGAAATATGGCTTTCATGGTATTAGTCATGAATATGTAACAGAATTTATGAAAAAAGAATTAAATAAAGAGAATGTTAATCTAATAACATGCCATTTAGGTAATGGATGTAGTATGTTTTCTATAAAGAATAGCAAAGCATTTGATACTAGTTTAGGTTTTTCAACTAATTCTGGTTTAATTATGGGGACTAGAAGTGGGGATGTTGATACACTTATGGTTCAGTATTTAATGAAAGAAACTGGTCTTTCATTTGATGAAATAATAAATGTGTTAAATAAGGAAAGTGGACTTCTTGGTGTATCTGGTGTTAGCAGTGATTCTAGAGATATAGAAGAAGGAATAGAAAATGGTAATCCTAGATGTGTTCTAGCACAAACATTATTTGTAAATAGAATAGTAGGATTTATTGCCAAACTATGGATAGGACTAGATCATGTAGATGCAATAACATTTGCTGGTGGTATTGGAGAAAACTCTCCTGTTACAAGAAAACAAATAATCGAAAAATTAAAACCTCTAGGAATAGAGTTAGATGAAAACGCTAATAATGTAAGAGGTAAATTTACACTAATTACTAAAGAAAATAGTAAAATACCTTGCTATATAGTTCCAACAGATGAAGAAGTAATGATAGCAAGAGATACTTATAACTTAGTTAAGTAGAAAGGAATAATCATGAAAAGAGAGTTATTAAAAAAGATATATAGTGAAATAAAAAAATATGATCTTATTTATATAGTAAGACATATTGGGCCAGATCCAGATGCAATTGGGTCAGAAATAGCGTTAAGGGATAGTATAAAGCTAACTTTTCCTAATAAACAAGTATATGCCTTTGGAGCATCAGTATCTAAATTTAAATATATTGGTCATTTAGATAAATTTATTGATTTTGATTATGAAAATGCTTTAGTAATAACTCTTGATATTCCAAATAAATCTAGAATAGATGGACTTAATGTAGATAAATTTAAACATATAATTAAAATAGATCATCATCCATATGTAGAAAACTTTGGTGGGATAGAATATATTGATGAGAAAGCTTGTTCTACCTGTGAAATACTTTTAGATTTAATAAATAATACCAGACTTAAAATGAATGAAATGGTAGCAAGAACTCTTATGATAGGAATAGTAAGTGATTCTAATAGGTTTTTATTTAATCCAGTAGATGAAAAAATATTTTATAAAGTAGGAGATTTAATTAAGAAATATAAACTAAATATACAAAATATATATAGTGATATATATATGAAACCAATGAGCGAAGTAAGACTTATGGGATATATAGCATCTAATATTAAAGTTACTAGAAATAAATTTGCTTATATAGTACTTGAAAATGATATAGTATCATCGTTTAATGCAGATTCTTCTAGTGCATCTAATATGGTAAATGATTTCTCAAATATAGAAGAATTCTTAGTATGGCTTTTTGTAACATATGATGTAAAGAATGAAGTGTTTAAAGTAAATATAAGAAGTAGAGGTCCAGTTATTAATGAAATAGCTTCAAAATATAACGGTGGTGGTCATAAATTTAGTAGTGGTGCAAGAGTAAAAACAAAGGAAGAACTAGAAAACTTAATAAGTGACTATGATGAGTTATGTAAAAATTATATAAAAAATAAATAAAAGTGCAACATATTGCACTTTTGCTTTTTAAATACATATTTGATATAATTTAGACATGCAACAGTATTTTAGTAAAAGAAAAGAAAATGATATACTTTATTTAAATGAAGAAGATTATCATCATATAAAGAATGTAATGAGAATTAAGCCTTTAGATGAAGTAATAATTAATTATGAAAGTATTTCTTATTTATGTGAAATGTCTAGTGACTTAAAAGTGCTAGAATAAAAGAAATATATAAAAGTGTAAAGGAAAATACTATTAAATTTTATGTACCTGTATTAAATGATGAAAAGTTAAGCTTTATAATTGAAAAAGGTACAGAAATGGGGGTTACTGACTTTACACTTGTAAACTACGAAAGATGTAAATTTAAAATTAATAGTGACAAGGTAGAAAAAAAGATAGAAAGGTATAAGAAAATTGCTAAAGAAGCAAGTGAACAGTCGAGAAGAGTTAATATTCCAACTATAGAAGGAATAATAAATATTAAAGATTTAATGGTAAGAGAAAATGTAAATATTTTATGCTCTCTTGACAAAGAAAATGTAAAAAGTATAAATAAGGTGTTAACTACTAGGAATGTATGTGATACAATAAGTATAGCATTTGGACCAGAAGGAGGTCTAACTAAAAATGAAGAAGATATTTTAGTTAGTAAAGGTTTTATTAAAACTTCTTTATGTGAGAATGTTCTAAGAACAGAAACAGTTATAATAAATGTTTGTTCTATAATAAATTATCTAAAAGGGTGAAATATATGAAAAGTAGTATCGACAATTTTATAAGATTATTAACAGAAGGGGATTTTTTCTTAATATTTTTAATAGTTATAATGTTAGTTGTAGCATCAGTTATTATCTATTTAATAAAATTACAGGTAAATGAAAATAATTTACTTGATGAAAACATTGAAAGATTTATTGATGATGAACTTGAAAATGAAGTAAATGAAAAAGTAAATGAAGTTAAACCAGTTATTAGTCAAACTAAATTTGATTTTGAAAAAGAAGAGATAGTAGATAGTAAACCTAGAAAGAATTTAGAGGAAATAAAGAGTTATGAATCTGATCAAGAAGAAATGGCCATTATTAGTGCTTCTGAACTTGATAGTAGAATTAAAACAATGAAGGAAAGTGGAGAATATGATAAACATCTAGAAGAAATAGATAACTATGAAACTGAAGAAGAAAACAAAGCAATCATAAGTTATGATGAGCTTCTTAAAAGAGCAACAACAAATACTATAAGCTATGAAAGTGAAGAAAATTTAGGTGGTATTAAAGTTGGAAAAGTTGATACTAGTAAAATAGAAATAAGTGATGGAGAAATGAATAGGCCTTACTACAAAGAAGAAGCATTTCTTCGCGCACTTAAAGACTTTAGGGGGAATTTATAATGAAGTTTTGCATAAAAACTCTTGGTTGTAAAGTAAATACTTATGAAAGTGAATTAATACATAACCTTTTCATTAGAAAAGGTTATGTTTATAGTGAAGAAGATGCTGATATATATGTAGTAAATACTTGTACAGTAACTAATATGAGTGATAGGAAAAGTAGAGGAGTAATTCATAATATAAGAAGAAATCATCCTAATAGTATATTAGTGGTAACTGGTTGCTTTTCTCAGAATGCTTTTAATACTAATAGATTAGATGAAATAGAAGCAGATATAGTACTTGGTAATAAGGATAAATCTAAAGTAGTAGAGTATGTTGATGACTTTATTAAAAATAAAGAAAAAATATTCAAGTTTTATAATATGAATGAAGTTGAATTTGAAAATATGGAATTAGATAATATGCATGCAAGATCAAGAGCATTTGTTAAAATAGAAGATGGATGTGAAAACTTTTGTACTTATTGTATCATTCCTTATGTAAGAGGAAAAGTAAGAAGTAAAAAACATGAAGAAGTTATAAAGGAAGTAAAATCTTTAGTAGACAAAGGATATAAGGAAATAGTATTAACTGGTATACATACAGGTCATTATATAGATGGGGAGTATAACTTTGAAAACTTACTAAGAGATTTAATTAAAATAGAAGGACTTATTAGACTTAGAATAAGTTCTATTGAAATAAATGAATTAACTGATGGAGTACTAGATATATTTAGTAAAAGTAATATTCTAGTACCACATTTACATATACCACTTCAAAGTGGTAGTAATAAAGTATTAAAAGAAATGAATAGAAAATATGATAAGGAATACTTTATAAATAGGATTAATTATATAAGAAAAATAAAAGAAAATGTAAGTATAACAACAGATGTAATAGTAGGGTTTCCAGGTGAAACAGAAGAGGAACACAAAGAAAGTATGGAAACTATTAAACAGATAGGATTTACTAAAGTACATACTTTCCCATATAGTGATAGATATGGTACTATTGCAAGTACTATGCCTAATAAAGTGGATGGTAATATTAAAAAAAGAAGAGTGAAAGAACTTCTAACTTTAAGTAAGGAATTAGAAGAAAAATTTTATAATAAATTTTATAATAAGACGTTAGAAGTATTAATAGAAGAAGAAAAGGATGGTTTCTTTTATGGACATACGCCTAACTTTATAAGAGTAAAATTAAGTGGTAATTATATTCCTAATAAAATATATACTGTGGAAATAAATGAAAGTAATATAGTATACTAAATTCCGAAAAAGTCAAAAAAGGAAATTATCGGAATTCAATTCCGGAAAAGTCTTAAGTAGACTTTTCTTTTTATTTATGATATATTTAACTTGAGGGAACACTTATGAATTTAGAGTTATTTATAAATAATCCAAAAAATAATATGACTATTAGTGAGAATAATATAGAAGTAACTTATGAAGATAATAAATTTTATGTGTGTGGCTTATTAAATGATTTTAAAGTATTAAAGGAGATATATAAAAAAATAAGATCTACTAGAGATGAAAAAGTATATATTTGTCCATGTGGGGATAAATTATTAATAAAAAATAAGTTAGATAAATTATTTAATAACATACCTAAAGAAGATCTTATGTATGGACTTTATTCATATTCTTACTATGATGAAGATGAGTTTGTTTATTATAAATATGAAGATTTATTAGAAGTAATTAATTTAGTAAAGTATTATAGGAGTTTCATAGGAAAGAATTTAACCCCACTTGAAAAAGTATTTTATGCTTATGATTTAGTAAAATCTATAAAATCACCTAATGTTAATAATGAATCTGTTTATAAAGGGGATATTAAACATTATCTAGATACAGGTAATATTGCTTGTATGGGTTATAGTACTTTACTTAAAAATGTTTTATATAATATTGATGATAATATTAAAATTAATACTTTTATAACTGAGTCTACTACTACTAAAAATCTTTATCATGCTAGAAATATAATATATGTAAAAGATAAACTATATGAAACTGATGGAATATTCTTACTGGATGCTTGCTGGGATAGTAATAGATTTACTAAAACTAGAAATGGTAAAAGAATCGAAGGGTTAGATTTATATAATTGTTTTCTATTTAATAATGAAGAATTTAGAGATTTATCTTCTATAGTTGAAAAACCGTATTTATTTAGTATATTTGATGAATATGAAAATAATAAAAATAAATATTTAAAAAAACAGTTAAGGTTAGAAAGTGAATACTTATTTGAAGAAAAAATTAATGTAAAAAAATTAAATTATTTGATTAGAAGAAAGAATTCGTTTGATGTAATGATATATTTATTAATAAATATAAGATATTTAGAAGGTTATAATAAAAAAGAAATAATTAAAGAAATTAATAGATATATTAATCATAATGTATCTAATGTAGAAGAAGTAAAGGAATATGTTAAAGATTTAGTATTGACTTTGAAGAAATGAAAGATTATAATTTATATATATTATTTGTTTTGAGGAGTAATAAATTAATTTGTTTAAAGAGAGTTAGTGTATGGTGAAAACTAATAATAAATAATTTATGAAGACACAAAATATAAAAGTAATCGTATTTCTGCGTTAAAGAATTAAAGAGTATAGATAAAATCTATAAACTAAGGTGGCACCGCTGATGGCATATGATGGTATAATATGCTATTAGTCCTTAGATTATAGATTTTTTATATTAAAGGAGGAATTTTTTATGGAAAAAGTAAATAATATTTACAGAAATGTCTATTCTGGACTAGTTGATGAAGAGTATGCAGGTAAAGAAGTAAAAGTTGCAGGATGGGTAAATAGTATAAGAAAATTAGGGGGGTTAACTTTTGTTACATTAAGAGATGAAACAGGTATAGTACAAATAATTACAGAAGATGCTAGTTTATTTGAAGGAATAACTAGAGAAAGTACAGTTTCTATTTCTGGAGAAGTTAGATTAAGAACTGAAGATATGATTAATAAAAATATGAAAACAGGTAAAATCGAAATACTTGCTAAAAGTGTAGATATACTTGGAGAGTGTTTAAATGTTTTGCCGTTTGAAATTAATAGGAGCACTGAAGAAGCGAGCGAAGAGACTAGACTTAAATATAGGTATTTAGATTTAAGAAATAAAAAAGTACATGATAATATGGTTTTTAGATTTAAAGTAATAGACCATATTAGAAGTTTAATGAAAAGCATGGACTTTACAGAGATATCTACACCAATTATAACTACAAGTAGTCCAGAAGGTGCTAGAGATTTTATAATACCTAGTAGAAGATATAAAGGTAAATTCTATGCACTTCCACAAGCACCTCAAATATATAAACAACTTTTAATGGTTAGTGGATTTAATAGATATTTTCAAATAGCGCCTTGTTTTAGGGATGAAGACTGTAGAGCAGATAGAACGCTTGAGTTTTATCAATTAGATTTAGAAATGAGTTTTGTTACAGAAGAGGATATATATAAAGTAGGAGAAAAGATATTCTATGATATATTTACTACATTTAGTGATAAATATGTAAGTCCAGCTCCTTTTAGGAGAATTGCATATAAAGATGCTATGCTTATGTATGGAACTGATAAACCTGATTTAAGAAATCCACTTATAATATCTGAACTTACAGATATATTAAATAATAGTACATTTGAGCCATTTAAAGGAAGTACTATAAGAGGTATAAAAGTAAGTAAACTAGATAAGTCTAATAGTTGGTTTAAAGGCATGGAAGAGTATGCAAAAAGTATTGGTTTAGCAGGACTTTCTTATATAAAAGTAATGGAAGATTTGTCATTAAAAGGAAGTATTGTAAAATATTTAAGTGAAGAAGAAATAAATAAATTAATTAAGGTATTAAAACTTAATGTAAATGATTGTTTATTCATAATAAGTGATAAAAATAAATGTGAAAAATATGCAGGATTATTAAGAACTAAATTGGGTGAAGAATTAGATTTAATAGACGAAGATAGATTTGAATTCTGTATAGTTAATGACTTTCCATTTTATGAATGGAATGAGGAAGATAATAAGTGGGATTTTGCACATAATCCATTTAGTATGCCACAAGGTGGATTAGAGGCTTTAAATAGTAAAGAAATATCTAGTATTGTTGCATATCAATATGACTTTGTATGTAATGGCTGTGAGATGGCAAGTGGTGCTGTTAGAAATCATAGTATAGAAATAATGAAAAAAGCTTTTGAAATAGCAGGATATAATGAAGAAGTAGTTAAAACTAAATTTAAGAGTTTATATACTGCTTTCCAATATGGTGCTCCACCACATGCTGGAATGGCTCCTGGAATAGATAGAATAATAATGCTTTTAACAGGAGAAGAAAATTTAAGAGAAGTACAGATATTCCCACCTAACGTAAGTGGACAAGATCTTCTTATGGGTGGACCTACAGAAGTAACTGAACAGCAATTAAGAGAAACACATTTAAAAATAAGGGATTAACTTCATATAATTTGTGTAAAACTGATAAATTTTTATCAGTTTTTATATTAGATATTAAAAATCTTTTATAATTAATAAAAATATGATATACTTTTAATCGGATGTGAAAGAATATGGACATGAATAAAATAAGAAACTTTTGTATTATAGCACATATTGATCATGGTAAAAGCACTTTAGCTGATAGAATACTCGATATATGCGGTAATGTTACCGATAGAGAAAAAAGAGCACAACTCTTAGATAATATGGATATAGAAAGAGAAAGAGGAATTACTATTAAATTAAATGCTGTTGAACTTAAATATAAAGGTTATATACTTCATTTAATAGATACTCCCGGACATGTAGACTTTAGTTATGAGGTTTCAAGAAGTTTAGCAGCATGTGAGGGTGCTATATTAGTTGTAGATGCAACACAGGGTATTGAAGCACAAACTCTTGCTAATTTATATTTAGCGCTTGAAAATGATTTAACAATTATTCCAGTTATTAATAAAATAGATTTACCTAACGCAGATCCTGAAAGAGTAAAAGATGAACTTGTTAAAACAATAGGTTTTGATAGAAATGAAATATTATGTGTAAGTGGTAAAACTGGTGAAGGTGTAGAAAAGTTAATGGATTCTATTATAGAAAAAGTACCTTCTCCAAAAAGTACATCTGTTAATTTAAGAGCGCTTATATTTGATTCATACTTTGATAGTTATAAAGGAGTAGTTACATTAATTAAGGTTGTAGATGGTAAAGTAAAAATAAAAGATAAAATTAAAATGGTAAGTACAGGAGCGGTGTATGAAGTAACTGAACTTGGTAAAACAACTCCAAAAGATAGTCCGAGAAATGAATTATCTAGTGGAGAAGTTGGGTACTTAACAGCAAGTATTAAAAGTATAGAAGATGTACGTGTTGGTGATACTATTTGTCATGATGGTGAAGAAGTAGAAGCACTCCCTGGTTATAAGCCAATGAAACCGATGGTTTATAGTGGTTTATTTCCAATTGATAGTAGTAAATACCCTAATTTAAAAGAAGCACTTATGAAATTAAAATTAAATGATGCTGCTCTTACATTTGAACCTGAAAAATCAGATGCTTTAGGTTTTGGTTTTAGATGTGGTTTTTTGGGACTTCTTCATATGGAAATAATAGAAGAAAGAATAGAAAGAGAATTTAATATTGAACTTATTGCAACTAGTCCTAGTGTTATTTATGAAGTAGAACTTAATAATGGAGAAAAAATTAATATAGATAGTCCAAATAAAATGCCAGATCAAAGTAAAGTTAAATGTGTAAAAGAACCTTATGTAAGAACAAATGTGTTTGTACCTAATGAGTATGTTGGTAGTGTAATGGAACTCTGCCAAGATAAAAGAGGAATATATAAGAATGTTGAGTATATTGATGAAAAAAGAGTTAATGTAATATATGAACTTCCACTTTCAGAAATAGTGTATGATTTCTTTGACAAACTTAAAAGTTTTACTAAAGGTTATGCTTCATTTGACTATGATTTTATTGGTAATAAAGAAAGTAAACTAGTTAAATTGGATATATTATTAAATGGAGAAATAGTAGATGCTTTAAGTATCATAGTACATAAGGATGATGCTTATAGAAGGGGAAAAGTAATAGTAGAAAATTTAAAAAAGATTATACCAAGACAAATGTTTACTGTGCCTATTCAAGCAAGCATTGGCACTAGAGTAATTGCAAGGGAAACACTATCTGCAATGAAGAAAAATGTCCTAGCTAAATGTTATGGGGGAGATGTTTCAAGAAAAAGAAAACTACTAGAGAAACAGAAAGAGGGTAAAAAACGTATGAAACAAGTGGGTAGCGTAGAAGTACCTCAAGAAGCATTTTTATCAGTATTAAGTGTTGATAAGAAGGAATAAGTGTGATAAACTTATTAGAAAAAGTGCTTTATTGAAGCCACTTTATTTGTTGAAATTTTATTTAATTCATATTATAATGTATACACGGAGTGTGGTTTTGTGATATGTTTTAATTGTGGCAAAAAAATTGAGGATAATAGCTACACTTGCCCTTATTGTAGTATCACTTTAAAAAGTGATATAAAAGTAATTGATAATACAAAAAATATTAATAAATATGGAAAATTCGCTATCGGAATATTTTTAGTAATTATTTTAATTACATTAATTGTTATTTTAGTTAATGCTAAATATTCTATTAAAGAAAAAGATAAACTTGTAGAACAATTTTGTAAAGAGGGAGAATATAAAGAAAATGTTACTTTAAGTAGTGTAATTGATAATTTTGATTGTCCTTCTTATGTTAGTTATATGATTGATACTTCAGGAAGTAATCTCACTTCTAATAATATAGATGATCTTATTAAAATAAGTAATGGACTTATTTATGAAACCTATTATTATTTTAATAATAATGATATAAGTAATATTTATGATAAACCTATTTATGAAGAAAGGTATTATAGTTTTCTTTACAATAATGATTTGTGTGGAGTTAAAAGCGAAAAAGAATACGAGTCATTAATATATGAGAGCGTAATAGCAAATAATGTAGGCGCATATAAAGGTATTATAAAATGTATGGATAAAGAAAAATATACATTTTATAATATTGAAACATATTTCGGAGTTTCCTATGCATATCAAAATAGCAGTAGTATTAAGCTAATAAAAGAAGTTAGTAAAGAACCGTTATTTTTTCAGTTATACAAAAAATATTATGATGAAGATGCTATTAATTTTATAATGCTATTTAATTCAGAACTTTTTAAAAGCGCCACTAATGAAGAAGATTTATCTCATTTATATCTAATGCTATTACGTAATTTAAACATTGTAGATTATGAAGATATACTTAATTATCATGAATATGGTGGTAGATTTTATACAAAAGGAGAAGACCCTATTTATGAACTCATGTATAGTTTAAGATATAATGTAAATGACGTAGAAAAGAAATTAAAATACATAATTGAAAATGCATTAAAAGAAGGGTATGATTCAACATATAGTACTGCGCTTGATTATTTAGTTGGTCACCTTAAAAATACTAGTCAAAATAAAGCTGTGTATAAAATATTAAAATCATATAATTATAGATGTTATATGAATTGTGCTTATGAAAGGAATTTTAAATAATTATGAATGAATATGTATTAAATAAAATAATAGAATTTAAAATTGAAAATGACATTAACACTGAAATTTTTATGCATGAGTACTATGAATATACTTATAAAAATGTTAAATATGTAGATATATATTTTTATACTAAATTTAATATTGATGAAATAGGGTATGTTTATGTTGACAATATTAAATGTTTATATGATGAAAAAATAGATGATAATGTTAAAGTATGCACATATAAAAGAAGTGATTTATCTAATAATTTTAAAATTACTAAATATTTTAAAAATAAAAAAATCGTTGAATTAGATAACAAAGTTACAATAGATTATTCTAAATATAACTTTAATAAAAAATATTTATCAATTCTTAAAAAAATGAAATTAAAAGGTTTTAGTAAAATATTAGTCCTTCCTTATTCTAACAAAAATTATTATATATGTGCTTGCGGTTGTGCTTCTAAAGAGAAAGAATGTCCGGAATGTGGAGCACCCAAAGATTTCGTTTTATTATATGATACCGAAGAGAAAATAATTAAAAATTTTGTAAAATTTAAATATTCATGTTTTAATTTTCAAAGCGATGACATAATAAGTGAAAATACATATTTTATTAATGAATTAGAATCAGAATATAATATTGAAATAAATAAAAATATTTTAGATGAGTTAAGCGAAGAAAGCAAAATAAAATTAATTGAATACAAAATTAAAAGCAGAAATATGAAATACATTTCTAAAATATTGATTTTTGTTGGAATTATTTTATTGATAGTTATAACAATCTATTATGTTATCGATAATAAAAATACGAGAAATAGAAATGAACAAATTATAAGCAAATATTGTGATTCAAATGAGTATAGTTCTAGAACTTTTGATAGTATAATTAGTAATTATAAATGTAGTGATTATGTTTATTATTTACTTAATAATGATTTATCTGATGAAGACATAGAAAAAATCATAGAATCTAATAATACTGAAATGTATCAAAAATATTATGATGTTTTAAAGGAAAATTTACATCAAAATTATAAAAAAAATTATCCTGTAAACAGTGATGTTTATGAGATAGATATTTTAAGTTTTGAAAATACAATTATTAATACAACTTATTTAGATTATTTATATATTAATAATTATAAAATGGATTATTATGCTGTTAATAAAATTTTAACTTTAGATTATTTAAAAAATGATTTAGATGCCTTTAGTGATCATAGTAAATATTTAACTTTAACCAAAAAGAATGAATGGATATATTCACATGATTTATTTAATTTTTGTGGTAAATATGATAGATATTTAAATAGTTACTTAAAAGAATATAATTTAAGTAATTGTAAATATGATAGTTTAATAGAATGGGCATATAATTATCATGTAAATAGTGAAGATAATACTTGTTTTACCACTGATTTATTTAGTAAAGATAACATTAAATTAATATATGAAAAAGATGGAAATTGTGCCTCAGAACTGCATTCTTCTATGTCAAATAAAGATGTTCCTAGCGATGTCATTATTAATTATCGTTTAGTTGGTGGAGATATGACTTATATTGATTTTGTTTATAAAGAAAATTTTTTTCACGAATTAGCAAGTAGTGAAAATATTTCAAGTAATTTGTTTATAGAAAAAGCAAAATTGCTATATAAATATGGAGTTAAAGTTAATGAAATAAGTAATACGCTCGATGGTAAATATTCAACACTTGATTATATTTTGGATAATTATCATAGCTGCAGTAATATATCAAATGGACATGCATATGCCACCGAAGTTAAAAACTGTGATAGAGATAAGGCTAAATATAAATATTTAAAAAGCATAGGTGCTGTTTGTAATACAAATTGCCAGTATGAAAAATATTTTAAATAGAAGATGTTTAGGAGGTAGAAATGACTAGGTATAATGTTAATCAAAATCATATAAATTTTATAAAATTTTTAGATAAAACCTATGTAGGAGTAAATACAACTTCATTGGGTGGAATTAATAATATCCCTCAAAATTCTGGGGTTATAGTCTTAATAAAAGATAATAGATTTAAAGTTTATCCTATGTATTTAAGTGAAAAAAATAATACTTGTAAAAATAAGGTTATCAATATATTTGATATAAGTGTAAAAGATATTGAATATTATGAAATTATTGGAGAAAAATATAGAGAACAGATAATTAGTGGTGGTGAAAGCACTGGTATTGACTTAGGCGGCGCTATAATAGGAAGTTTAATCGCGGGAGATGCAGGTATGATTTTAGGCGGTCAAAGAAAAAACAAAACAATTGAAACTAAAACAGTCGTACATGATACCCGATGTATATGTGTAAATTATTTTTCTGATAATATTAGACATAAACTATTTTTTCCACTTTCTTTACATCAATATTTAATTGATAAAATCCCAGAAAAAGAAAAAGATATTGTAAAAACTAAACAAAAAAATAAGATGGTTAATCAAAGTAAAAAAGATAAACTTAAGGAATTAAAAGAACTGTTTAATGAAGGAGTTATTTCTGAAAAAGAATATAATGAGAGTAGAAGAGAAATATTAAAAAGTTAGTTAATCAGTTTAACCAAGCCTAAGGTCAAACGGTTTTATAACTGATTTATGCACAAATAAACATAAACGTGAAATTGTCAAACATTCTTATATAGTAAGATAATTATTGTTAAATGAAAGAGTTATTTATGGAAAGAATAGAATAAAAGAATTGGAATGGTATTACTTTGTATAATAATTATTATTTTATCTTTACTCTTACTAAAGTAGTAAACATAATTAATCCGAGACAATCTGAATAGGTAGAAAAACAACTTATTATGCACAGTGTAATAAATTACTGTAGAAAAAAAGT
This sequence comes from uncultured Bacilli bacterium, assembly GCA_934086775.1. GTDB lineage: Bacteria > Bacillota_I > Bacilli_A > RF39 > UBA660 > CAG-628. The sequence goes on along the minus strand of CAKOIJ010000008.1, from coordinate 13,345 downwards.
AGGCATTTTTAAAGAATTATGATATATTATTATTGTTAAGTGATTACTTATGCAAATAATTGCATATAATATTAATGACTTAAATTAAAAAAGCGGCGATTCCGGCCATAACAGGAACTTAAAAAAGCGGTGATCCCCACCACAAGAGGGACTTAAAAAAGAAACTAGAGAGCTTACTCTAGTTTTATTTTACAAAAAGCTACTAAAATTTTGGGTGTTGATAAGAAGGAATAAGTGTGATAAACTTATTATGGTGGTTATTTATGAAGAAAGAAATGAAAAAGACAGAAACAAATGATTTGAGAGATATTAAAAAATTAACAATTATAGTATTAGTAATATTAGTTATCTTTGGATTAGTGTATTTATTAACTTTAGGTGCAAATAAACTAGGTTTATTTGAAGAACACTATAAAAGTCCAGAAACAACTGAAAGTGTAATAAGTTATGAAAGAATACCTGCTGGTACAATTTTAAATAGAGAAACAGGTGAATACTATGTTTTAATAAGTGATTTTAGTCAAAATAAAAGTGCTTATTTAGAAAGTCTATATAATGCTTATAACAAGAAAAAAACTAAATTAAATATGTATATTGTTGACTTAAGTGATGAATTAAATAAAAGTATAATTGGAGAAAAGGATAATAAAGATGCTAAAACTATTAGTGAATTAAGTATTAAAAGTAGTACTTTATTAAAAGTAAATAATAAAAAGATAGTAAAATATCTAACAAATTTAGAAGATATTGATAATGAACTTAAATAAAATTAGATGCATAATATGCATCTAATTTTTTATATTAAAGTTATCTAAATATTTTTTGTATGCTTTAATTTCTTCAGTATTATTATATATTTTGAATTTATATTTTTTATTTTTATCTCTAATGACATTTTTTAATATATAATTAGTTAAGTAAGGATTTCTAATTAATAAAGGTCCAAATACATAAGTAGCATAAAAGTTTTTATAGTGATATCCTTCAATATTACTATTGGTACTTGATCCAGTGCCTTCAATAACTTTAAATAATGGCTTATCTATGTCAAACATACATCCACACCTATTTTGGAAACCAATTACTTTTTCTTTAATTAATTTAGTCTTAAATAGAATGCTTCCAACTATTCTAAAATCTTCATGTTTAGAGTAGTAGGGAAAAATGTCCAAAGCAGGAGTGTTATCTATTAACTTGCCAAATAATTCTATACTATTACCTGTGATAATAAAATATTTATTATCGTTAATTGCTTTCTTTATATTTTCTTTGTACTTCATTAAGTCTTTAAGTACTAACATTTCACTATTTTCAGTACCAGAACCCATATATATAATATCATATTTATTAAAATCAATATCATCATTTATTGTAAGTAAATCGGTATTTACTTTAACATCAAATCTATTTAAATAAGTTTCTATAGTTCTTATGTTAGCATTTTCACCATAAAGGTTCATTAAATCGTAATATAAATGTAGTACTTTAATCTTTAACATTTCTAATACCTTCTTTCTTTAAAACATTTTTAAGTTCTATTTCTTTATCAAAACATACACAACTGTATATTGAACCTTTAGTCTTAATTTTTAAAGTACTCACTAGGTCATTTTCGATACTATCAACTAAAATAATTTTCTTTTTAGGAATTCCAGCATAAACCATTCTAACAAGCATATCATATTTAAATCTTCCAACTAAAATAATTTTATCAACTTCTTTATTATTAAGCTCTTCAAAATCAATATCCCATATCCAACTTAAATCATTTTCAGAATATCTTCTACTTGAATTATCAAATCCAAGTATGATTGTTTTCTTACCTTTAGTATTAACAATATAATCAAGCGATTGTTTATAACTTAAATTATTTTCATTCTTACTAGCAAGCATTTGCCAAGTTCTATTGTAAAAATTATAAACATTAAGTCTTTTTGGAATAAAACTTTCATCGTTCGTTACTTTAGTAATATTCTCACTTTTAATTCCTATTTCAGTTAAAAGAGCATATGAAGCAGTTACAAAATAAACTGTGTATAAAAAATTAGATGGAAGATGAACTTTAACTTTATTAATATAAGTATAACCTTTTATTACGTTAATGTTGTGTGCTAAATAATCAATTTTACCTCTTTCAAAATCACATTTTGGACACTTATAACTTCCAATATGACCATATAAATAATATTTATATTTAAGCTTACTATTACATATTGGACAATAAGCAGCATCAATATTATTAAGTTTACTTTTTATACTATAAGATGTTTTGTCAAGGCCATATGTAATTAGTTTTCCTTTATAATTAAGAGTTAGACCTTTAACTAGTGGATCATCTGCGTTTATAATTAATGTGGTTTTATTCTTAATACTTCTTTTAATAACACTTTGAATAAATTCTGGATGAGCATTTCTTGGTGGTTGGTCCCTTGTAATATTAGTAATAACTAAATGAGTTAAACTAAAGTATTTTAAAGAATCCTCCATATATCTTTCATCCATTTCCATAAGTAAACAATCACAGTTTAATTTTCCTCTTTTAGTATTATTAAGTATTAAAGAAGCTATTGCATTAAGAACATTACTACCATTTTTATTATATATAATTTTATAGTTATTTTCTTTTAAAATTTTAGCAACTAATTCAGTAGTACTTCCTTTTCCACTAGATCCAGTAATTCCAATAACGTATTTTGGCATTTTAATTTTAGATAAAACATCAGGATAAATTTTAAGAGCAAAGTATCCTCCAATAACACTTCCTTCTTTACCTAAAAGTTTACTTAAAAATGAAGCTATCTTACATATAAATATTGATAAAATCAATCTCATAAATATCACCTATTTATATTATAAAACATATTTAATTAAAATAAAATATATATTAGTAAATCGTTTGTAAAGAAATATATATCTAGTTTTGTCGAATTTAATGTTTTAAAATAAATAATGGATTAAAATATTAGTAGGTGATTAAAATGAATATGGTGTATCAAAATAATAATTTATATGTAGATTTAGAGGGTGATGTTGATGATAAATTACTTCTTAAAAAATTAAAAAATATAAAGGAAAATTATCATGTAGAAGATATTATAATTAATAAGGAAAATGCTTTTAATTATAGTAATTATAAGATAAATAAATTTAGGAAAATGTTTAAAAATGTACAAGTTAAATAAAAAAATACTTAAAATACTTGAATTTTATTTAGTTTTGTAGTATATTTAAGTTATTGAACACGAAAGTGTTTTTTTTATAAAACAAAATGGAGGTTATTTAATGAAAATTAAATCATTTTTTAAAGGAGTAGATAAAGAGAGAAAAATGGTGAGATGGCCTAGTGGTAAGGATATGGTTAAGTATTCTGTTATGGTTCTTACTTTAATGGCATTCTTTGGATTATATTTTTATTTACTTGATGTATTATTTACATTCTTGAAAGGATTAGTGAGCTAATATGGATAATCAAAAATTATGGTATGTTGTTAATACTTATTCTGGACATGAAAGTAAAGTTAAAGAGAATTTACTTATGAGAAAAGATTCCATGGGTATGGAAAATAACATTTTTAGAGTTATTGTACCTGAAACTACTGAAGTTGAAATTAAAGATGGAGTAAAAAAAGAAAAAACAAAAAAAATGTTTCCTGGTTATGTTTTAGTTGAAATGATAATGAGTGATGAAGCTTGGTATGCAGTTAGAAATACTCCAGGAGTAACAGGATTTATTGGTTCGAGTGGTAAAGGTGCAAAGCCTATTCCTTTATCGCCTCAAGAAATAGATAAAATCTTAGTAAATGAAGGAATTAGTAGGTTAGATATTGAAACTGATTTAAATGAAGGAGATTCAGTTAAAATAGTTGATGGACCATTTACTGGTATGTTTGGTAAAGTTCAGTCTATTGATTTAGAAAATGAAAAATTAAATGTTTTAATAGATTTATTTGGACAAGAAACTCCTGTGGAAGTAGATTTAGTACAAATTGTTAAATGTTAAAAAAATAAAATAGTATCACTATTTTATTTTTCATTTAAAACATCATCTTTAAAAAGATAATCCATTGGTATTTCAAGTACAGTTGCTATTCTCCATAAAGTTTCTACTGAAAAACCTCTTTTACCTTGTTCGCTTTCTATTCTTCTAATAAATTCAAAACTTCTATCTGAATAAAGTGCAAGATCTTCTTGAGTATAACCTTTTAGTTTTCTATATTTTCTTATATTTAAAGCTACTATTTTTTTGATGTCTTTATTAAAATCAAATTCTTTGTATTCATAAGCCATAATATTCACCGTTTTCATTTTCTCATAAATCTATTGAAAATAATGTAGTCAGTCAGTACCAGTATGCACAAAAAGATATAAAATATTCAATTTATATACTTTTACCACATAACTTTTAAAAATTGTATAGACTTTATATATAAAGAGGGGTTATAATAAGTGAGTAGTAAATATTTTGGTCGAAAGGGAGAGGAAAAATGAAATTGAGAATTCTTTTAGGTTGTTATAATACTGAAATGGCTATTATAAATGCTAAAATTCTTAGAAATATGGGACATGATGTAACACTTGTTGATTATAGTTCTGATGTTTTAAAAGAATTTAAGGAAAATCAAGATAAGTATGATTTAATAATTACTAACAATCTTTATAAATGTGATATGAGTGGTAAAAAACTTTTTAAAGAAATTAGAACTTTTAGCGATATTCCAGTTGTAGTTTGTAGTGCAGAAGACTTGGAAGACGTTTATGATCCAGAACCATATGATGGATATTTAACGAAACCAATTGATGTAGATAGAGCTAATACAGTATTTGAAAAAATCTTTAAAAAAAAATAAAACTTAACTAAATTGTTAAGTTTTTTATTAGAGTAAAAATTGCTATAAAACAATAGCAATTAAATTATTACTTCCTTTATTTACAATTTTAGTTACAGTACTAGCAAGTTTATATCTTACACTGTCTGGTATTAAATTTAATTTAGCTTGAATTCCTTCTTGTACGATTACTTCTAAACTTCTACCAAAAATTTCGCTTTTCCAAATATTTTCATTATTACCATCTTTCATTAAGTTATCTATTAGTTCTTTGCTTTGCATTTCTGTTCCTATTATTGGTTCAAATGTACTTTCAACATCTACTTTAATCATGTGTATAGAACTACCTATTGCTTTTAATTTAACTCCATATCTACCAGATTGTTTAATTATTTCTGGGGAATCTAATTTCATATCTTCTAGTCTTGGATAGACAATTCCATAACCTGTTGAATAAACTTGTTTTAAAGCTGTTTTAACACTTTCATATTCACTTTTACCTTCACTAAAGTCTTTAAATATTCTTAATAAATCCGCTTTACTTGTTATTTCTTTACCCATAGTTTCCTTTAAAACTGTATTAAATAATTCTTCGGGTGCTTCTAAATTAATTGTTACTTCTCCAGTATTGGTATTTAAGTTTGATATATATGCATTACTTATGATGTCATTTTCTTCAAAATTTAAATTGATATTTTCTATATCTCTTAATTTATCTACACTTGTTACACTTTGTTTCATTGCATTTATGAAAGTGTTTTTAATAGGATTATTCATATCAAGAACATCTACCCAGTCAGGTATTTTTACTTCTATGTCTTCTACTGGAAATTCGTAAAGTGCTTCTTTTAATATATTAATTATTTCTTTTTCTGTCATATCTGGAATACTTACTGGAATAACTGGTACATTATATTTTTCTTTTAATTCATTTGAAAGTATTCTTGTGCTTTCACTATTTGGATGAACACTATTCATTATTACTATAAATGGTTTATTAATAGTTTTGAGTTCATTAATAACTTTTTCTTCAGCATTTACATAGTTGTCCCTATCCATCTCAAGAATAGAACCATCTGTTGTTACAACAATTCCAATTGTACTATGGTCTTTAATTACTTTTTCAGTACCAATACTTGCAGCTTCTACAAATGGTAAGTCTTCTGTAAACCAAGGTGTTTTTATCATTCTTTCATGACCTTCTTCATCTGTATAACCTTTTGCATCTGGTGTTACAAAACCAACACAGTCTATTAGTTTAATGTTAGTAGTCATTTCTTCAATTTTAATATTAGCGCCACTAGAAGGTACGAATTTTGGCTCTACTGTCATTATCTGTTTACCATTAGATGTCTGTGGAATTTCATCTAAACATCTTTTTCTTTCGTTTTCATCTTCTACGTTTGGTACAACTAGAGTTTCTATAACTTTTTTTATAAATGAACTCTTTCCAGTTCTAACTGCTCCGACTACACCAAGGTAAATTTCACCATTACCTTTTTTAGAAATGCTTTCTAGTATTTCTTTTTTATCCATTTTTTTCACTCCTTTTATATTCACTTAACTATATGATTTCTTAAAAGAAATATACATAGAAATAAAAAAAATATGTTTTTTGTACAATAGAAAATACTAAAAGTGAAAAAAATATAAAAAATATTAAAAAAACATTTGCAAAATTGTTATTTTATAGTAAAATGAAGATGTAAGCATAGTATGCTTAAAAATATAAATTATGGAGGTAATGAGATGACTAAAACTGAATTAGTAGAATTTATAGCAGCTAAGGCTGGGCTTTCTAAAGCTGATGCTACAAGAAGTCTTGAAGCAACTTTAGAAGGAATTCAAACTGGTTTAAAGAAAGAAGGTAAAGTTACTTTAGTAGGATTTGGTACTTTTAGTGCTAAAAAAAGAGCTGCTAGAGAAGGAATTAATCCTTTAACTAAAAAACCACTTAAAATAGCTGCTAAAACTGTTGCTAGTTTTAAGGCTGGAAGCAAACTTAAAGATGCTTTAAATTAAAAAGTCTTTTTTGACTTTTTTTTTGTCACTCTAGGAAATTATGAACAAGAATTATTTAAATATATTAAAAGTACTAAATGATAATGGTTTTAAAGCTTATTTTGTAGGAGGATGTGTTAGGGATTATTTAATTAAAAGTACGAGTTTAGATGTTGATATTATAACTAATGCTACTCCGAAGGAAGTTAGCAAACTTTTTAATGTTAAAATAGTTAATAATGAGTATGGTTCTGTTAAGTTAAATGTTAATAATAATATAGTGGATATAACTACCTTTAGAAGAGAAATATCTTATAAAAATGGTAAACCTAATAAAATAGAATATACTGATAGTTTAGAAGAAGATTTAAAAAGAAGAGATTTTACTATGAATACAATAGTGATGGACAGAGAATATAATATAATTGATATAATGGGTGGGATTAAGGATATTAAAAATAATATTATTAAACCAGTAAAGGATGCTAAAATCTTGTTTAAAGAGGATCCTTCAAGACTTTTAAGAGGTCTTAGATTTATGTCTGTGTTTGAGATGAATCTTGATAAGAGTATAGTTAATTATATAAAACAAAATAAGAAAGATTTTGAATTAATTAGTAGTAATAAAAAGAAAGAGGAGTTTGATAAGTTATTTAAGTCTAAAAAATGCACTCGATTTATTAACTTTGTTAAAGATTATAATTTAGAGGAGCATTTGGGTATTAAAATAACTAGTTTTAACCCAGTAGATAATTTAATTTCTAATTATGCTCAGCTTGAGTTTAATAGTTTACCTTTTACAAGGGTAGAAAAAGAACAAATTAAAATTGTTAAGAAGTTAATTAAAAAGGGAAGTATTAATATTTATGATGTTTATAAGTATGGACTTTTTATAAGTTCTAGTGCTGCTTTAGTTTTAAATATTCCGTTAGAAAAAATAAATTTAATGTATACTAATTTACCAATAAATAGTATAATAGAGATTAATATTAAAAGTGAAGAAGTTTTATCTCTTTTAAATATTAAACCTGGTAAAGAACTGGGAAATATTCTTCATAAGTTAGAGAAGGAGATAGTGACTGGAAAATTAAAAAATGATAAAGAAAGTATTATAGAAAGGTTAAAGAGTTATGAATGATATTAGGTTAATTTATAAGGAAAAAAATTATTTAATTAATAGTAATGTTTTAAAAGGTGTTAAAAGCCTTGATTTGAGTACTAATGAGTTACTTTTACTTATCTATTTTATTAATGAAGAAAAAGCGCTTGATTTAGATAAAGTAAAGAATGCCTTAAATTTTAGTGAAGAAGATATACTTAATACATATAGTAATCTTATTACTAAGGGTTTAATCGAAGTTAAAGTAGTTAAAGAAAATGGTAAAGTAAGTGAGAGTATTAGTCTTGATATTTTTTATGATAAGTTAATTATGAATTCAAAAGAAGAAAAAGAAATTAATACTGATATTTATTCTAAATTTGAAAGTGAATTTGGTAGGAGTTTAAGTCCAATTGAGTATGAAACAATTAATAGGTGGATAACTCTAGGTATAGATGAATCAATGATTTTAAATGCATTAAGAGAAGCTGTTATAAATGGTGTTAGTAATTTAAGATATATTGATAAAATACTTTATGAGTGGACTAAGAAAGGAGAAAAGCCTAAAGAAGAGTATAAAGAACTTTTTGATTATGACTGGCTGGAAGATAGTAGTGACTAAGGAAGAGATTATTTTAGAAGGATTAAAAATATTGTTCCCTAGTCCTAAATGTGAACTTATATATAATAAAGATTATGAACTACTTTTAAGTACTATGTTAAGTGCTCAGACAACTGATAAAAGAGTAAACTTAGTTACAAGTGAGATATATAATAAATATGATAGTTTAGAGAAACTTAATACTTTAAGTGTTAAAGAAATAGAAAATATGATTAAAAGTATTGGAATGTATAAGACTAAAGCTAAAAATTTTAAAGGGATTGTTTCTTCTTTATTAAAACTAGGATATTTTCCAAGTGATAGAAATATTTTGGAAAGTTTTCCTGGAGTTGGAAGAAAAACTACAAATGTTGTGCTTGCTAATTTATTTGGTGAGAAGGTAATAGCAGTTGATACTCATGTATTAAGAGTAAGTAAAAGATTAGGACTTGCTAAAGAAAGTGATGGACCACTAGAAGTAGAAAAGAAGATAACAAATAGATTTAGTAAGTATGATATGGATGGACTACATAATAGATTAGTTTTATTTGGTAGGTATAAATGTATTAGTAGAAATCCTTTATGTACAGATTGTCCTTTTAAAGAAATTTGTAAGTTTTATAAAAAATGTAATAAAAAATAATGTATTTGTTTTTACTTTTTATTAAATATTTGTTATAATTAGTTTAGAACAAAAAATATGGAGAGTGTAATATGAAGCAAATAATAGCTAGTTTAGATATTGGTTCTTCTAACATTAAACTTATTGTTGGAGAATTCTACAGAGGGAAGTTATTTGTTTTGGCGTGCTCGAAGATAGAGAGCAAAGGGATTAAAAAAGGAATTATAGTTAATGAAGAGGAAGCTTATGCTTCTATTAAAGAAGCATTTAAGAAAGTACAGGGTATTCTTGGTATTAAATTAACTAGAGTAGTATTAGTTGTACCTTCATACTTTGCATCTTTTGTTAAAAGTGAAGGTTATACTACTATTGATAGGGAGAATAATCTTGTTGATGGAGATGATATTACTAAAGCACTTCAAGCAAGTGTATTTAACAGGGTTAGTCCTAACTTAGAACTTGTGAGTGTTACTCCTAAAGAATTTATTATTAATGAAGCTACTTCGGTTAAGGATCCTAAAGGAATGGAAGCGTATAAGTTATCAGTTAATTCACTTTTAGGTTTAATTCCTAAAAAGAATATTTATTTAACAATAGATTTACTTGAAAAGATGGATGTTAAAGTAGTTGATTTAGTATTTGGTGGTTTATGTGATTATTATGAATTTAGAAACGAAGAAAATAATGATAAGTGTACAGCAGTTATAAATATTGGTTCGAATAAGACAGAGGTAAGTATTATAAAAGAAAATATATTAGTTAGTACTGAGGTAATTGATATAGGTTCTAGAAATATAGACAGGGATATTAGTTATATTTATGATATTAATTTAGAAGAAAGCAAGAAGATTAAAGAAAAATTTGCTCTTGCGAGTAGGGATAAAGCAAGTACTAGTGAAATCGTTGAAACTATTACAAAAAGTAATGAAAGAATTAAGATTAATCAATATGAAGTAAGTGATATTGTTTATTCTAGGATAAGAGAAATACTAGAACTTTCAAAAAAACAAATAAATTTCTTAACAAAAGAGGAAATTAGTTATATAATAGTTACAGGAGGCACTAGTGAGATGGATGGCTTTGGAAGTGTTTTCAAAGAAATCTTTGGTAAAAATAGAGTGCCAAGTAAAGTAGAGGAACTAGGGTGTAGAAATAATATCTATAGTACTGGTTTAGGAGCAATTAAAGTTTATCATGAGAAACTTAAGTTTAGAAATAAATTTGCTACTACTATAAGTGAAGAAGAACAAAGCGGGCTATTTAGTGATAAGAAAAAAATAAATGAAAGTAGTTTACTCGGAAAAGTTTATAGTTACTTTTTTGATAATTAGGAGGTTAAAATATGCAAGGTTCGTTAGAAATGCTACAAATAGCAAAAATAAAGGTTATAGGTGTTGGTGGAGGCGGATGTAATGCCGTTAATAGGATGATAGAATCAGGGCTTAAAGGTGTTGAATTTATTGTTGCTAACACTGATTTACAAGTTTTAAATACTTCAAAAGCTGAAACTAAGCTTCAAATAGGTGCATCAATTACTGATGGTTTAGGTGCAGGAGCTGATCCTGAAGTTGGTAGAGAAGCTGCACTTGAAAGTAGAAATGAAATTGAAGATGCTTTAAGAGGCGCTGATATGGTATTTGTTACTTGTGGATTAGGAGGAGGAACTGGTACAGGAGCTGCACCAGTTATAGCTGAAATAGCACAAGGACTTGGTGCTCTTACAGTTGCTATAGTAACTAAACCATTTAAGTTTGAAGGAAAGAAGAGAATGGATCATGCTCTTTTGGGACTTGATGAACTTAAAAAACATGTAGATACATTTGTAGTTATACCAAATGATAGATTAAGGGATATTATTGATAAATCTACACCTATGATGGATGCATTTAAAGAAGTAGATAATGTTTTACGTCTTGGAGTTCAATCTATAAGTGATTTAATAAGTGTGCCTGGATTAGTTAACCTAGATTTTGCTGATGTAAAAGCAATCATGGAAAATAGAGGACAAGCACTTATTGGTATTGGTGTGGGTTTTGGAGAAAACCGCGCTATTGAAGCTGCTAAACAAGCAGTAAGTAGTCCACTTCTTGAAACTACAATTAATGGAGCAACTGACTGTATTATTAATATAACTGGAGGAAATAGTTTAACACTATTTGAAGCCGAAGATGCTGCCGAAGTTATACGTGCTGCTGCTAACACTGATATTAATATTATATTTGGTGCTGTAGTAAATGAGGCACTTAGTGATGAAGCAATCGTTACAGTTATTGCTACTGGTTTTGAAGATGAAAGTGATCCGCTTTATAAATCTTATGATAAACCAATTGAAAAAGTTGAAACTTTAGATGATGATGACGATTTACCACCATTTTTAAGAAATAGAGATTTTTAACCAGAAGTTATTCTGGTTTTATATTGACCCAAAATAAAGTTTATGATATATTTAAATAGGTGAATGAAATGTTTAATGAAAATGATGTAAAAGTAAGGATGGAAAAAGTAATTGAAAACTTAGAGGTTAGATTTACTACTGTAAGAGCAGGAAGAGCAAACCCTAATATTTTAAATGGAGTAATGGTAGAATATTATGGAGTGCCAACTCCAATAAGCGCTGTTGCAACAGTAAGTGTACCAGAAGCTAGGCAATTAATGATTAAACCTTTTGATAAGAGCTTACTTAAAGAAATAGAAAAAGCTATATATGCTGCTGAACTAGGAATGGCTCCTAATAACAATGGAGAAGTAATATTCTTAACTATTCCTGAGTTAACAGAAGAAACAAGAAAGAACTATGTTAAACAAGTTAAAGATATGGCTGAAGAAGCAAGAATAGCTTTAAGAAATGTAAGACAAGATTTTAATAACTCTATTAAGAAAAGTGAATTGTCAGAAGATGAGGAAAAGAGAAGTCTAGATGTAGTTCAAAAATTAATAGATAAATATAATGATTTAGTAGAAACTAAATTCAAAGAAAAGGAAAAGGAACTATTAAGTATTTAGTAAATATCCTTGAAGTTAGTTTACTTAATTTATCTTTAGAAGAAAGTAAAGAAGTATATAATTCTGATGGAAGTACTAATAGACTACAAATAATAGATAATGATTTTAATAATTTAGATATTTATAATAGTCAAAAAAAAGCAAAGAAAATAATTGGAAGTCAAAAAAATAAAATTTATAAGAACTTAGAAAGTTCTTATAATGTTTTAATTGATAATAAAGTTAGTAATGAATATATATATTCTAAAAATACTAGAAAGCTTTCTAAAGAATTAAAGAAAGTTAAATGTATTCTTTCAAATTATTTAAAAGAATTAATTCTTTTAGGCAAAGATAAAGAAATAATAAATATTAAGAAAGATAAACATACTTATGATGCTAAATATGGCTTTTATAGATATAAAATTAGATTTTCTTTGAAAGATAAAGAAGAAACTATTTATAGTGCAGTTTTACTAATAAGAAATGCTTATAATGGTAAGAAGTATTTATATGATATATTAGATATTAAAAAAGAGGATACTTAATGCATTATACAATATAAAGTACTTGAAAAATAAAATATAATTTGTTATAATTATATTGTCAAAACGATATATAATATTAAAGGACAAATAAAATGAGTATTACCTAGCTTAGCTCGTTAGGTATTCACTCAGTCCAATTAAGTGCTGATGAACACCAGATCAAGTTGATTTGGTGTTCGTTTTTTATTGACCCCTTTTGAAAAACTTATGAACTATATCATAAGTAGTTTTATTATTAAAACTAAAATGATAATTAAAGTTACTAAGTAACTCATTATTATTCCTTCCCATTGGACGTCACCTCCTTCACATAAATTAAGAATTAAAAATAATAATTAAAATATGGGTTGAGGAGAACACCTAACCACTAGGTAATACTCATGAACTAAATATAACATACGAATATATTAAAATCAGTACAAAAATAAAACAAAAAATAATAAATTTTTAAGAGACATATTAATTTAAAAAATCGGTATAAATTAGTATCACAAAAATCACAAAAAATTAAATCTTGTAATACTATTCTTTTTGTGGTATTATTTTATCGTAGGAAACTACAAATAATAAAGGAGATAAACATGAAAAACAACAACCTATATGTACAAAATAAAGTACTTGGGGGGGGGGTTATTACTAACAACTAATAACTCTAGTTTTTCATGT
>CAKOIJ010000007.1 GCA_934086775.1 uncultured Bacilli bacterium | reverse complement strand
ATTATACCATATTATTGATAAAAATAGTAATACAATGGTATTGATATGTCAAATAAGATTAAAATGTATAAAAAAAATAGATATTTCTATCTATTATTACTCATATTGGTAGCGACGGGGGGAATCGAACCCTCAACCTCACGGGTATGAACCGTGCGCTCTAGCCAGTTGAGCTACATCGCCATGACAACAAAATAATATCATAAATTATGGGGTTTAGTCAAGAGGTACTTTAAAAATAATTAAAAATATGATATATTATATAAAGAATAAGGAGTTGGCTTTGTATGTTTGGTAAAATTTTATCTATTGATGGTACAATATGTAAAGTGGAAAACTTATCTAAAATTACTCATAGTGAACTTATGAATACACATGTTGTTTTCGATGAGGAAATTAGAAAAGTAGTTGGAGAAATAATTAAGATTAATAATGAATTAATTGATGTATTATTAGTTGGAGAAATAAAAAATAATATATTTTTTCCAGGAGTAGTTAAAAAGCCAAGTAAAACTCCAAGACTTATATCCGTAGGAGAACTTAGTACTATAATAGGTGAACAAAATGAAAATAATAACTCTATTGTAATTGGTAACTCTCCTATATATAAAGGTTTTAACATTAAATTAAATTTAAATAATTTTTTTGCTAATCACTCAGCCATTATAGGTAACACTGGAAGTGGTAAATCGTGTGGAGTCACAAGATTACTTCAAAATCTATTTATAGAAAGTTCTATAAAACCAGTAAACAGTCACTTTGTTATCTTTGATGCATATGGGGAATATAGAAATGCTTTTAATAATATGAATGAAGTGGGTCTTGGTTTTAAAAAATATACAACTAAAATAGAAAATGCAGACGAAGAAATGATTAAAATTCCTCCTAATTACTTAGGGGTAGATGATTTAGCTATTCTTTTATCTGTAAGTGATGGAGAGCAAATCCCTGTACTTGAAAAAACTTTAAAACTTGTTTATATATTTACAAGCAAAGATGAAAAAGCTAAAGAATATAAAAATGATATAATAGCGAAATGTTTACTTGATATATTATCTTCAGGTAAAAGTGGGAGTCAAATGAGAGATCAGATAATCGCTGTTTTAAGCCATTATAATACAGAAAACTTAAATTTAGATTCAATTATTAAACAACCTGGGTATGATAGAACATTAAAACAATGTTTATTAATAGATGAACATGGTAAAATTAATGCAATTCTTTTAATAATGGAGTTTTTAAAACAATTTGAAAAAATCTCATTAGAAGAAGTTATGGTTAATTATGACTATACTTATTCCTTAAATGATTTATATTATGCTTTAGAATTTGCTTTAATTAGTGAAGGCATTCTTAACGACGCTGTGACTTATTCTAAAAACAATATTTTAAAAACGAGACTTCAAAGTATTATTAATAGTGATTATAAAAATGTTTTTGAAGTTAGTAATTTCATGGATAAAGAAGAATACATTAAACATTTATTTAATAGTCAAGGTAAGAAAGTACAGCTAATTGATATTAATTTGAGCCATGTAGATGATAGGTTTGCAAAAATACTAACTAAACTTATATCTAAACTTTTATTTAGTTATACAACTAAACTAAAAGTTAGAGGTTCTTTTCCTATAAATATTATCTTAGAAGAAGCACATAGATATGTACAAAATGATAATGATATAAATATTATTGGATATAATATCTTTGATAGAATTACAAAAGAAGGTAGAAAGTATGGAACCCTTTTAACATTCATTACCCAAAGACCTAGTGAACTATCTAGTACTTCATTAAGTCAATGCTCAAACTTTATTGTATTTAGAATATTCCACCCAAAAGACTTTGAAATAGTTAAAAGTATTAGTACAAATGTTACAGAAGAAGCTTTAGAAAAATTAAAAACTTTAAATTCGGGGACAGCACTTATATTTGGAACAGGTTTTAAACTTCCTCTTCTTGCAGAGTTAAAACTTCCAAGCCCAATGCCTGAAAGTACAAGTTTAAACATAAGTAAAATATGGTATGAATAAAAGAAACTTCATGGTAATAATAGTTAAAAAATTCAAAAAACAAAGGTTAATAGTAGACTTTTGTTTTTGTTTGCTGTAAAATACTAATATGGAAGTGATGATATGAAAAGATTATTAACAGGACTTAAACCAACTGGAGACTTAACACTTGGCAACTATATTGGCGGTATTAAACCGTTAATAGATTTCCAAAAAGATCCTGAAAACGATATATTTTTATTTGTAGCTGATTTACATGCTTTGACAGTACATCAAGACCCAGTACTTTTAAGAGAAAGAGTAAAGAAATTTGTAGCAATGTATATAGCATGTGGGGTTGATCCTAGTAAAATGATTGTATATATTCAGTCAGAAAATGTTTATGTGCCAGCTATTTCATGGATACTTGAATGTAATACTTATTACGGAGAAGCAAGTAGAATGATACAGTTTAAAGAAAAAAGTAAAGGAAAAGAAAACTTCTCAATTGGACTTTTAACTTATCCTATATTAATGGCTGCTGATATTTTATACTGTGACGCGGATTATGTTCCTGTTGGAATAGATCAAAAACAACATGTGGAACTTGCTAGAGACATAGCTGAAAGATTCAACAAAGTATATGGAGAAACCTTTAAAATTCCTAAGGCTATAATACCTAAGGTTGGTACTAAAATAAAAGATTTAAAAAATCCAGATAAAAAAATGAGTAAAAGCGAAGATAATCCTAGTGGAGTTATTTCTTTATTTGATACAAAAGAAGAGATTATTAAAAAAGTAAAAGGAGCAACTACTGACAGTGATAACAAAGTTTATTTTGATGAAGAAAATAAACCTGGTATTTCTAATCTTTTAAACATTGCATCTGTTATGACTGGAAGAACAATAGAAGACTTAACAGAAGAATTTGAAAATGCTGGTTATGGTAATTTCAAAACATATGTTGGAGAAGTTACTTCTAATAAAATAGCTGAAATACAAGAAAAATATAAAGAATTATTAGGAAGTAAATTACTTGAAGATGTATTAAATAAAGGCTTAGAAGTTACAACTAAATTAGCTAAAGAAAAATATGAACTTATGAGAGAAAGAGTTGGTTTAAAATAAAGTGTAAATTTCACAAATCTTACACTTTTTTGCTTTATAATTAAATAAGGAGGGAATTATTATGAAAATATTAGTAGTAGATGATGAAAAATTAATTAGAAATGTTATAAAAGAATATTTACTTAATGAAAAGTATGAGGTACTTGAAGCAGAAAACGGTTTTGATGCATTAAGAGTACTTAGCGAAAATAAAGTGGATTTAATTATTCTTGATATTATGATGCCCAAAATGGATGGGTATGAATGTTTAAAAGAAATAAGAAAATCGTTAACAATTCCAGTTATAATGCTTTCTGCTAGAAAAGAGGAAGAAGATAAACTAAGTGGTTTTAATTTAGGAGTGGACGACTATGTAACTAAACCATTTAGTCCAAAAGAATTAGTAGCAAGAGTAAAAGCACATTTAAAAAGAAATAATAGTACTGATGTATATACATATAAAGATTTAGAAGTAGATTATCTTGGGAGAAAAGTTATGATTGAAGGAAAAGAAGTAAGTTTAACTCCTAAAGAATATGAACTTTTACTTTACTTTATTAAGAATAAAAAAGTGGCTTTATCTAGAGAGCAACTCTTAAGTAATGTTTGGGACTATGACTATTATGGAGATGATAGAACTGTAGATACACATGTTAAAATGTTAAGAAAGAGTTTGGGTAAATATAGAGATTTAATTAAAACAGTAAGAGAAGTAGGTTATAAATATGAAACTGAAGAATAGATCTTTAAAATCACAAATATGGTTTTATTTAGCTATTTTTTCTACATTATTAATTCTATTACTTTGGCTATTACAAGTAATGTTTTTTGATAAATATTATGAAAGTAGAACTAGTAGTGAACTATCAAAATTAGCTTTGAAAACTAAATATTATTATAAAAATAGTAAAGATATTAGTAGTTATGATAAATTATCATATAATAATAATGCTTGTATAGAAATAATTAAAGATAATAAAATAGTTTATACTTCGAATGCACAAAGAAGAGGGTGCATAATAGATAACGATAATACACTAAATATGGACTACAGAGTTAATTTTATTAATAGTGATGAAGATAAAGAAACATATCAAATAGTAAATCCTCTTTTAAATAATAAAACACTTGTAAGCGCAATTAAACTTGATAATGATGCGTATGCATTTATAAATGTTAGTTTAGAACCGACAGATCCTGCCATTTCTATTATAAGAGAAGAACTTATTTATATTTCTATTGCAATATACATTTCATCATTTATAATTGCATATTTTATAAGTAAACATATCTCTTTACCAATAGATAAACTAAATAGAGAAGTGGCTAAAATGTCCAAAGGAGACTTAGTAACACCTTTTGATGAAAATTCAAATATAAATGAAATAAAAGAATTATCTATAACACTTAACAAAACAAAAAAAGAATTATCAAAAATAGAAGAAACTAGGAAAGATTTACTTGCTAATGTAAGTCATGACTTAAAAACACCTCTTACGATGATTAAAGCATACTCTGAAATGGCAAGAGATTTAAACTCTGATAATAAAGAAAAAAGAGAAGAAAACTTAAATGTTATTATAGAAGAAACAGAGAGACTCAATTTACTTGTTAATGATATTTTATCTCTTTCAAAAAGTGAAAAAAATATAGATATTTTAAGTAAAGAAAAATTTAATTTAACAACTCTTATAGAAACTATTGTTAGAAGATTTGATTATTTAAAAGAAGAAGGTTATTCCTTTATATTTGATTCTAGTAAAGATTATATTATAAATGCAGATAAGCAAAAAATAGAGCAAGTTATATATAATTTAATTAGTAATGCTATCAACTACACTGGAGAGGATAAAAAGATTACTATAGAACTTGTTAATAATAAAAAATATTTAAGAGTTTATGTTATTGATACTGGTAAAGGTATTGATAAAAATGAAATAGATTTAATATGGGATAAATATTATAAAAACGAAAAAAATCATAAAAGAAATAAAGTTGGAACAGGATTAGGACTATCCATAGTTAAAGATATTCTAATTAAACACGGCTTTAATTATGGAGTTATTAGTAATAAAGAAAAAGGAAGTAAATTTTATTTTGATATTAACATATAGTTTTCATAAATCCATCACAAATTTATCACTTAAGTAATGTATACTTATATCATGAAAGGAGAAGTGATAAGTATAAGAAGAAAAGTCGTAATAAAATTATAAAATCCTCAAAAACCTATAAAATCACATATAACAGTTAGAAGAGTGTAATACTCTTCTTTTATATTGACTTTATTCAAAAAATTTTGTAAAATTATTTTAGAATAGAGGTGGCTAGGTGTGAGAAAATCACTTAAGAACATGGATATATCTTTAATAGCTCAAGTAATACTTTCTGTATTAATTATTTTTATTGGAGTTATAACTACTATATTTAAAAGTTTTGGTTTAGTAGACATTGTACTTTATGCTAGTATATTATTTTATATATTTTCATTTTTTAGTATCATAGTTTACTTTGTTAAAAGAAAAGAAGGAGATTATGAAGTACTTCTTATGTCTTTAATAAACGTTATAACTGCAACTTTCATGTTTGTTTTTAAAACTGATGATTATAAAATGATTCTAGGTTTAGGATTTACTATATATAGTATTATGATAGTATCTAATAGAATATATAAAATATATACTTTAAAAAATGAAAATAATTTTATGTGGATAGTTAAATTTATGGGAACTATATTAATTGGCTTTTTAGGTATGCTAACATCTTACAACCTATTTAATGAAGTATCCGTACAAACTTTACTTTATGGCTACTACTTCACAAGTTTAGGCATAATCCTATTATTTGAAAATATAATTGAAATAATTGTTACAGAAGATAAATGGAATAAAATATTAAATAAATTAATTGCTAGTAATAATGAACTTGAAGAAATAAAAGAAGAAACTACAACTAAGAAAAAAACTACACCAAAAAAGAAAACAACTACTAAAAAAGTTAATGTAAAAGAAACTAGTGTAAAGAGAAAACCTGGAAGACCTAAAAAAACAAATTAGGTCTTTTTTATTTTGCTTTTCTTTTAAAAATAATATATAATTATACTAGGAGAAGAGACACATGAATAAGAAAGGCTTTACTTTAATTGAAATTATGGTAGTTTTAGTTATTTTAGTAAGTTTAACTATTGGAGGAATATTTGGTATAAATGAAATTCAGAATAAAAGCAAAGATAAAGCTTTAAAAGAACTTTATACTAAAGTAGAAACAGCAGCAGATGTATACTTAAGTATGAATGAAGGTTATGCTATAGACTTACTTAATGGTAAAACAGATGAAAAGTGTTTAAAGTTATATACCCTTCAAAATGAAAGTTTACTTAGTAGAGACTTAGTTAACCCTTATACAAATAAAAAATTAGATGGTGACTCTTGTGTAATATCATTTTTAAATGAAAAAGGAGAAATAGAAAATAACTATGAATTAGATAACAAAGGTAAGACACATAGAATAGATATAGAAGTAGTAGGTGGAACATCTAGTGAAACATATAAATATGGATATACTAAGGTAACATTTGGAGTAGACTTTGAAGAAAATAAAGAAATAAAAAGTGTTACTTGTAATGGAGGAGCAAATAGTTCATTTAGTGATAAAGTAGTAGTAATAAATAAAATAAATAAAGATCAAAAATGTAAAGTAGTTATTGATTATATTAGATGGAATATACTTGTAGAAACTCAAGGTGGAAGTGCTATTCCATCTAATTCACAGGTAATTAATGGTACTAATCATGAAGTTAAATTAGTTCCAAATGCTGGTTATAACTTAAATAATTTAACTGAAAATGATTACACATGTACTGGTCATGATGATTATAGTTTAAATAATGACATTTTAACTATAAATAATATAACTAAAGATATAAAATGTACAGTTAATTTTAAAGATAATTATTATATAGTTAAATTTACTGCTAATGGAGCTACTATTAGTCCTGAAAACACATCTGTTAAACATGGTAGTTCTAAAGAATTTACTATTACTCCAAATACTGGATATACTCTTACAGGTGCTTCTAGTACATGCGGAAGTATAAGTGGTAATAAATTAACTATAAATAATGTTACAAGTAATATGAATTGTACTTTAAATTTAAAACTAGATTATTTTTCTTTAGTAATAGCGAAAGGTACAGGGATAAGTACAATATACTATAAAATAGGTGATGGAAATTATATATCTACTACAAGTAATGTAAATGTAAAAGTTAAATATGGAAGTACTTACTACTATTATGCAGTTCCTAGTACTGGATATACATTAAACAAATGTACTGAAAGTGATCCTTGTAGTGGCATTATGAATGAAAAAGGAAAAAGCGATGCTTTATCTGCAGTTCTTAATAAATATACATTAACATTAAGAAAAGGTACAGGAGTAAATGCCATATATTATAAAGTAAATGGAGTAAATAGTTATGAAAGTACTACTAATACTTCTATAAATTTGGATGTAAATTATAATAGTACATATTACTACTATGGTGCTTCTAGTACTGGATATACAATGAGTACTTGTACATCAAGTAGTCCGTGCACTGGTACTATGGGAGCAAGTGCAGTAAGTAAAACTCTCAGTGCTACACTAAATAAATATACAATTAATGTAGTTGCTAATAATAATAGTTATGGTACAGTAT
This sequence comes from uncultured Bacilli bacterium, assembly GCA_934086775.1. Taxonomy (GTDB): domain Bacteria; phylum Bacillota_I; class Bacilli_A; order RF39; family UBA660; genus CAG-628. The sequence continues at coordinate 24,130 of CAKOIJ010000007.1, read as the reverse complement.
CGCCAACTTCTCAAATCGTAGAGCATGGAAAATACGCTATAATTACATTAAGTCCAAATGTTGGATATGCATATAGTGGAGTTTCATGTACAGGTGGCGCTACTCAAGTATCGCTTATGCAGGGAGTTAAGCTGTATATAGGAAATATATCACAAAGTCAAAACTGTACTGTTACGTATACAAAAAAGAGTTATAAAGTCACTTTAAATGTTACAAACGGAAGCAGTAATGTAACTTCTGTAACAGTTCAACATGGTAATAATGCAAGTTTTATAATAACACCTAGCAACGGCTATAGACTAGAATTAAGTGGCAATAGTTGTGGGGGTACTTTATCAGGAAGTACTTATACAATAAGTAATATAACAAACGCTAAATCGTGTAGTATTACCTTAAAAAAGAATCTAACATTGTATAATCAGATTCTTGCTGATAATCCTGGCAGAGAAACAAGAACGGATTTTAGTTCTGTATTTACCAGTACCACATCAGGAACGTTGTATACAGCAACAGAGAAGAATGTACACAATACTTCAAGTACAACAGTTTATTATTATGCGGGAAATACTACAAATAACTGGGTAAAGTTTGCTGGATATTACTGGAGAATAATAAGAACTAATGCTGATGGAAGTGTAAGAATGTTATATTCAGGGACAAGTCATGATACAACTAACGGTTTTATTAATTCGAATACAGCATTTAACACTTTAACTGATAGTCCTAAATATGTAGGATATATGTATGGAAATTCAGACTCAACCTTGGCTAATGCAAGAATTAATGCCAATAGTAGTACAATAAAAAATGTTATAGATAATTGGTATAGAACAAATTTAACTAATTATACTAACTACATAAGTACAACAGCAGTATATTGTAATGATAGAACTTTAGCACCACGAAACTATTATGGTACAACTTCTGCTATATTCTATTTTACTGGATATTATAGGATATATACAAATAAAACTCCAACGTATGATTGTGATAATCAGTATGATGCATTTAGTGGAAGCAATTCTTATGCTAAATTAACATATCCGATAGCACTAATGACTGCAGATGAAATAGCATATGCTGGTGGTGCATTTGCAGTTAATAATGCATCGGCTTGGTACCATTTCAATAGTGCAAATGAAGCGATTGTAAATAAAATGTGGTATCTTTTAACTCCTAACTATGCAAATAACAATAATCCATCGGTGTTTTGCGTCGTTAGTGCAATGCCTTGGCTTGGACAATTGTATAATTGTGATGGTGTTTACCGAGAAGCAGGTGTTCGCCCTGTTATCTCGATTAAATCTTCGGTATATGCAATAACCGGTTCAGGTACACCAAATAACCCTTACACTTTATCTATGTAAGTAATAAGTTTTTAATTGGAAGGATCAAATGGAAGAAAATTGCTTAGAGAATATAAGGGGTTGTATAATAAGTGAACAACTATGTATATAATGCACATGCTTATTCTCCAGTAATGGCCCTTAGAGCTACAACAACAGTTACCGGTTCAGGTACTTATGTTGACCCATATGTAGTTGTTTAAAGGCAATAAAAGTTTACAAACTTTTATTGTTCTTTTTTCTTTTTACTAAAATATATTTAACTAGGGGGGAAATAATAATGGATATAATAAAAGTATCTAGTAAAAGTGCACCACAAAAAGTAGCAGGAGCACTAGCAAATTTATTTAGAGAGTCAAATGACTCAGTTGAAATGCAGGCTATAGGCGCGGGAGCATTAAACCAAGGAGTAAAGGCAATCGCAATAGCAAGAGGTTATGTTGCACCTACGGGGAAAAATCTATATTGTATTCCTGCTTTTTCTGATATTAATATTGATGGAGAAGAAAGAACTGCTATCAAACTAATTATAGAAGCTAAATAATATAATTAAAAAGTTAGAATATTTCTAACTTTTTTTTGCTTTTCTTTTAAAAATAATATATAATTATACTAGGAGAAGAGATATATGAATAAGAAAGGCTTTACTTTAATTGAAATTATGGTAGTTTTAGTTATTTTAGTAAGTTTAACTATTGGAGGAATATTTGGTATAAATGAAATTCAGAATAAAAGCAAAGATAAAGCTTTAAAAGAACTTTATACTAAAGTAGAAACAGCAGCAGATGTATACTTAAGTATGAATGAAGGTTATGCTATAGACTTACTTAATGGTAAAACAGATGAAAAGTGTTTAAAGTTATATACCCTTCAAAATGAAAGTTTACTTAGTAGAGACTTAGTTAACCCTTATACAAATAAAAAATTAGATGGTGACTCTTGTGTAATATCATTTTTAAATGAAAAAGGAGAAATAGAAAATAACTATGAATTAGATAACAAAGGTAAGACACATAGAATAGATATAGAAGTAGTAGGTGGAACATCTAGTGAAACATATAAATATGGATATACTAAGGTAACATTTGGAGTAGACTTTGAAGAAAATAAAGAAATAAAAAGTGTTACTTGTAATGGAGGAGCAAATAGTTCATTTAGTGATAAAGTAGTAGTAATAAATAAAATAAATAAAGATCAAAAATGTAAAGTAGTTATTGATTATATAAGATGGAATGTAAAAATAAATACTGTTGGAGGAAGTGCTAGTCCATCTAACTCGTATGTAATAAATTCTAAAGATTTAGTTGTGACATTAACACCTAATACAGGATATAACTTAAATGATTTAAACTATGCATGTAATAATAACACAGAATTTAGTTTAAAAGAAAACGTTTTAACTATTAAGAATATAAGAAGTGATAAAACATGTAATATATCTTTTAAAAAGAATAATTATACAGTAGCTGTTAATATAACTGGAGGAAGTATTGCACCAAGTAGTGTAATCGCAGAACATGGCAGTACTAAAGAATTTATAATTACTCCAAGTACCGGATATATACTAAGTGGAGCAAGTACTACTTGTACTGGAGGTACTATAAATAATAATAAACTAACAATAAGTAATATAACTAAAAATGAAACATGTTCTGTTACTTTACAAAAACAAAAATATACTGTTAATTTAACTGTTGTTAATGGAAGTGGTAGTTCTTCTAAGACTGTAGAACATGGTTCTAACACTTCATTTACAGGAGTAAGTCCAAATTCTGGTTATACAAGTAATGGTGTAAGTATTAATTGCATAAATGGAACACTTTCAGGAAGTACACTTACTATTAGAAATATAACAAATTCACAAACATGTACAGTAACATTCCCGGCAGATAGGTATATGGCTTATATAAATGTTACAAATGGTTCTGCTATTTCTCCAGTAGTATTTAATGCTGGAAAAAATGGCTCATTTACAACATCGCCAAATGCCAATATGGCACTTAAAAGTTATAGTTGTACTAACCACACTTTAACATACAATGGAAATAATTCATTTACAATAACCAGATTATCTAGCAATACAACTTGCACAATAACTTATGGGGCTGAGACAGCATCATTTGCTTATCAAGCTTCAAACCAGAGTTATACTGTTCCTTACACCGGTTATTACTTACTAACTGCATATGGAGCACAAGGATCTGGTTCAGGAGGGAAAGGCGGAGAAGTTTCAGCATATGTAAAATTAAATAAAGGGGAGACGTTAGTTATTAATACTGGTGGAACAAACGGCTACAATGGTGGAGGAAGTGGTTTATATAACGGCGGTGGATCAACGACCATAAAAAGAGGTGGAACAAACCTAATAGTTGCTGCTGGAGGCGGTGGAGGCGCATCTGGTACTGCTGGTGGCAATGGAAATGCTTCTGGTGGAGCTGCTGCAAGTTCAAGTGGCAGTGGAACTAATGGTGGAGCCGGGGCAAGCGGAACAAATGGTGGGGGAGGAGGAAGTGGATATAACTACACTTACTACACAAGAGGTTCATGCATCAGAAGAGGTGAATCAACTTGTAATAGTTATTCTAAATCTTGTTCTTCTTGGGGTAATGCAACCTGCGGTTCAAGTAGATGTGATTCACCAAACTCTTGTTATAATAGTGGTACAGGTAATAGATACTACTGCGCTTATTGTAAAAGTTACAGTACTACTTGTAACAGCTGGTCACCAGGAGAATGTCTAGAATATAGTTACAATGAAAGAACTATATCTTATAATTCTGGTAATGGTGGGTCAAATTCAATAGTTTCAGGAGCAATTTCCGTTAAAAATAACAGTGGAATAAACGCAGCGAATGGTAGGGCTTCATTGTCTTATTATAAAGAAAATCTTTAAACTGAAGATCTTATAAGTTGAATTTGATTAAAAGGTTAGAAATTTCTAACCTTTTTTTGCTTTTCTTTTAAAAAGAATAATTATACAGTAACAATTAATGCTACTGTAGGAAGTACTGCGCCAAGTAGTGTAATCGCAGAACATGGCTGTACTAAAGAATTTATAATTACTCCAAGTACCGGATATATATTAAGTGGAGCAAGTACTACTTGTACTGGAGGTACTATAAATAATAATAAACTAACAATAAGTAATATAACTAAAAAAGAAACATGTTCTGTTACTTTACAAAAACAAAAATATACTGTTAATTTAACTGTTGTTAATGGAAGTGGTAGTTCTTCTAAGACTATAGAACATGGTTCTAACACTTCATTTACAGGAGTAAGTCCAAATTTTGGTTACTCTTCTAGTAACCCAACTGTTAGCTGTACAGGTGGAACATTAAGTGGAAGTATATTAACAGTAAATAATGTTACATCAAATAATACATGCACGGTTACAAAACCTGGTTACTTATTGCCCTAGTGGTAAAACTAGTTCTGCTGAATCCACTAGATGTAAGAGTTCATCTGTCGGAATAAGCGGCTGCTGGGTAGCCAACGTTAGCGGAAGAAAACCTTATACATGTTAACCTACTTTTAAAGTAGGTTTTAATATGTTGAAATCTATATAAAGTAAATATTAATTAAATTATGTGTTTTCTTTTTATTGACATTAACAAAAACATTAGTATAATATATCTTGTATAAAAAAGTATATAAAGTAAATATTAAAAGTGAGGTAATTACTATGGATAAAATTGTTATAAAAGGCGCAAGAGAAAATAATTTAAAGAACATAGATATAGAAATTCCAAAGAATAAATTAGTTGTAATGACTGGAGTAAGTGGAAGTGGTAAATCTAGTTTAGCATTTGATACTATATATGCAGAAGGTCAAAGAAGATATGTTGAAAGTTTAAGTGCTTATGCACGTCAATTTTTAGGTAATTCTAATAAACCTGAAGTAGATTCAATTGATGGATTAAGCCCTGCTATCTGTATAGATCAAAAATCCACAAATAAGAATCCTAGAAGTACCGTAGGAACTGTAACTGAAATATATGATTATCTAAGACTTCTATTTTCACGTATTGGAATTCCATACTGTCCTAAACATAAAAAACCTATTAAAAGTCAATCTATTGAAGAAATGGTTAATAAGATAATGGAATATGAAGAAGGAACTAAACTTGAGATAATGAGCCCAATCGTAAGAGGAGAAAAAGGTACTCATAAAGATTTGTTAGAAGACTTAAGAAAAGACGGATATTCTAGGGTAAGAGTAGATGGAGAAAATAGAGATTTAAGCGAAAATATAGAACTTGTTAAAAACAATAAACATACTATTGAACTAATAGTAGATAGACTTAAATTAAATGAAAAATCTAGAAGTAGATTATTTGAAGCAGTAGAACTTTCATGCAAAATGGCAAGTGGTAAAGTGCTCATAAACATAGTGGGAGATAAAGAAGTTCTCTTTAGTGAAAACTATGCCTGTCCAGACTGTGACTTTAGTTTAGAAGAACTAGAACCAAGAATGTTTTCTTTTAACAGTCCATATGGTGCTTGCCCTGAATGTAAAGGTTTAGGTGTTAAACTTAAAATAGATGAAGATTTATTGGTACCAGATAGAAATCTTTCTATACCTGAAGGCGCAGTTAAATCTTTTCAAAGTGGAGAAACTTTAAGTATATATTTTAAAAAACTTGATAGTGTTTGTAACTTTTATAATATAGATATAAATAAAAAAGTAAAAGATTTTACTAAAGAAGAATTTGATACTATATTTTATGGTTCTAAAGACAAAATAGATTTTAAAGTAAAAACTAGAAGTGGAAGTATACTTAAAAGTTATGACTACTTTGAAGGAATTATATCTAATTTGGAAAGAAGATATATGGAAACTAATAGTTCTAGTATAAGAACATGGATAGAAACTTACATGAAAGAAAGCAATTGTGAAGTATGTCATGGTAAAAGACTATCCGAAAAGATGCTACATGTTTTAATAAATGGTAAAAATATAACAGATATAACTGATATGAGTATAAAAGATTTAATTATCTTTTTTGATAATATTAAACTTACTAAAACTGAAGAAGAAATATCGTTCTTAATACTTAAAGAAATTAAAGAAAGATTACATTTTTTAGAAGATGTAGGTCTTGAATATTTAACACTTTCTAGAAGTGCTTCTAGTTTAAGTGGTGGTGAAAGTCAAAGAATAAGACTTGCTACTCAAATAGGAAGTAAATTAAGTGGTATTCTTTATGTTCTTGATGAACCTAGTATTGGTCTTCACCAAAGAGATAATGATAAACTAATTAAAAGTTTAAAAGAAATGAGAGATTTAGGAAACACATTAATAGTAGTTGAACATGATATTGATACAATGCTAGCAAGTGATTATCTAATTGATATAGGACCGGGTGCTGGAGATAATGGAGGGTATGTAGTTGCTAAAGGTACTCCACTAGATGTTATGAATAATGAGAAATCTTTAACAGGTAAATATTTAAGTGGTAAACTAAAAATAGAAGTTCCTAAACAAAGAAGAAAGGGTAATGGAAAATTTATTACAGTCAAAGGTGCTAAGGAACACAACTTAAAAAATATAACAGTTAAATTTCCTAAAGGTACATTCACTTGTGTTACTGGTGTAAGTGGAAGTGGTAAATCAAGTTTAGTTAATGAAATACTATATAAAAAATTATCTAACTACGTTTATAAATCTAAAGAAGTACCGGGTAATTTTAAAAGTATTGATGGAATAGAGGATGTAGATAAAGTTGTTTATATAAGTCAAGACCCAATAGGAAGAACGCCTAGAAGTAACCCAGCAACATATGTAGGATTATTTGATTTAATAAGAGACGTATTTACAGAAACTAAAGAAGCTAAAATGAGAGGATATACTAAAAGCAGATTTAGTTTTAATGTAAAAGGTGGAAGATGTGAAGCCTGTGAAGGCGATGGTGTAAAAAAAATAGAAATGCACTTCTTACCCGATGTCTATGTTCCTTGTGATGTTTGTCATGGGAATAAATATAATAATGAAACATTAAAAATTAAATTTAAGGGTTTAAATATTGCAGAAGTACTAAATTTAAGAGTAGATGAAGCTTTAGAAATATTTGAAAATGTACCTAAAGTAAAAAGAATACTAGATACTATGCATGATGTAGGACTAGGTTATGTAAGACTCGGACAAAATGCAACTACTCTATCAGGTGGAGAAGCTTGCCGTGTTAAACTAGCAAAAGAACTTCAAAAAAAACCTACTGGTAAAAGTGTATTCATATTAGATGAACCTTCTACAGGTCTTCATATAGATGACATAAAAAAACTACTAGTTATATTAAATAGAATAGTAGATAATGGAGACACAGTAATTGTAATTGAACACAATTTAGATATCATAAAAGTAGCAGATTATATAATTGATTTAGGCCCAGAGGGTGGAGATAATGGTGGAAGAGTAGTAACTACAGGTACTCCAGAAGAAGTTGTAAAATGTAAAGAAAGTTATACAGGAATGTATTTAAAAAACATGCTAAAATAGGTATTAAAAAATATCTATTTTTTCTTTAAGCATTTTATATAATTTATTCATTTTATCTTTCATAGTTGTTAGATTTTCTCGTTTTTTAGAATAAAAGATAATATTATTTAATATTCATTCAGTCTTCCATTGCCATAGGAATATGTCTTTTAGTTTGATCCTCTGCGTAATCTAAATACATTGTAACAATTCTTTCTAAAGATTTTAATTTTTCTTTATTTAACATCAGATGCAATTATTATACCATTATGTGAATTTTTCTTCTAAATTATTTACTTTTTATCATATTTTTATTATAATAAATTCTACAGAGGTTAATTATGAAAATAAAATATTTATTTAAAAAAATTAAAAATATGAGATTTAAAGAATATGTTAATCATGCTAAAATGATAGGCAAAAAAATAGATAAAAGTACATTCTATATACTATTTGACATGGCAAGATGTGCTCTTTTATATGGAAGTGGATATATGGATTACTTTGAATTTGAATTTTATCTATTAAATAATAAAGAAAGAAAAACTTATTTAACTGGTAAATATAATAATGACATTGTTAAAAAATATAACAAAAAAGAAGATTGGCACTACTTAGAAGACAAAGGAGAATTTAATAAATTATTTAAAAGTTTCTTAGGAAGAGATTTTATTGATTTAAGAGAAGCATCTTTTAAAGAGTTTAAAGAATTTATTAGTAATAAAGATAAAATAGTTTGCAAACAAGCTAGTAACTGTGGTGGTAAGGGAATAGAAATAATAAGTATAGATAAATTCAAACTTAAGAATGAATATAATACTTTAAAAGTATATAACAGTATTATGAAAAAAGAAGAGTACATTCTTGAAGAGTATATTCACCAACACAGAGATTTAAATAAACTATATAGTGGAAGTGTAAATACATTAAGGATAATCAGCTTTTTAGATGACAATGGTAAAGCACATATCTTGAAAGCAATATTAAGAATAGGTAATAATGGTAATGTAGATAACTTTAGTAGTGGAGGTATGTATACATTTATTAATGAAAAAGGTAAAGTATATGTACCCGCTATTGATGAAAAAGGAAGAATATTTTATAAACATCCTAGTACTAACGAAAACATAGTGGGATTTGAAGTTCCTAACTATGATAAAGTAAAAGAGTTTATAGAAAAAATTAGTTTAGTAGTACCTTCTATTAGGTACGTGGGGTGGGATTTAGTTATTCTAGATGATAAAATAATTGTAGTAGAAGGTAATGAATATCCTGGTATATTTCAGGTAAAACCGAGTATAAGTGGTATTAAAGAAGGAGATTTACCTTCATTTAGAAAGTATATGGATATATAGGAGGATTTATGGAATTATTTGCATGTTTAGTACTTAGTATAATTAGTATATTATCCTTATTAATAGGTTCTTTAATAGTTTTTTCTACTAAAAATAACAGTAAAGTCACAACATTTAGTGTATCTTTAGGTTTTATTGTTTTAATACTTTTAGGTTTATTCCATTTAGTACCAGAAGCATTTGAATACTTTAGTGAAAGTGCTGGTACATTTAAAGCAACTGTATTTACTATTTCATTTAGTATTTTGGGTTTTGGTTTAATTATTGCAACCGATGTAATTGGAGGACACCATAAAGAAAAGAACGAAGAGACCCATTATAAACACATTTCATTAATAACATGTGCTGTACTTGTACTTCATAACTTCATAGAAGGAATGACTCTTTATACTGCTGCTTTAAGTAGTGTAGAAACTGCAGTCATATTATCTTTGGGCATATGTCTTCATAATATACCACTAGGATTTACTTTATCTAGTACATTTGATAGACTCTATGGAAAGAGTAAAACAGTTTTGTATATTATTTTAATAGGTAGTTCATACTTGTTTGGAACATTAATTTTATATAGATTTAATCAATTTCTATTAAATAATTTAGTACTAGGTAGTTTCTTATCTTTAACTTTTGGTATGATAGTTTATATAGCTTTATTTGAGTTTTTACCATTACTAAAAGAATCTAAAGATAAGAAAACTAGAAATATTGCCTTATTACTAGGAATTGTTCTTATGATATTAACATTATTTATGTAGGTGTCCTATGAAAGAATTTATTAAAATAAATAAATATTATTTAATTATACTTTTATTAATATTATTAACATTCATATTAGTAAAAACATATTTAATTAATGATTTATCAACATTTGATACATATTTACATGATAAATTAATAAATTTTGTTAATAAATCATTAGTTACTAACACTTTTAAAGTTATTACTTTTTTAGGTAGTGTATATTTTTATTTAATACTATTTATAATAATAATTTTTATTAATAAAAAATTATTTTATAACTTATCTATCCCTTTGTTAGTAACATGGTTTTTATCTTTTTTAATAAAAAACATAATTAAAAGAGAAAGACCACTTAGAGGTTTAGTAACTATACCAGGTGATTATAGTTTCCCAAGCGGGCATACCACTTGTAGTGTACTTTTATATGGTCTTATCATTTATTTTATTAATAAAAGTGATATTAATAAAAATATTAAAATAGCTATAAATATATTTTTAACTTTGTTAATAATATTAATAGGATGCTCTAGAATTTATTTGGGTGTACATTTTGTAAGTGATGTTATTGCTGGCTATTTACTAGGAACTTTATCACTTATAATGTTTATAAGATATTTTGAAAGGAGAAAAGTATGAAAGAAAAATTAGTTTTATTTATTAAAGGTATTGTTCTTGGTATAGCATTTATAATACCAGGTGTAAGTGGTGGAACGCTTGCAGTTTTACTCGGAATATATGAAGAATTAATAGAGGCAGCAAGTAACTTTTATAAAGGAATTAAAAACTTTAAAAAATATTCTATGTATTTATTTCCAATTGGACTTGGAGTAGTGTTTTCAGTTGCTATATTTGCTAAACTTATTGATTTTGGTTTAGAAAAAGCACCAATACTAACAATATTAATATTTTTAGGAATGATAATTGGAGGTATCCCCTCACTTTGTAAGAATGTAGAAACTCCTCCTAAACTTAAAGATTTTAGTTTAATGTTAGTAGGAATTGTATTAGTACTAATAATGTTAATATTCCATAAAAGTTCTAATATAGTAACTTTTACTAATATGAATTTTAAAGAATATAGTTTACTATTCCTAGTAGGTATAATATCCGCGATTACTATGGTCGTGCCTGGTATAAGTGGTTCTTTCACACTAATGCTTCTCGGTTATTATGAACCAGTTCTTAATTTAGTTAATGATATTACATCATTTAAGAATTTAGAATCAAATATAATTTTAATGATTATTTTTATATTAGGTGTATTTATTGGTATAATCTTTATATCCAAAATAATAGAATGGTGTTTAAAACATTATAAGAGAGAAACTTATTATGCAATATTAGGATTTGTTTTATCAAGTGTTGTAAGTGTACTTTACGAAGTATTTAGTTTCCCTTTTAATACTCTTCATTTTGTAATAGGTATAGTTCTAATGTGTTTTAATACTATACTTGTTTATAAAGTTTTTAATAAGTAGGTGGTTTATATGGATCCTATAAAAATAGGAAATCTAATAAAAGATTTGAGAATTAAAAAAGGTTTAACTCAAAATGAATTTGCTAATATATACGGAGTAACTTATCAAGCAGTTAGTAAATGGGAAAATGGTAAGTGTTTACCAGATGTTTCTATTTTGAAAGATATTTGTAAAGATAATAACATTTCACTAGATAGTATTCTATCTGGAGAAATAGATAAAAATAATAAATTAAATAAGTTATATATTACCTCTATAATTATAATTTTATTTACTACTATTGTCATATTAATTATTCATTTCACTAATAATAGTTTTAATTATAAGAGTGTTACTTCTAACTGTGATGATTTTAATATCTATGGATCACTAGTATATGACAATAACAAAAGTCATTTACATCTATCTAATATAACTTACTGTGGAAAAGAAAATGAATTATATGAAAGTATTGAATGTAAACTTTATGAAGATAACAAAGGTACTTTGAAAGTACTTGATACTTGTAAATATGACTTTAAAGGAAATGTTACTTTAGAAGATTATTTAAAAAAGATAGAATTTGATTTAGAAGATTTTTCTAAAACTTGTAAAAATTATAATAGTGATAGTTTATATATAGAAATAAATGCTACTAAAGGAGATAAAACAACTAAATATAAGATACCACTAAATATAAATGAAAGTTGTAGTAACTAAACCAAAAGTTTAGTTACTTTTTTTAATCGATATGTTAATATTATCATGGAGGTAAAAATTATGAAAAAGAAAAATATTTTAATCTTATTAGGAGTAGTCATTTTAGTTATATTAATAATTTCTTCATACTTTATATTCTTTAAAAAAGATAAAGAAATAACTGATGGAGAAAAATTTGCTAAAGAATATACTAAACTATCAAGTGATAATGTATTTACTTATAGAAGCTTGAAAGAGGTAAATAAAATGCTTGAAAAAGGTACAGGTGTAGTTTATTTAGGTTTTCCTGAATGTCCATGGTGTCAAGGGTATGTTGGATATATTGATGAAATAGCTAAAAAAGTTGGTATAGATAAAGTATATTATTCTAACGTTTTAGAGGACAGAAGTAATAATACGGAAGAATACCAAACTACTATTAAATTATTAAAAGACTATTTGCCTAATGATGAAGAAGGTAATCCAAGAGTATATGTGCCTTTAGTAGTAGTAATTAAAAATGGTAAAGTAGTTATAGCTGACTATGAAACAGCAAAAGATACTAAAGGTTATAAAGACCCTGAAGAATACTGGGCTAATGAAGATTTAGAAGGTTTAAAAACCAGACTAGAAAAAGCATTTAATACAGTTAAATCTAACGCATGTACAGACTGTAATAAATAATTCTATTATTAGAAAGTTCTGGTTATGATTAAAGATGTTTGCATATGCAAACATCTTTTAAAATAATTTAAAATATTCTGTACATAGAAGAAAAGGTAAAATATTAAAGCAATATAAGTGTAAAAGAACATTCAAAATATTTAATGAAAAACTTGTAAGGAAAAAGTATTTTTATGAATATAATTGTAATAAATATTTTGATAAAGTTATTATACAAAATAGATACTTATAGAATAAAAAAAAGTGTAAAGTTAATAATACTTATATAGAAATATATTAAAATATTTAGTAAAATATTTATAGGAGGGAACTTAGATGAAATTAGAAGGTAAAGTAGCATTAGTAACAGGCGGTTTTAAAGGAATAGGAAGAGGAATAGTAGATACTTTTACTAAATATGGTGCTAAAGTAATTGTACTTGACTATGATGATGAAGTATTAACTATGAAAAGTGAAAATATTCTTCCATTTATAGTAGATATAAGAGATAAGGAAGAAGTAACCGAAGTTATTAATAAAGGAATAGAAGAATTTGGCAAACTAGATATCTTAGTAAACAACGCTGGTGTATGTATATTAAGTTCATTCGAAGAAATGTCGGATGAGATAAGAAACAAGCACTTTGGAATAAATATAAATGGAGTATGGAATACTACAAAGGCTTGTTTAAAGTACTTAAAAGAAACAAAAGGAAACATTGTAAACATGTCAAGTGTAACTGGACCAATGGTGGCAGACCCTGGAGAGGTAGCTTATGCTACAAGCAAAGCAGCAGTTCTTGGATTTACAAAAAGTTTAGCAGCAGATCTTGCTAAAGATGACATACGAGTAAATGCAATCATGCCAGGATATATACTAACTCCAATGGTAAAAAACATGAGTCAAGAAAGTGACCCTGAAAATCCTGATGCTATAATTGAAAGTATAGCAAATGCTATTCCAATGAAAAGATTAGGAGACCCAAAAGAAGTAGGAGAACTGGCAGCCTTTTTAGCTAGCACAGAAGCTTCTTATATAACTGGACAAGGAATTGTAATAGATGGAGGTTCAACACTTCCAGAAACCTCTAGTATGGGAGTATAAAATAAAAAAAATCTTCAATAATTGAAGATTTTTTATTTTTCTAAACTTCTAATTTCTTTAGCAGTCATTCTTACTTTTTTACCATCTACTTTAATAGTTTGTAAATTGACTTTTTGAGTTTTTTTAGTAGCCTTTAAACTAAAAGGTCTATTATTACCACTCATATTTTTTCTATCAGATATATTTTTTGCCACTTTTTTCTGCCTCCTTAAACTTCCTTTATAATTTACCACAAAATACTAGTTTAGTCAATAAAAATTTGTTATAATTAGTGCAATGGAGGTAAAAAATGTTATATATAGGTAGTCATACAAGTTTTCTAAAAGATAAAGGACTTTTAGGTGTAGTAGAAGAAAGTATAAGTTACAATGCAAATATATTTATGTTTTATACAGGAAGTAATCAAAGTACACTTAGGTTTCCCATTAATAAAGAGTTAACATTTAAAGCACATAAACTTATGGAAGAAAAAGGGTTTGATAAAACAAAATGTATTGTACATGCTCCTTTTATAATAAATTTAGCTAATAATACTGATCAATCTAAATACGAATTTTATATTAATTTCTTAAAAGAAGAATTAAATAGATGTATAGAACTAGATATAAGAAATATAGTGCTTCATCCTGGAAGCTATACTACTTTAGATAGATTAACTGGTATTAAAAATATAGCAACTGGTTTAAATATAGCTTTAAAAGATATCGAAGGAGTAAATCTTTTACTTGAATATATGAGCGGTAAAGGAACAGAGGTTGGAAGAAGTATAGATGATTTAAAGGAAATAATTGATTTACTTGATGAAGACATAAAGAAAAAAGTATTCGTGTGTTTAGATACTTGTCATATGAATGATTCAGGGATAGACTTAAAAGATATAGACTTATTTTTAGATGAGTTTGAATTAAAAATAGGTATAAATAAAATAAAATGTATTCACATAAATGATAGTTATAATGTAGTAGGTTCACATAAAGATAGGCATGCTAATTTAGGTTATGGTACTATTGGATTCGATAAACTAATTAATGTAATATATAATAAAAGATTAGATAATATACCTAAAATACTAGAAACACCATGGATAAATAGAAATGAAAAGAATTCATATGCACCATATAAATTTGAAATAGAAAATATTAGAAATAAAAAGTTTATTGATTTTATTAACCAATAAACTTTTTATATTTATTAAATAGTTCTAATATCTTTTCGTAAGTTTCTAGACTGAATTCTTCTTTTTTACTTTCAATTAATTCTAAACCATTACCATCTAAAATATAATCAATATTATCTTTAACTGTTTCTAAAAAAAGATTAGCCTCTTCTTCACTAACAGATATACCTTCTTTTAATCCAAACTTAATAACATCTTTTACTTCTAATTTTTCAGCATAATTTTTAATAATATTTTTATTCATAAAGCCTCCATATTAAAAAGTATGTATAAATTAAATAATTTAGAACAAAATAATTTTGTAGGGAGATATCCCTATAAAAAAGAGTATAAAGCTAGCAAATTTAAGAATGTACTCTAATGAAAAGGAAACCAATATAAGGTTTCCTTTTAAAATAAAAAAACCTAATAATAGGTTAATCAACTTAATGGCGGAGTGAGAGAGATTTGAACTCTCGCGCCAGTTTCCCGACCTACACCCTTAGCAGGGGCGCCTCTTCAACCACTTGAGTATCACTCCATCAATGCCTGACTACTAAATAATACCTTATTTTTAAAGGAAAGTCAATACAAAATATAAAACTTATGGTAAAATATAATGTATGGAGTTGGTAACTATGTACTTAAAAATTAAAAATGCAAGCATTGAATATGGGAGTAATGTAGTCCTTGAAAATATAGATTTAACCATAAAGAATAATGAAAAAATAGGCATAGTAGGTAGAAATGGTACTGGTAAAACATCAATACTTAAAGCAATAATTGGTGAAATAGAATTTACTGATGGATATGATAAATTCCAAATAGAAAAAGATAACTTTAAAATAGGTTATATAAAGCAAAGTTTAAATAAAAGTGAAGAAGAAACTACATTAATAGATTACATAAAAGAAGTATATAATAACATTATAAATATAGAAAACGAAATAAATAATATAGAATATAAATTAAGTATTAATTATGAAGAAAAACTATTAAATAGATATAATGAACTTCTAAATAATTATAAGTTATTAGGTGGATATAATTATATAAAAGAGTATACTCTTGCATTAAATAGATTTGGATTTACTAAAGAAAGTTATAATAAAAAACTAAAAGAATTTTCCGGTGGAGAAATAACAAAAATATCTTTATTAAAATTACTACTTTCTAAACCAGATCTTTTAGTCCTTGATGAACCCACTAATCACTTAGATATAGATGCACTAGAGTGGCTTGAAAACTATTTAATAAATTATAAAAAAAGCATTTTATTAGTAAGTCATGATAGAATGTTTTTAGATAACATATGTAATGTAATATACAGTATAGAATTTGGTGAACTTAAAAGGTATCAAGGAAATTATACTAAATATATAAAACAAAGAGAAGAAGAATATAACAAAAATATGAAGGATTATATATATCAGCAAAAAGAAATAAAAAGATTAAATGATTTAATAAATAAATTTAAGTATAAACCTACTAAAGCTA
Source organism: uncultured Bacilli bacterium (assembly GCA_934086775.1). Taxonomy (GTDB): domain Bacteria; phylum Bacillota_I; class Bacilli_A; order RF39; family UBA660; genus CAG-628. Next base: position 7,634 of record CAKOIJ010000007.1, on the reverse strand, counting down.
AAATGGCTATGGCAAGAGTAAAAGTGTTAGAAAAAATGAATATAATAGAAAAACCTAAAAAAGAGAGTAATAAAACATTTAAAACAAACTTTAATCCAGTTAATAATAGTTATAAAGAAACACTTAAACTAATTGGTTTAAGTGTTGGATATGATAAAGAACTTTTTAAAATAGATTTAAAACTTCAAAGAGGAGATAAACTAGGTATAATTGGTAAAAATGGAAGTGGTAAAAGTACTCTAGTAAAAACAATAGTGGGAGAAATAAACCCAATAGCGGGTAAAGTAATCAAAGGAGAAAATACTGTTATATCTTATTTTAGTCAAAAGTTTGAGAACTTAAATTTAGAAAATACTATATATGATGAAATAAAAGAAGAATTTACTACTATGTCACCACTCGAAATAAGAACCTTACTTGGTAGTTTTAATTTTTCAAATGATGATGTATTTAAAAAAATAAAAGATTTATCAGGAGGCGAAAAAGTACGCGTAAGTCTATGTAAAATATTAAACTCAAAACCTAATTTGCTTGTACTTGATGAACCTACTAACCATTTAGATATTTTAAATAAAGAAACAATTGAAAAATTACTTAAGGATTATAAAGGCACTTTAATAATAGTAAGCCATGATAGATATTTAATAAAAAATGTAGTGAACAGATTACTAGTTATAGAAGAAAATAATATTTCAATTTATAATTTTGGTTATGAAGAATATTTAAATAGGAAAGAAAACATAACTACAAAAGAAGTTATAACTAAAAAAGAAAAAAAAGATAAAAAAATAAAAGATAAATCTAAAGAAATCAAAAGTATTGAAAAAGAAATAAATAGATTAGAAGAAAAAGTAAAAGAGTTAAATAACGATTTATTAAAAGAAGAAGTATATATGGACTACGAAAAATCAAAATTTATTGAATTACAAATAGATAACTTAAATAAATTAATAGATGTTAACATGAATAAATGGGAAAATTTATTGAACGAAGAGTAGTTTTATGGTATATTTAAATAGTAAGGAGATGTGTTTATGAATAAAAAAGGTTTCACATTAGTAGAAATATTAATCGTAATAGTTATAATTGGAGGAATAGCTATGTTAATAGTACCTAGAATATCAGATGTATTTGGTAAAAGTACTAAAAAAGCGATGAAAGTACAAGAAAATGAAATATCAGCATCAGCTCTAATTTATTTAGAAGATTTCTGTAAGAATCCAATTGGAACAAATACATGTCCAGGAACAATAAGTAGGAATTCAAGTAATACTTATGATGGATATATTTATTTAGATACTTTAATAAATAATAATTATATAGATAAAGTCACATATCAAGGAAAAGAGTGTAATGCTTGTATAAAATTTACCAATAACGAAGCAAAAACATATTTAACTTGTCCAGAAGTATATACAACAACTGGTTATAGTAGTTGTACTAATTAAATCAAACTTAGTTTGATTTTTTTATATAATAAAAAAAATCTCACCTAAGAGATTTAAATTTTTAATTGGTGACCTGTACGGGATTTGAACCCGTGAATGCACGCGTGAAAGGCGTGTGTGTTAACCATTTCACCAACAGGCCATTATTTAAATGGTGGGCCTGAATGGACTTGAACCATCGACCTTGCGCTTATCAGACGCACGCTCTAACCAACTGAGCTACAAGCCCGTCTTTTGTAAAGACCTATTTCATTTTACTAAATTTTATGTATAAAATCAAGCAAAAAATAACAAAAATATTAAAATAATGCAAATTTTATAAAAAAATTGTAAAATATTGGTATATAAGTTATAATTATTATGAGGAGTGATTGCTGTGAGAAGTGTATATATCCATATTCCATTTTGTAAAAGCATATGCAGTTATTGTGATTTTTGCAAATTCTTACATGAAGAAGTATATGCAAGTGAGTACTTAAATGAACTATCTAAAGAGATAGACAAATTTTATGATAATGATAAAATAAGAACTCTTTATATTGGAGGAGGTACCCCAAGTGTTTTAAGTATAAATAATTTAAAAAAATTATTTGAAATAATTAAAAAATTTGATACTTCTTTATTAGAAGAATTTACATTTGAAATGAACATAGATGATATAACTGAAGAAAAACTTCTCCTACTTAAAACTAACAATGTTAATAGAATTAGTATAGGTGTGCAGTCATTTAATGAAATTAATCTTAAATATTTAAATAGAAAACATACTAAAAGTGAAATAATAAAAAATATAAACTTAGCAAAAAACTACTTTACTAATATAAACGTAGATTTAATGTTTGCTCTTCCAATAGAAAACTTTAATACTTTGAAAAAAGATGTAAAAGAAATATTAAAATTAAATGTTTCTCATATTTCAACATATAGCTTAATAATTGAGCAAAATACAGTATTATCCTATAATAAAGTAAAACCAATAGAAGAAGATTTAGACTATAAAATGTATTCATATATTTTAAAAGAATTAAAAAAGAATGGGTATAACCATTATGAAGTAAGTAACTTTGCAAAAGAAGGATATCAAAGTAAGCATAATTTAAACTATTGGCAAAACGATGAGTACTATGGTTTTGGACTTGGAGCCCATGGCTTTATAAGTGAACTTAGATATGAAAATACAAGAAGTTTTAATACTTATTTAAAAGGAAACTATAGATTTAATGAACTCGTTCTTTCTAAAAGAGAAGACATGGAAAATGAGATAATTCTAGGTTTAAGAAAACTAGAAGGTATAAATATAGTTAACTTCTTTAATAAATATAAAACAAATATACAAGATGAATTTAATATAACACCACTTTTAAAAAATGGCTTATTAAAAATTAAAGATAATAATATCTACATACCAGAGGAAAAAATATATATAATGAATTCAATATTAAATGAGATACTAAAGACCTCTTCCTTATAGTTATAAATTAGAATAAGTCACTAGACAAAATATTATTAATTTGTTAAAATTAAAATGTAACGGAGGCTATTTATGGAGTATGAATTAACTAATTTAACTAAAGAGAAAGTAAATTTACAATTACTTGATAAAGTTATATGTAAAGTGAGTGAATTACTAAATGTAAATAATTCTTTTATTAGTATAGTACTTACAGATAATAAACATATTCATGAGATAAATAAGACTTATAGAAATATAGACAGAGAAACAGATGTCATTAGTTTCGCATTTATGGATAATGATGAAAATATTAAAAGTGATATAACTGATTTAGGGGAAATATATATAAGTTTAGAAAAAGCTCATTCTCAAGCAAAAGATTATAATCATTCTTTTGAAAGAGAAATTTGTTTTTTACTTGTTCACGGATTACTTCACTTACTAGGATATGATCATATGAATGAAAAAGATGAGAAAGAAATGTTTGGCCTTCAAGATGAAATATTAAGTAGTTTAGGAGTAGAAAGATAAATGAGAGATAAACTTTTAGAATTAATTAAAAATAGCTATGCTCCCTATAGTGGTGTTCATTTTGCATGTATTGTAGAGAGTAAAAATGGAAATTTCTATGAAGGAGTAAATATAGAAAACGCATCTTATGGAGGAACTATATGTGCTGAAAGAAATGCAATCAACAGTGCTATTTCTCACGGAGAAAGAAAGTTTTCTAGTTTATATTTAATGACTGATTCAGATAAATTATTTTATCCATGCAATTTATGTAAGCAAACATTCTTAGAATTTTTTGATAAAGATGTTCTCTTTAATATAATGAATACTAAAGGGGATATGGAAGTTTTAACATTTAATGAAATAATGAATAAAAATTTTAGTAAGGAGCAAATGAAGTGAGAAGTGGTTTTGTAAGTATAGTAGGTAGGCCAAATGTGGGAAAAAGTACACTTTTAAATAAAATCGTAGGTGAAAAAGTAGCTATTATAAGTGATAAACAAGGAACAACAAGAAGTTTAGTACAAGGTATTTATAATGAAGAAGACACACAGATAGTATTTATAGATACTCCTGGTATAAGTAAGCCACTTAATAAACTTGGCAATAAATTAAATAGTCAAGCTTATTATAGTACATATGATGCTGATGCTTTAGTACTCGTTATGGATGCTAAAGAAAAACTAGGTAAAGGTGATATGTTTGTTTTAGATAAAATGAAATCATTAGAAAAACCAGTTATTTTAGTTATTAATAAAATAGACAAACTATCTAATGAAGAAATATTAAAGAAAATAGATGAACTTAAAGATTTATATCCTTTTAGTGATATTGTACCAGTAAGTGCTGAAACAGGAGATAATGTTAAAAGACTAATAGAGGTATTAAAGAAATATTTAACTTGTGATGTTAAATACTATCCAAAGGAAGAAAAAACTAGTGAACCAATAGAAAAAAGACTTGCTGAAATAGTTAGAGAAAAAGTACTTAATTTAACTAATGAAGAAGTTCCTCATTCAGTACATACAATACTAACAGATTTAACGGAAGATGATAAAACCATTAATGTTTATGTTGATATTATAGTAGATAGAGAAGCTTTAAAGAAAATTATCATAGGTAAAAAAGGTCTAATGTTAAAAGAAATAGGAATGCTTGCCAGAAAGGATATGGAAGTTTTATTAAAGAAGCAAGTATACCTTGAATTATACGTTAGAACATTAAAAAAATGGAGAGATAAAGAAAAATACTTAAATGAACTTGGTTTTAATGAATTTTAGTGAATAAAAAAAGTTTTTTTATCACAATATATGATAGGTGATAAAAATGAAGAAAAAAGATTTATGGAATAAATTTAAAGAAAGTGGTAAAATAGAAGATTATTTAAATTATAAGAAAGGTAAATAAAATGGAAATTATTAGCATAGAAGGAATTGTTGTTGGAACTACTAAGTATGGAGAAAACTCCAAAATATTAAATATTCTTACTAAAGATAAAGGTTTAATTGGAGTTATCTCTAAAGGTTCTTTAAAAGAAAAAAGTAAACTAAGAGTAGTTAGCAATAATTTCACCTATGCTAATTTTCATATTTACTATAAAGAAAATAAACTATCTACCTTAATATCTGCGGATATAATTAACTATTTTATGAATATTAAAAGTGATATAATTAAGTTTAGTTATATGTCTTATCTAGGTGATTTAACTAAGAATGTTTATAAAGAAAATAATGATAATTCTATATATGATATATTTATAAAAGCTTTACTTAAAATAGAGGATAATCTAGATCCAAAAATAATTACCAATATAGTAGAGATTAAATATTTAAATTATTTAGGAGTAGGACTATGTTTAAATGGTTGTTCAGTGTGTGGAAGTACAAGTGTTCAAACTATAAGTTTAAACAAAGGTGGTTTTGTTTGCTCTTTACATAGAACTAATGAAATAATAATAGATGAAAATACTATTAAGATATTTAATCTTTATAATTATATTGATATTAGTAAAATAAGTAAACTAAATATTAATAATAATACTGTTAATATAATAGATAATTTTCTAAAAGAATATTATAGAGAATATACGGGGCTTTATTTAAAAAGTAAAAAATTTTTAGAAAGTATAAAAAATAGCTGAAAAGCTATTTTTCTTCTTCTATAAGTAAATCTAAAGGAACTTCTAAAACGGTTGCTAATTTATAAAGAGTGTTTACTGAAAAACCGCATTTTCCACCAGATGTTTCAATTCTTCTTACAAAGTCGTAAGACAGATCGGAATAAAGAGCAAGTTGTTCTTGAGTTAGTCCTTTTAATTTCCTATACTTCCTAATATTTAAGGCTATTACTTTTTTAATATCAGGATTAAAATCATAGAATTTTTCCTCTATCATATTCTTCACCAAGATAAAATATATCAAAAAGTTAGAAAAAACTTCGTGACCCAGAAGGGTCGGTTTAAATTAATTTTTAAAATTTTACTTTTAAATTATATATAATTTTGTTATAATAATTAATAGAATAGGAAAGGGTTATTATGAAATTGTTAATTATAGGTAAAACTTTTTTAGATAGTATTTTTTTACTAGATGGATTCATAAAAGAAAATAGTATAGTTAATTCTAAGGGTACTTTTAGTACTTATGGTGGGATTATACTTTCCTCTTTACTTCTCAATAAATGGGGAGTAGAAACTACTCTTTGTACAGAAGTAAATAATATAGAATTAATTAATAAACTAAATAAACTCGGTATTAATACTTCTAACATTTCTTTAAAAAATAAAATGAGTACTAGAAGTATAATTATTAATAAATATAAGAGTAGTAATAGTATTATTATAAATAATGAAACTAATAAGAATAATATAGAAATTAGTACTGATTTTGACTTAATACTTATGGATGAAAGTATAAATATTAACACTATTAAAAATATTAAAGGCACTAAAGTATTAGTAGTAAATAATTATAATGAATACACTCCTAAATTGTGTTTATTATCTGATTACATTATAAGTTCTAAAGAATTTGCTGAAATTACTTCTAAAAAAAGAATAGATTATAATAAACCTGATACTTTAAAAGAAGTTTTAAATTATATAGAAAGTATATATAACTCAAAAGTAATTATTTTTTTAGAAGAAAGAGGTTACTTATATAAAGTAGAAGACAAAATAAAAATAATGAGTTCTTTAAAAGTAATGAAGAAAAATAATACTAATATAAAAGATATCTTTGCTTCTAGCTTTGTATATGGTTTAACAGAAAATTTACCTCTAGAAAAATGCTTGAAAATCGCTGCTATCTCTGCTAGTTTAAGCACTAAAAACTATGATACTTTTAATAATTTACCTGATATAAATGAGGTGCATAATATATATGAAAAGAATAAATGATCCTTTTACTTATTACTATGAAAAAGTTGACTTACATGGAATGACTAAAGTGGAAGCAATTATTAAAGTAAATGAGATAATTACTGATTGTATTAAGTTAAAAAAGTATGATATAATGATAGTACATGGTAAAGGTACTGGAGTCATTAAGAAGGAAATACACGAATATTTAAAAAAAGATAGAAGAATACTTTCCTATAAAATTGATAACTTTAATGATGGAGTAACTTTAGTTAAGTTAAAAGGAGAAGAAAATGAATAAAAAAGGTTTTACATTAATTGAAGTAATAGCAGTTATAGCTTTAATAGGCGCTCTTATGCTTTTAGTCGTGCCTTCTATAACATCATCTTATAAGAAAGCACAAAGGAATTTATTTTATGACAACGTTATAAGTATTTATAACTCTGCTACAACCACGTATTTATATAATTCTGAAGAAGGCAATACAAATAAAAGTTTTTGCCACTCAAATAATCCTCTTAATATAGATATAGGGAATGATATTAAATATAGTGTAACAGTAGATAGTTATGGTGCAGTTAGTAAAATAACTGTATCAAATGGTAAATTTTTATTTACACTTGCTAAAGCTAATATGAAAAAATCAGATATTAAAAAAGATAATATAGAAGAAAGTACAGCAAATGTTACATGTGAAGGAATATCTTATAGTACAGGATGTATTATTACAGATACTAATAAAACATGTAGAATATATAGTTTTGATTATTTAAGAAACAATTATAATATTTAATAAAGGAGAGATAAACATGAAAAACAACAACCTATATGTACAAAATAAAGTACTTGGGGGGGGGGTTATTA
>CAKOIJ010000006.1 GCA_934086775.1 uncultured Bacilli bacterium | reverse complement strand
TAAAAGTAAGAGAATTTAGAAAAGAAGATATAGGGCAAATAAAGGTATATATGAATTACATAGATAAAGAAGTAAAGACTATTACTTAAAATAGTACTATGGGAATTATAATTTCAAAAGAAGTAAATGAATTTGTAGTTAGATATGTTAATCATGATAATATTGCTATTTCAAGTATTAATTTAACAGGAGAAGTCAAGTAGTTATGGAAAAATTTGATTATGAAAAAATAAAAGAATTTAGAAATACAGTAGGTAAAGTAGAAAATAGAGAATTAGATGACGAGCAGATAAATTCTATTGTAACAAGTGATAATTCCACTTTAGTAATAGCAGGAGCCGGAAGCGGTAAAACAACTACAATAGTAGGCAAAATAAAATATCTAATTTATAAAGAACATATTTTACCTAGTAAAATATTAGTACTTTCATTTACTAATTTATCTGCTAAAGAAATGAAAGAAAGAATAGAAAAAGAAATAAACATCAGTATAAATGCTTCTACCTTTCATAAACTTGGTTTAGAAATAATTAAAGAAGGTACTAATCAAGATGTAAAAATATTTACTGGTGATTTGAGAAGTATAATTATATCTTCTATAAATAAATTAATTAATAATGGAGAATATTTAATTAATTTAATCAATTATTTAATAAACGCTTTAAATATTAAAACAGGAATTAAAGATGAAGTATTTAAACATAAAGAAGAAACTATTATTTCTTATTTCTTATATTTAAATAATATTATATATGAATACACTAATAATAATTTTTATCTTATTAATTATGATTTATTTATTAAGTATGAAAAAGAATTCAATTTAAACAAATTTATCTCATATCTAAAAAATAAGAATATTAAATTAAATAATATTAATTATAATTTAGTTTGGAATATATTTAATAAAAATACTAATGTTATTTTTAATTTATCAGATTATTTTTATACAATTATTTCATTAATTAAAAGTAATGATTTAAGTTTAGAAGACTTAGAAGAAAATAATAAGAGTATAATCTATTTAATTAAACCAATATATGAAGAATATAATAAATATTTAAAAGATAATAATTTAATAGATTTTAATGATATGATAAATTTAAGTACATATTTAGTTAATACTAACAAATATATTCACAACTATGATTATGTAATAGTAGATGAATTTCAAGATATTTCTAAGTCTAGATATAATCTATTAATAGCTTTAAGAAAACAAAAAGATTATAAACTATTTTGTGTTGGAGATGATTTTCAAAGTATTTATAGATTTAGTGGTAGTGATATCAGTTTAATAACTGAATTTGAAAAGTATTTTGGAAAAACAAAAATAAATAAAATAACTACTACCTATAGATTTCCTAATCTCTTAGCTAAAATAAGTGGCGAATTTATAATGAAGAATAAAAATCAAATAAAAAAGATTATTAAAGGAATAGACAACAGCATATTTCCACTTGAAATTATAGATAAAGATAAACTAGAAGAAAAACTTGGATCACTGCCATATTACAGTACTATATATTTTTTAGGTAGATATAATACTGATATAGATTTAATTAAAGGTAATAAGGAATTTTTAATAAACTATAGAAATAACAAAATAGAAATAATATATGGTAAAAGAGTAGACTTAGATATAGAATTTTTAACAATACATAAATCCAAAGGTTTAGAAAGGGATTATACTTTCGTTTTAAATAATAAAGATAAAGGTATGGGTTTCCCAAGTAAAATAATTGATGATAAATTTGTTGATTTACTCTTGGATAACAGTGATACTTTCCCTTTTGCAGAAGAAAGAAGACTTTTTTATGTTGCCATCACAAGAGCAAAAACAAAGTGTTTTCTATTAGAAGAAAAAGATAATTGTTCAAAGTTTTTAAAGGAACTTTATAGTTTAATTAAAAAATATGATATAATTAAGAAGAAGTAGGTGGTAAAGTGGCAATTACAAAAACAGAATTTATAAATTATACTAGATGTAAGAGATATGCTAGTTTAGAAGAAGTTCATAAAGAAAAATTAACTAGTGATATGACTATAGAAGAATACTTAAAAGAAGAAGAAAGTAGCGAATTTAAGGAACTTATTAATTCAATGTTTGAAGAAACTGAAGACGGAGAAATTGATAAATTAGAAAAAATAGATATTCAACTTAATGCTATGATGCCCTATTACAAGGAGGTTGAATTAACAGCTGGTAAGGAAGTAGAAAGACTTTTTGGTGGAGAAACAATTTATTCTAGTGATACTTATAGACAAGAAAGTTTTGATTTTAGTTTAAATGGTATAAAATATTTATGTTTTGTAGATATATATAACGAATCTAATGATGAGATAAATATTATAGAAGTTAAAGCTACTACTAGTAGAAAATATAAAGCTTTAGATTTTTCAATTGAAAAAGAAAAGTATCCTTTATTTATTAAAACAGATAATTTTTATCATTTAAATAAAGATTGTGGTGTTTCTAAAAACTATAGTTTAAAGTTAAATAAACTTCTCAATAGATTTACTGATGAAGGTAAATATATATTTGATTTATCAGTACAAAGATATTTTATTGAAGGTTATTTAAAAGAAAATAATATAAATAAAAAAGTTAATTACTATTTAGCTGTCCTTAATAATGAGTATGAATATGACGGAACTATTAAAGATGGCAAAAGAGTATTTAATAGAGATATGTTTGGAAATAATATTATAGATTTTTATGAAATAAATGATATTACTCTAATGATGCAAAAGACTGTAGATTTAGAAAGAATGAATTTAGAAAAATATATATTTGAGGGAGATGCATCTCCTTGTAAATTAAGTGCTGCATGCGCACTTAAAAAGAATACTGAATGTAAATTTAAACCTATATGTTTTAAATCTGTACCTGAAAAAAATGCTAGTTTTAATTATAAAAGATTTGTTAGTTTTAAAGATTTAAATGGTGTTAAATATGATAAATATGATTTAATAAATAATGGTTATTTAAAACTAGGAGATATCCCAGTAGAATGGCTTACTAGCCCAAATCATAAAGTACAAAGAGATTGTTATGATAATAATTATATTCATGTAAATAAAGAGAAAATAAAAGCAGGACTTGAAAGTTTAAGTTATCCAATATATCATTTAGACTTTGAAACTTTACCATGTCCAATACCTAGATTTAAAGGAGAACATCCTTATTATCAAAGTCCATTTGAATTTTCTCTTCATATAGAAACTTCACCAGGTGTATGTGATAAAGAAAAGGATAACTATGTATTTTTAGCTAAAACACTCGAAGATGAAAGATTTGAAATGGTTAAAGAGTTAGTAGAAAGAATACCAATCCTTGAGACTGGAGGATGCATGTTAGCGCAGAATGTTACATTTGAAAAGGGAAGGCTTAAAGAACTTGCAAATATGTTTCCTATGTATAAAAAAGAACTTTTAGCCATTAGAGAAGCAGGAAGAGATTTACTTGAAATAATTGATAATAACAAAGAACTTTATAAAGAAAAAGGTTTTAGCGAAGAAGAGTGTGAAACAATGAACTATTATAATACTCTTCAAAGTGGTTCGTTTTCTATTAAAAAGACATTACCTTTATTTACTGATTTAACTTATAAAGGTATGGAAGTAGGTAATGGTGTAGAAGCACTAGTACAATATGCAAATTATAATAATATGACTACAGAGGAAAGAGAGAGAAAACAGCATGCACTTATTGAATATTGTAAACAAGATACATGGGCAATGGTTGAAATATTAAGAGGGCTTCGCAAATTAGTAGATTAATGTAAATTTTCTGTAAAAAGATTATAAAAAACTTGTATAAAAATTTATTAAATAGTATATTAGTATTGTAAGGGAGAGTGAAAAAATGATATACCCATCTATTGATAAATTACTAACTATAGTAGACTCTAAATATAAACTAGTGCACATCGCGGCTAGAAGAGGTAAAGATATTTTAGAAACTGGTCATTTACAAATGAAACCAAGTGAATACGTTTCTAAAAAGGAAATAGGAAGAAGTTTAGAAGAATTAGAGAAGGGATTAATCACATTAAAAGAATAATCTTTTTTTGTTATATTTAATGGAAATTTTAAAGTATAAGAAAATGCCAAGGGGCAGGTATAAAGTAACTACATCTAGTGGAGAAATCATTCTTTATGAAGATGTAATTATTAAAAACAACTTCCTATTAAAAAAAGAAATTGATTTACCACTTTTAGAAAAAATACTTGATGAAAATACATATTATGAAGCATATGATTTAAGCTTAAGTTATATCGAAACAAAGCTTAGGACAGAAAAAGAAATAAATGATTACTTAGAGAAAAAAGGCTTTAACTATGATGTTATTAAATACGTAATAAATAAATTAGAGGAAATAGGATTATTAAATGAAAAAAGTTATATTGAGGCATATACTAATGATAAAATTAATTTAAGTAGTTATGGTCCTTTTAAAATCAAAAGAGACTTACTTAATCTTGGCCTTAAAGAAGAAGACATTGATAATTATTTATTTACTATTAAAGATGATGTTTGGAGTAATAAAATAGATAAGATTATAAAAAAGAGAATGTCTTCTTTAAATGGAAAAAGTTTGTATATGATAAAAAACAAACTAAATATAGATCTTTTTAACCTTGGTTATGGCAAAGATTTAATAAGTAGTAAACTTAATTCTTTAGAATATAATGACACCGACAATATGAAAAAAGAAATGTCAAAAGCATATGATAAATACTCTAAAAATTATGAAGGAGAGGCTCTAAAAAAACAAATTAAAAATCATTTATATAAAAAAGGTTTTATAGTTAGTGATATAAATTATGAATAAAAATACTGAAGAATATTCTTCAGTATTTCTTTATTCATAAATCTTGTTATATTTTTTTTCTAAATCACTATCTGTAATCTTCATTTCATATTTTTCTCTTAAAGCTTTTAAAGCCTTTGCAGTAAATGAAGAGTCAGCACTTATTTTTTCGTTAGCAATTTTTTCTACTATACTATCTTTAACTTTATCAAGTTCAGGTTTAGAATCCTCTTTAGTTTTAAATATTATGTGATATCCATAACTAGACTTAACTGGTTCTTTAGTATACTTGTTTACTTCTAGTTTAATAGCTTCTTTTAAGAAGTTCTTATCATAACTACTTCTATCATTAAATGTAGGTAATACCCCACCTTTTTCACTAGTTCCTTCATCATCACTATATTCTTTTGCTAAAGATTCAAAACTCTCTCCATTATCTAATTTCTTAATAATGTCTTTTGCTAAATTTAAAGCTTTTTCTTCTGCTTTTTTCTTTTCAGCATCTGTCATACTACTAGTAGCATTACTCTTAATTAGAATATGTTTTGCAGTTATATCTCCTGTAAGATGATCCTTATAGTAATCATTTATTTCTGTTTCAGAAACAATACTTTTAGCATAGTCAGTTGCATATAAGCTTCTTCTATATGATAAACTTAAAAATTCTCTAAATTCTTTTTCTGATGATACACCAAAATAAGTACTTAAATTAGTAGTGAAATTATCTTTCCATTCATTTTTATATGTTTTAACATATTGTTCAATGTATGCTTTTTCTGAATCAGATGTTTCAGAATACTCTCTCTTTAAAAGTTCCTTATCAATAAGATTTATAACTGTTTCTGTTCCATATTTTTCTTTTAAAGTATTATATAAAACTTCAGCACTAATCCCACCTTCTTTAAAAGTAACTACTGAAGACTTTCCATCCTCAAGTTTACTAGTTGCGCATCCTGTTAATAGAATTAAACTTAAAATACTAACAACAAATATTTTTTTCTTCATAAATAACCTCCAACAATAACTATTCTAGCAAAAAAAACAGCAAATTACAAGTAAGAGCACTCACACTTTTTAATTATTCGCTTATAATAAAAGTGTAAAGATAAAAAGGGGGAATGATTAAGTGAACTCATGTTGTGGAAATAACGGAATTTCTGGAGCAGCATTTGCTTTAGTACTGTTCATTTTATTAGTAATCATACTAGGTGCATTTATCTAGTTTAAGGAGGTGTTATAAATGAACTCATGTTGTAATTCAAATCCATGTGGAAATTCTTATGGAAATAGTTTCTTTATAATCTTAATTCTATTCATCTTACTAGCAATTATATTCGGAGCTTTTGTAGGTTGGTAATAACCTAAAATAAAAGAAGAGTCGTCTCTTCTTTTATTTTATCCCTTTAAAATTTCATACATTTCTTCTACTGTTTTAGTAGGTTTTTCTTTATAATAAGGTATTAAATGCATATGAAAATGTTTTATTTCCTGTGCTTTACCATTATTTTGAACTAGTATTATACTTTCAGGGTTTAATTTTTCTTCTAATACTTTTTTATATTCCTTAGCCTTTGATATTATCTCTTTAAGAACCTCTTCATCAATGTCAGTTAAATCTACATAGTGTTCTTTAGGTATTATTAAAATATGCCCTGGGCTATTAGGAAAAGCATCCATTATTATTTTTAAAGTATTATCCTCAAAAAGTGAATAGCTACTTACCTCATTATTAATTATTTTACAAAATAAACATTCCATTTTTTACCTCCTCACATGGTTTATTTATTATAATTGATTTTAAATGATTAAAATTCATTTAAATCAAGAATAAACATATTTAATGTATAATTTTTGTGCAGCAAGATAACTTGATTTAATAACTTTTCTAGTCAGCGTGAACTCGCATTTTATAAATTATACTCAGTTTTACTTTGTAGTTGTTTTTATTATTTTTAGTTCTTCTTTTTCAAGTTCTTTTAATGATTTTTTTGGTGTAGGGAGTTTTTCTGGCATTGTACCTCCCAATTTTTTTATAGTCTCCCTAACTGCTTTACCAACCTTAAAGTGTGTTTTAGTCGCGTTGCTTTCATTCGGACTTTTTTGTTTCTCAAGTAATGCTTCTGTTTGAGTTATTCTAAATATATTTGCTCCTAGTTCTGCACTACTCATATTATCTAAAATATCTTCTCTATATCTTAATCCTTTTCTTTTAGCTATGTCATCAGCAGTTTCACCATTATAAAGACCTTTATATCCGGCATTTGTAAATCTATCGAAGTTCTTTACTCCTTTTTTGCTTGCTATTTTATATAGTAATTTGTTGCCATCCCTTGTTTGCTTTCTTCTATATAACCTCTTTTCATCTTCTGTTAGTTGCTCATATTCTTCTTCGGTTAATTCCATTTTCCTAGTTTGTATTGCAAAATAAGTTTGTCCTAAAGCAACAGCTTTAAATTTTGGATTTGCATTTTGTACTATTAAATAGCATGCATATCTGCTCAATTTGTAATCTATTATTGGTTTTGTTGTTTTCCCTGCTGTTATAATTTTAGTATAAACAAGAAAATGAGATGTAATGTTATTATTACATTGAGAGCAAGCAACTTGTGCTTTTTCAATTACACCTGAAAAATATCTCCATTCTTTATAACCTAATATTTCTTGCAATTCTCTCGCTTTCCAATATTCATTATCATTTTCATCTGTATGCTTTATATCTTCAAAATTTTTTTGTGTATTTTCTTTTAATTTGCTCATAATTGTCCTTTCTTTATTTGTTATTTGGTTTTCCTCGATTTAGGTGTAAACACCAAAATCGTATTTTTGCTTGGTTTCCCACGATTTAGGTGTAAACACCAAAATCGTATTTTCACTTGGGTTTCCGCGATTTAGGTGTAAACACCAAAATCGTATTTTCACTTGGCTTTCCACGATTTAGGTGTAAACACCAAAATCGTATTTTCACTTGGTTTCCTACGATTTAGGTGTAAACACCAAAATCGTATTTTCACTTGGGTTTCCACGATTTAGGTGTAAACACCAAAATCGTATATTATATTTATTTTCTCTTATATAACAAACTAACAACTTAATTATATATTAAAAAATATCAATTATCAAGGGAATAAACATATACATTAATTAATAAATCACATAAAATAAAGTGGTGATAATATGAACATAGAAAAATATTTTCCAATGCTTAATAATGAACTTGTATATTTTGATAATGGAGCTACAACATTAAAACCTATAACGGTTATAAATAAAGAGATTGAGTATTTAAGTACTTATACAGCCAATTCCCACAGGGGAGACTATAATAATAGTTTTAAAGTTGATGATGAAATAGATAATACCAGAAACCTAGTTAAAGAATTTATAAATGCTAAGAGAAAGGATGAAATTATTTTTACAAGTAATGCTACTGATAGTTTAAATTTAATTGTTAATGGATATTTTAAATACTATTTAAAAGATGGCGATGAAGTAATACTTAACAAAGCTGAACATGCTTCCAATATTTTACCTTGGCTTATCTTAAAGAAAGAAAAAAATATCACTATAAAGTATGCTCATATGAACGAAGACTATAGTCTAACTTTAGAAAACATAAAAAGAGAAGTAACTTCTAAAACAAAAGTTATAGCTTTAGCAGAAGTAACAAATGTAATTGGTGATGTAAGGGATGTTGAAAGTATTACTAAGTATGCACATTCTAAAGGCATTCTAGTAGTAGTGGATGCATCTCAAAGTGCTCCTCATAAAAAAATAGATGTAACTAAAACTGATGTTGATTTTTTAGCTTTTTCAGCACACAAGATGCTCGGGCCTACTGGTGTTGGAATCATGTATGCAAAATATGAATTATTAGAGAAAATGAAACCAGTTAAATATGGTGGTGGAATGAATGAAATATATAATGAGGAAGGTTTAAAACTAGTAGAAATACCTTATAGGTTTGAAGCAGGAACACCTAATATAAGTGGTATAATTGCATTTAGTGAATCTATTAAATTTTTAAATAAAGTAGGAATGGATAACATAGTATTAAAAGAGAAACATTTAAAAAGATATTTAATAACAGAGCTTAAGAAAATACCTTATATTAAAATTTATAACGAAAAAAGTGCTTCTGGTATAGTTCTTATAAATATAGATGGAATTACTTCTGGTGATCTAGGACTTTATTTAAATACAAAAAATATATGTGTTAGAAGTGGTAAACACTGTACTAAAATGTTACAAGATGAAAGTGGATTTTCTGATACAGTAAGAATTAGTTTATATTTTTATAATTCCTATGAAGAAATAGATAAATTGATTCTAGCACTTAAAGATTATGATGCAATTTTAAAATTTGCCTTATAAAAATGTTGATAACTTACTATTTTTTAAAATTCTATCACAAAAATATAAATAATTTTAAAAATTGTTAATTGTTTGTAGTTAAAATTACTACAAACAATTTTTAATTTTTCTAAGAAGTATATTAAATATTTAAGATTGTTAGTTTGCTTTTATTCTTTTAATTTTGTTATATTTAACGTGAAAGGAGGTGCTACATGACTAATAGCGTAGTTTTAGTAGGTAGAATTACCAAAGACTTATCTATTCAAGAGAAAGAAAATAACAAAAGAGCTTTTCTTGTACTTGCTGTTCCAAGAGAATTTAAAAATAGCGATGGAAATTATGAAACTGATTTTATTAAGTGTACTTTATGGAATGGAGTTGCTACCAATACTAAAGAATATTGTAAAAAAGGTGATGTTATAGGTATTAAAGGTAGATTACAATCTAGTCAATTTGAAAAAGATGGAGAAACAGTTTATACAATGGAAGTTATTGCAGATAAAGTTACTTTTCTAACTTCAAAACATACTTCAGCTGAAAAAGCAGAATAATATTTCTGCTACTATACTTTCACACACCCATCTTTACTAATCAAAATTTATTTGTTAAAATTATTATATAAGAAACTATAAGGACAATTTAATTTAAGAGGTGAAAGTATGGTAGCAGAAGTATTAAATAAACTTAAAAATAATAAAAAACTAACTAAAGAGGAAATAAACTATATTGTAAATAACTACATGAATGGTAATATCTCTGATAAAGAAATGAGTGAATTTCTATTATTAGTAAAAGAAAAAGGTTTAACTTTTAAAGAGACTTTTTATCTGACTCTAGCAATGGTAAATTCAGGAGAAGTTCTATCTCTTGATAAAATAAATAAAGTGGTTGTAGATAAACACTCTACTGGGGGAGTAGGTGACAAGGTTACGTTTCTTGTTTCTCCAATTGTTGCATCATTAAATTTGGGTGCACTCAAGATGAGTGGTAGAAGTCTAGGACTTACTGGAGGAACAATTGACAAATTAATGAGCATTCCTGGGTATAAAGTAAATATAAGTGATGAAGAACTAGTTAGGAATATAAACACTGTAGGTATTAGTGTAATTAGTCAGACGACTTCTCTTGCTCCTGCTGATAAAAAAATATATGCTTTAAGAGATGAAATAGGTGCAGTGGATAGTATACCTTTAATTGCAAGTAGTATAATGAGTAAAAAAATAGCAAGCGGGGCTAAATATATAGTAATAGATTTAAAGGTGGGTAAGGGTGCTTTTATGAAAAACGAAAAAGAAGCAAAAACTCTTGCTAAATATATGATTAAAATAGGTAAATATTTTAATAGGAAAGTAGTATGTATTCTAACTGACATGAATAATCCTTTAGGAACAAGTGTAGGTAATAGTTTAGAAGTTAAGGAAGCTGAAGACTTCTTTAATGGAAAAACAGATGAAAGACTATTTAAACTTGTACTAACTGTTTCTTCATATATGGTTAGTTTAGGTAAGAATATAAGTTTAAAAAAATCAAAAAAATTATGTTTAGAAGTACTTTTAAATGGAAAAGCAAGAGATAAATTTTATGAATGGATAAGTAATCAAGGTGGAGATATTAGTAAAATAAGTGTAGCTGAAAATGTTTTAGAGGTAAAATCTACAAAAGATGGATATATAACTAATATAGATCCTTATATTATTTCTAAACTTGTATATGACATTGGAGCTGGAAGAAAGAAAAAAGAGGATGTTATTGATTACACAGTAGGAGTAACTATAGAGAAAAAACTATATGACAAAGTACATAAAGGAGATACTTTATTAAAAGTATATTATAATAAGAAAAAAGTTAATGAAGAAGAAGTACTTAAAGCTTTTAAAATTGAAAGTATTTTAGAAAATAAAAAGGATATAATAATAAATGTAATTAAGTAAAGGAGCTTTATGAAAAAGATAATTACTTTTATATTAACCTTTTTTTTGTTTACATTAAGTCTTAATGCTATAGAAAATATTACTATTAATAATTATGACCTAGCACCAAGGTTTGATAAAGATATTAAAGTTTATAATGTTTATACTAGCATTAATACAGAAATTATTACTATTAACGTTATACAAAATGAAGGGGAAACTATAACTGGAAATGGAAGTAAAAGTCTAAAAAAAGGTGTTAATAAGTTTGAAATTAATTCTTACTTAAATAATGAACTAGCTAAAACATATACTATTTTTGTTACCAGGGGAGAAGAAGCAGACTTAAAAGATGATGCTCATTTAGAAAGTGTTAGTATTAGTAATAAAGATATTGATTTTGAAAGTGATAAATTTATTTATTATATTGATAACACTAGTAATTTAGATATAGATTATAATCCAAGAAATACTAACTCATATGTTACTTTAAAAACAAATGTAACTAAAGAAACAGAAGAAATAACTATTAAAGTAGTAAGTGAAAATAAGAAAAATACTAATACTTATAAATTTATTGTAAAGAAAGATTTACAAAATGAAAAAAGTGATAGTAAAAAAAGTATATTTGATACTAAAAAGTTTGACGAAGTTGATTTAAAAATAATTAGAATTATAATTATTACTTTTATTTTAATAGTACTTGGTATTATATTTTACTTTATGTTCATAAAAAAAAGATCTAATAAAGACCTTTATATTTCACATAGTATTCTTCGTAAGTAATGTTTTCTGCTTTAATAAGTGAAGCTATTTCAACACCTACATACCTATAATGCCAAGGTTCATATTCATAACCTGTCATATATACTTTATTTTTAGGATATCTCATTATAAATCCATACTTATGAGCATTTTCATTTAACCATTTAAACTGAGGAGTATTTTCAAATGTCTCTTCTAGTGTACCATCAGTACTTAAATCCATTGCAAGTCCTGTTTGGTGTTCACTACTATTTGGTCTTGCAGAATATTTATCTGCTCTTTCTTGACCACGATTTTGTACATTTTTATTATATATTGTAGTTTGTAACTCTTCACTTCTATAACCACTTTGAAGTATTATTGAAAGTCCATCACTTCTCATATCCTTTACCATTTTGCTCATAGCATCAGCCGCTACTTTTTCCATTCTCTGTCCTTCAATATTTACTAAATTCTTAGGTTCTATTCCTGAAGGTAAGATATGATATTTATTTACTAACACTAGTGTATCATAAGGATTTTTAACTTCTCTAGTATGAGTATAGTATTTATAATCTAAACTTGCCCCAACATTTATAATAATTTCTTCAGTACTTAAGTCTTTATTTTTAGCCTTATAACTGTTATATCTATCTATATTTTCTATATGAAAATATTTAATTTTAGAATACTCTGCTAAATTATCATATTTCTTAACTATTTTATTTAAAGTAGTTTTATCTAAATTCTTGGATATTTCTTCTGCATCACTTTTAGTATATCCTAAATCAAGTAGTTTTTTCAACTCTGTTCTTTCCTCTTTCACTTCATTATTACCTTTATTATTTAATTTATTATATAAATATAAACCAGCAAAAATAAATAATAAAATTATAATTATAAGTAATATTAAATTACCCCAATGTACTTTAACTTTTTTCATAAACTTCACCTATATTTAATTATATCACAAAATAAAAATAAATATTAAAGAAAATAAAAAAACATTTAAAAATTTTACGAATTCTTTAATGTTTTTTTATTATTTTTTTCTTTCTTTAAATAATTACTAATTTCTTTTATAACATCCCTATAATTAGTTGATATTCCATTTGGGAATACTTCATTAAATAATTCTTTATCTACATTGTCTAAATTAATATAAATAGTAGAATATTCCATTGAAAGTATAATATCTTTTTTATTGGTAAAGTTCTTCATTATGTCATAATCAATTAAATTTTCACTAGGATATATATTTTTACAAATCAAATGCGCAATTAAATTTGTGCCTTTAAGCTTCATATTAAAGCCTAATTTTTCTAATAGCAAGAACACATCTAATTCTAAAGTTGATCTGTTTATTTTTAATATTTTTAATAATTCATATATATTTAAATATTTATTATTTATTTTATTATTTTCTAGTATTCTAAAATGATTTAATAAAGAAACATATAGATAACCCGAATTATTGATTAAATAGAATAATTTTTTATTATCCTCATCAAACCCATTTACTGATTCAATAATACATTCATTTAAGAAATTATTTAGAGTTGTAATATTTTCGTTTATATTATTAATTTCTTTTTTTAGAGTTTCTAGTTCTTCTAGAATATTTTCTCTTTGACCATTATAATATAAATTTAATTTTCTATTATAAAGATTTCTTAAATAATCTTTTCTTTCCATTGCTTTTATAAGTAAACCCTTATATTCTGAAATTACTCTTCCCATATTATTCATAACTTTTCCCCCTTCAAATGATTGATATTATACCATATTAGGTACACAAAAGTCAAATATAGTAATTAAAATTAGAATAAAGAATATCTTTTATTAGAGGTGTATATGAAAAAAATATTAATAATAATTATTTCTAGTTTTCTTTTTGTAAACATATTAAATGCAGAAGAGACTAAAATTAATTTATTAAGCGAAAGTGGAATTATCATGGAATCAACTACTGGTAAAGTATTATTTGAAAAAGATGCAGATACTCCAAGACCACCTGCTTCAATGACAAAAATAATGACAATGCTTTTAATTACAGAAGAAATAGAAAAAGGTAATATTTCTTTAAAAGATGTCGTTACTATAAGTGAAAGAGCCGCTAATATGGGTGGTAGTCAAATTTACTTAGAAAAAGGTAGTACTTCCACAGTAGAAGAACTTTTAACTACTATTGCAGTAGGATCCGCTAATGACTCAGCAGTTGCAATGGCAGAGAAAATAGGTGGAACTGTAGAAAATTTTGTTAGCATGATGAATAAACGTGCTAAAGAACTAGGAGCCACTAATACAACATTTAAAAATCCACATGGATTAGATGAAGAAGGACACTTAACTACTGCAAGAGATATGGCTTTAATAGCTAAAGAGTTAGTAAAACATGAAAGCATTATTAAACTTACAAGTACATATGAAACAACCATTACCCATCAAAATGGTAAAAGTTTATGGCTTGTAAACACTAATTCATTAATTAAATTCTATAGTGGATTAGATGGTCTTAAAACTGGATTTACTGATAAAGCTGGTTATTGCTTAACTGGTACAATGAAAAGAAATGATATGAGATTAATTACAGTAGTTATGAAAGCAGAAACTAAAGAAAATAGAAATACTGATACTATAAACATGATGGAATACGCATTTAGTATGTATAACAAAAAAACTCTTGTAAGTAGTGATAATTATTTAGGTAAAATATTTATTGACAATGCTAAACAAAGAACAATTAAATATTATTTAGAAAAAGATGTTAATATAATTGTTGATAAAAATACTAGGGAAGTTAACTATAAGTATGATATTGAACTAGATAATGTAAAGGCTCCTCTTAAAAAAGGCGATAAAATAGGAGTACTTAAACTTCATTATAATGATGAAATAATAAATTATAATTTAATTATAAAAGAAGATGTAAAGAAAAGTGGTTTCTTTACAAGAATGAAAAATTATTTTAAAGATATATTAAGTGGAAAAGTGAATGTATTAAATAGTTAAAGATCTTTTAAAGATCTTTTTTATTGTAAAGTAGACATATTTATTAAAAAAAACAAATTATTTTTTTTAAATAAGTGATATTATAAAACTGGTGATTATAATGAAATGTGTAGAATTAGTTGATGTTAAAAAATTAGAATTAAATGAAATAGAAATACCAAGTAATGAAGAGAAGGTTATATTTAAAGTAAATTCTTGTGGTATATGTGGTTCTGACTTGCATTACTTTGAAGTAGGTAATCCTAAAGGATTAGTAATGGGTCATGAGTTCTCGGGTACTGTAGTTAATCCAGGTAAAAGTGATTTTAAAGTTGGAGATAGAATTACTGCTCTTCCAATAAGTCCATGTGGTAAATGTGATGCCTGTAAAAGTGGTAATGTTCAGTATTGCTCAGAAACCTGGCTTAATGCTTCAGGACTATCGCTAAATAATAGTGGTGCCTATGCTGAATATAGTAGCTGTTTTCCTAGCATGGCAAGACTTTTACCGAAAGAGGTAAGCGATGAAGAAGCGGCAATGGTTGAACCATCTGCCGTAAGTTTACATGGAGTCAAACTGGCTGATATTAAAGTAGGAGATAAAGTTTGTATAATTGGGGCAGGTATAATTGGCCTTATGGCTGCAGAATTTGCAAAAATGGAAGGAGCAACTTATGTTGCATTACTTGAAGCTAACCCATTAAGAGGTAAAAAAGCACTTTCTTATGGTTTTGTTGACGAGTATTATGATGCACTAGATGAAAAAAACATAGCTTTATTAAAAGAAAAAACAGGTGGATTTGATAAAGTAATTGAGTGCTGTGGTAATTCAGCTGCTGTTAGTGAAGCAATAAATATAACAAAAAATGGTGGAGAAATAATATTAGTAGGTGTTTCACTAATGCCAATTACTATCCCATCAGTAGTAGCTGTTATGGGAGAAATTACAATGAAAGGCGCTATTGCATATAGTGAATTTGATTTTGACAAAGTAATTGAACTTATAAAAAACAAAAATATTAATGTAACTAAATATATTGATAAAATAGTACCTTTAGAAGAAGTACAAAACTCATTTTTAGATTTATCAAGTGGTAAAACAGATAATGTTAAAATAATAGTAAAACCTAATAAATAGTAAAGCATTTGCCTTTACTATTTTTTTAATTGTTCATATTATATATTAGAAAGGACAAGAAAAATGAAAAATGTATATAATAAAATAGTAGATAGAATTAAAAGTATTAAAATAATTAAAAAATAGAAAGGAGTCTATAATGAATAACTCTTATAGAAAAGCTTACTGTAAAATAAAAAAATATAATGAGAATAGATTAAATTCTAATATATGTTCAATAGTAGGCCCAACCGGGCCTGCAGGAATGGGAAGTATTACTATAGGTAATACTACTACAGGCAATCCAGGTACTAATGCAGTTGTTACTAATACAGGAACTAGTCAAGATGCAATTCTAAACTTTACTATTCCAAGAGGAGCAACTGGTCCAGCAGGTCCAGCAGGTCCACAAGGACCTACAGGAATTAGCACTACTAATACTTATGGAAGAAAATATGATACAACTGAAACACCTATTACTTTAGTTCAAAATGTAGCAAGTGATGTTCCTCTTATGACTAATGGACCAGCAAATTTAATAACCCAAGGTACTACTAATAAATTAACTATTCCAGCCACAGGTATTTATAAAATAGATTATTATTTTTCTGGTAGTTCTAATGCTGCTACAGAATTAACCTTAAATGTAAAACAAAATGATAATTCACTTGACAGCACTACTATAAGTAAAAACGTAACACAAAATCAAAACACAGATTTTACAGGCAGTACAATACTTAACTTAACAGAAAATGATCAAATAGGACTTGCACTCCAAGCAACAGATGCTGCTACTATTACACCTGAATCCGGAACAAGTGCTTACATTAATATAGTTAGAATAGCTTAAAAGGGCATAAGCCCTTTTTTAATTTAAAGAAAAGCAATAATGTCATAATAAAATATATTTCATAAAATATATTATGAATAAATATAAAGTTTGTATATATGCAATTTGTAAAAATGAAGAAAAACATATAAAAAGATGGTATGAAAGTATGAAAGAAGCAGATGAAATATATGTTTTAGATACAGGATCAACTGATAACTCAGTTAATCTTTTAAAAGAATTAAATGTTCACGTCAAAATAAAAAAATATAAGAATTTTAAATTTGATAAAGCAAGAAATGACTCATTAAATATGTTACCTAAAGATACTGATATTTGTGTTTGCACAGATTTAGATGAAGTATTTACTAAAGGCTGGAGAAAAGAACTCGAAAAAATATGGAACAATAAAATAGATAGAATTAAATACAATTTAAATTTTACTTTTGATAATTATGGTAAACCACTAATGACTTATTATATAAGTAAAATTCATACAAGAAAAAACTATATATGGACACATAATATTCATGAAGTATTAAAGTTTACTTTAGAAAGAGAAGAAAACATTTTGATTAACAATAATATACAAATAAATCATTATCCAGATAGAAAAAAAGATAGAAGTTTTTATTTAAATTTACTTATTAGTGAGGTTAAAAATAATCCAACTGATGACAGGGACTTATACTATTTAGGTAGAGAATACATGTATAATAAAAGATATAATGAAGCTATAGATACTTTAATCAAACATATAAAAATTTCAAATTTTATAGAAGAAAAATCCAGTTCAATGAGATTTATAGCTATTTGTTATAAAGAATTAAATAGATTAGAAGAAGCCATAATGTACTTGAAAAAATCAATAGAGATAACTCCAGACTTAAGAGAAAGTTATGTCTTATTAGGAACTCTCTACTACGAGATGAAAGACTATTCTTTGTCGATAGAATACTTAGAAAAAGCAAGTAAAATAACTAATAAAACATTAACTTATATTAATGAAGAATATGCTTGGAATGAAACTATATATGATATACTTTCACTTAATTACTTCTATATAGGTAACCTAACTAAATCATTAGAAAACATTGATATTGCATTAAAAATAAATCCACTAAATAAAAGAATACTTAAAAATAAAGAAATAATAAAAAGCCTTATTTGATTAAGACTTCTTTATTTAAACTTTCTAAGTTTAATTTATTTTTCTTTATTATAAAGTTAGTAGAAACTAATTGGTATATCATTGAAATAAAAGTTCCAATAGCAGTACAAAAAGGAGTAGGAATAAAAGAAGAAACTATTCTTAAAGTATTTGCTATTTGTTTATTTATAGTTGCTTTAATTTGAGAATGCTCTAACTGAATAAAAGTTAGCTTTGTTATATAAATTGGATATAAATAAATAGCAATTAATTCTAAACCCGTAACTAATAAAGTTATAAATGTATTTGTTTTATATTTCCCATATAAAACACATCCCATTAAGATACTAGAAAGTACTAGTATACTAACTAGTTTTCTACTATTTTTTATATGCTCTTTATAAGAAAAGTTTTTATTACTTATATCTATCTGCGCAACTGTTATAACTGAGTCAGCCATATCCCACTGAGTATCTGTTATAAGTGTTGCAAAAGATATTGCTAATGCATATGTATCTCCAAAACTAAATGAATTTTTAAAACCAATTAAATAAATAATAAACAAATTTATATAGTCAAGTAAATAAACAGAATTATATTTTATACAGTTTTTAATATTTAAATTAAATTTAGTAACTTCAATAGTTTTAAATAACATAATTATTACAAATATAATTGTTGTTGCTAAAGCAGTACATGAAATAATTATTTGATTTTTAGTTATAATACTTGTAGTAATAAGAGAAACTAAATTTATAGCATTAAAGAGAATACTATATAAATTTGCTTTCTTATTTTTCCCTTCATAATATAATTTACATAAAGATAAATTTAAAATTAATTGTAAGAAAAGCTGTATAATAGCATATGAAGCAAATATTCTATAAGTTGAAGTATCCATGTTCATAAATGTAATAAAACTATCTATATTAACTATTAGTAATAAAGTTATTACTAAACCTATAAAAGTTCCTAATATAAAACCTGAATAAACACTACTCTTATTATTGTCTTTAACTTTACTTATATTTGCACCTGTTCCAAAAATACTTTTAATTGTTAACATAATTGCTTGTACTGGATATACTAAAGTAAAAATATTAATTAAGTTTTTATCAATAATTATACCTATTAAAAACCAACTAATTATAGGTGTAATTGATGTTAAAAATGTATCAAAACTAATTCTAAATAATCTATTCATTATAATACCTCATATAATAAATTATACTATAGTTTTAAATATATTCTAATACCATTTTCATAAAGTGAATATTGTTGTTGTGTAATTTTAAGTAAAGAAGCAATTTCTTTCTGTGTCATATCCTTATCTTCTCTTAAATCTTTTAATCTCATTGTATTCATTTAATCACCTTATCTATATTTTTACATACATTTAAAAAGTTGTATTGACTTTACATTTAAAAAAATGTAAAATTATAATAGATACATCGTATTGAATGTAAGGAGTAAGTATGAAAAAATATATTATAATAATTATTTTGTTAATAAGTACATTATTATTAACATTATTTTTATCAAATTATAAAGAAAATAATAAAGAAATATCTAAAGTGGAAAGATTGCTTTCTAAACCTGAAGGTATACAGGCTTATACTTTAAACGGAGAAAAAACAAATAAAGAATTTAATGATCTTATAAATAACTATGTACTAGATAAGATAACATGTAAAAATGGAAGCATTGCTACATATAATAAAGCTACTAACGAAGTTAGTTTATCTAATATACATATGCCAGATTATTGTACTATGAATTTTAGATATACAATTTATGGCAGGTTACTTGCAGATAACCCAACAATAAGTGAAAGAACAGACTTTAGTACAACATTTACAACTACTAACACAGGAACTTTATATAAATCAACAGAAAGTATAGCAGGATCTACTCCAAAAGATGTATACTATTTTGCAGGAGATGCTAAAAACAACTGGGTTAAGTTTGCTGACTTTTACTGGAGAATAATAAGAACAAACCATGATGGAAGTGTAAGATTTTATATTCAGGAACAAGTCCTGATACAACAAGTGGATACATAGGAGAAAGTGCTTATGGTGATCCTGCTTACCAAATACAAGGTGGCTATATGTATGGAGATTATGGTTCAATTGATAAGGCAAGAGGAAATACAACTGATAGCACAATTAAAACTTATATAGATACGTGGTATAGTAATAACTTATTAAGTTATACAAAATATTTAAGTAAAGAAGCCGTATATTGTAATGATAGAGAAATAATGGAAGGAGAATATAACAACGATTCCAATCAAGGACCATATTACTATGCTGCATATGTGAGACTGGTCACAAACAAAACGCCAACATACGACTGTACAAATAATAAAGATGCATTTTCGGGAAGTAATAGTGAAGCAAAGCTCAAATATCCAATAGCATTAGCGACAGTAGATGAATTATCTTATTCTGGAGGAGTATTTGGTACGAATTTATCTAGTCCGTATGTATGGTATTATACAAACAGTACTGGAGAAAGTGTTATGGGTAAAACAAATTGGTGGACGATGTCGCCATATAAATGGAATGGAGTTTCATCTAGAAATTGGGCTGTTAATGGTTCGGGGCTTCCTGGATACCTTAGTGAATATGTTGTTTCTCATTCAGATGGTAGGATAAGACCTGTTATAAGTTTAAAAGGAAATCTAATTTGGAAAAGTGGAGATGGAGCACCTAAAACACCATACGAGATAGTTTATAATTAGAAGTAGTGTAAAATTACTTCTTTTCTATTGCTCTAAAAAATAAAAAAGTTTATAATTATCTTGAGGAGATGATTTAAATGAGAGTACCTTTTAAAAGAGGAAATATACTACTTCCAAAAAATGCAGACATGACAAAGTGGAGTGTAGTAGCCTGTGATCAGTACACAAGTGAACCTGATTACTGGAAAGATGTAGAAAACATTGTTGGAGAAAGTCCTTCAACACTTAATCTAACACTTCCTGAAATTTATTTAGAAGAAAGTGATGTTGAGGATAGAATTAAAAAAATTAATTCTAATATGGAAAAACTTATTAATGAGGACTTCTTTAAAGAGTATAAAGATAGTATGATATATTTAGAAAGAACTCAAGCTGATGGTAAAGTTAGAGAAGGATTAATGGGAATAGTTGATCTAGAAGACTATAGTTATGAAAAAGGAAGTCAAACACTAATAAGAGCAACTGAAAAAACTGTAATAGAGAGAATACCGCCAAGAGTTAAAGTAAGAGAAAATGCGCTTCTAGAATTACCTCATATTATGATTTTAATTGATGATGAGAAGAGAACTATTATTGAAAGCCTAAAAAATAAAGTTAGTGATAATGATAAAGTTTATGACTTTGACTTAATGAAAAATGGTGGACATATTAAAGGCTATATATTAAATGAAGAAGCAATGAATAGTGTTGATGAAGGTCTTCTTAATCTTATGGATAAAGATTATTTTGAAACTAAGTATAATGTTAAAGACAAAGGTGTTTTATTATTTGCAATGGGAGATGGAAATCACAGTTTAGCAACAGCTAAAGCTTGCTATGAAAATTTAAAGAAAGAAATAGGCGAAGAAGCACTTAACTCTAAAGCAAGATATGCTTTAGTAGAACTTGTTAACTTACATTCAGATGCTTTAGAGTTTGAAGCAATTAACAGAGTTATCTTTAATACAAATAGTGATAAATTACTTAATACTTTAAAAGAATATTACACTATTAACAAAGAGGGTAATGGTCAAAGAGTAAGAGTTATTACTGAAAACATAGATGAAGATTGGTTTATAGAAAATCCTAAAAGTAATATTGCCGTTGGTTCTATACAAATGTTCTTAGATGAATACTTAAAAGAAAATGAAGGTAAAATAGACTACATTCATGGAGAAGATGTTACTAAAGAACTTGGAAGTAAAACTGGAAACGTTGGATTTATATTTGATGCTATGGAAAAGGGAGATTTATTTAAAACTGTTATATTAGATGGGGCTCTTCCTAGAAAAACTTTCTCTATGGGACATGCTAATGATAAGAGATATTATCTAGAAGCAAGAAAAATTAAAAATTAGTAAATGAAAATTGAAATTTTACACAAACGTGTAAAAATTTGATGTAAAATTTCATGTAAAGCGAAATAAAAAAAAGTAATTTCGCTTTTTTTTTCGTATAAGAAAGGGGAAGGGGTGAAATATACCCTTCAGGAAGGGAGGGAGCTTTTATGAAAAAAATAATAAAAATTTTATTTGTTTTTGTTTTCATGATTGCTAATAAAGAAATACTAAATGCAGAGGAGGTGAAATATAGATGGTTTAAGATTACCGAGGAAGATATTCATTATGAGTATGATCCAGAGGAAATGTGTAATAGTTTTGAAAAAGTAGACTATGATAACTTCATATATGGAGAATATAAGTATAGTTTAATAAAGCCAGAAGAAAATGATGGAAGAGTTATTACTAAAGAAGTACATAATCTTGATATCAATAGACATGAAATTAATATTATGCAAATAAAGAAATTTGATATGAAGAAAGAACTACTTTTAACTGAGTTTGAAATATTTGATAAAAATGGAAATAAAATTAATTATAACATTGATCACTTTTATTTTGAAAATGGAGTAGGAAGTACTATTAGTGATGAAGATTATTCAAATAATATAGTTGCAAATATATATTCAGTACTTTGGCTTAAGTTTGATAAACCACTTAATATACTAGATGCTACTTTTAAACTAACTTACTTAGATAATGGAAATACTTTTAATGGACTTGATATTTACTTTTATATTGATAAAGATTTAAGAGTAGAAGTATTTGATGCATATTCTGAAATAGTATCTACTTCATGTAATGATGGAATATGTGAAAGTAATATAAAAGCCAATGAAGGTAGAGTTAATAACTTAGAAATAGGCATTAATAGTAATGTTTATAAGTACAAAGATAAAAAATATAAGTGTTATACCGCTAGTAAGGAATATTTACCTGGTTACTTTGATTTTGTACAAGGTTACACTAAAGATGAAAGTGATTTTATTAAAGTAGATAATTCTTCTAATAAAGAGTTATTAGAAATAGTAGATAAATCAAAAGAAATAGATTTACTAACTGATAAAATTAATAGTTTAATAGATGAAAACCTTAATCTAAGACTTGACTTTAATTCTAAACTTGAAAGTATTATATTTAAGTTAAATCAAAATAAAAGTGATAGTAATATTATTAAAGTTAGTACAGATAAAATAAATGATGTTAAAGAAGTAAAAGAAACTAAAGATAGTAGTGATACTTTTACAGTTATTTCTTCTATACTAATAATTTTCCTAATAGCTTTATTAATTATTAAAAATATAAAAAGATTTCATGATAAGTAGTAAAATATCAAATAATGTCGTACGAAATAATAGTCTAGTTTTGTCGAATATGTATATTTTAATAAAAAAATGTTCTATATTTAATACGAGGGAAAAAGATATGCTGAAAATAGAGTTAGAATTTAGAAAGGGTATTTTATTTGTTAGACTTAATGGAAAACTTAATAAGTATACTAAGAATAAACTTGATGAAGAAGTACTTCCTGTTATACTTAAACATGGAATAGTAAATTTAGTTATTAATTTAGATAAATTAACTTCTATAGATACCTATGGTATTAATGCACTTATAAATATTAACAGTGTAATTTATTCCTTAAATGGTAAATTAATTGTATGCAGTATATCTAATGATGAAGTTAAAAATAAATTAAATAACAAAGAATATGTTTCTAAGTTTTATGAAGTAAGTAATGAATTAATGGCACTGGGAGTGATAAATATATGACAAAAAGTATAGAAGATTTAATAATGGAAAACAAGAATTTTATTTATAAAATAGCATCTAAATATAGTAGATATTATAGTATAGATGACTTATTTCAAGTAGGCGCGATTGGATTTATTAAAGCTTACAAAAAGTTTGATAATTCACTAGGTAAATTTACTACCTATGCTTATAAATATGTTCTTGGAGAAATAATAGAATATATTAGAAATGATAGAACTATGAAAGTAAGTTCAGATATTTTAAAACTTTATAAATCTTATGAAAAATCTAAAGAGTATTTAACTCATGAATTAGAAAGAGTTCCTACACTTTATGAAATAAGTGAATTTATGAATGTTAGTGAAGAATATTTAAATGATATTATCTTAAAAAGTGAGTTTGTTATTAGTTTAGATGCTACTTTAAATGATGATGGATTAACTATGGAGAATTTTCTTGGAGAAGATAATGTTAATAATTTAGATAGTCTACTAGACTTAAAAAAAGAACTTTCTTTACTTAGTGAAGAAGAAAAAAGGTTAATAACTTTAAGATACTTAAAAGATTATACACAAACTGAAACTGCTAATATAATGGGACTAAGTCAAGTTAAAGTTTCAAGGTGTGAAACAAAAGTTTTAAAGAAAATTAAAAGTAATATGACTGTATAAAAATTATAAAACTCACCCATAATAAATATGGGTGAGTTATTTTGAACTTAAAAGGATATAAAAAAGTAGTAAAATCTAATAGTAAAAAAGAAAATGTCTTTCTTAATTTATTTGTTTCTTTTGTTACTGGTGGTTTAATGGGAATAATAGGAACTTTTATTTTTAAATGGTTAAATGAAGGCATTGGGTTAAATGCTTCTACTTCAAGTATGTATTTAATGATTATTATAGTTGTAGTTTCTTCTATATTAACCGGATTTGGTTTCTTTGATAAAGTAGTTTCATTTTGTAAATGTGGGTTAATTGTACCAACTACAGGCTTTGCCCATGCGATGACAAGTGCAGCAATGGATAATAGAAGTGAAGGCTTAATTAAAGGTATAGGTTCAAATATTTTTAAACTAACAGGCTCTATTATTTTATATGGACTACTGAGTGCATTTATATTTGCTCTTTTAAAAGGGGTGATATCATGACTTTAAAGTTTGATAATGCATATATAAAAGACAGTTATTCATTTATAGGAAGAAATGAATATGAACTAAATATAAAAGGTAACGAAA
The DNA here is from genome assembly GCA_934086775.1 of uncultured Bacilli bacterium. Lineage (GTDB taxonomy): Bacteria > Bacillota_I > Bacilli_A > RF39 > UBA660 > CAG-628. Next base: position 7,037 of record CAKOIJ010000006.1, on the reverse strand, counting down.
TGGTAAATGACTATTATATGGGTAAAAAAAGTTTTGAACTTGGAGAAGTAGAATATCAAAAAAGAAGTATTAAAGGCTTACTAAAGAAAAATAAATTAAATAAAAGTAATATAGATTTACTTATAAGTGGAGATTTACAAAATCAACTTTTTGCAAGCTATTTTGCTGGAAAAAGCTTTAAAAGTCCTATTCTAGGTATATATTCTGCTTGTTCTACTTTCTTAGAAGGCTTATTTATCTCTTCAATGTTAGCAGACAAATATAAATATAAAAATATAATAGTTACCACTTCTGCAAACAATTTAGCAAGTGAAAAACAATTTAGATTTCCAATTGAATATGGTGCAATTAGAAAAGTTGTAAACACCTTCACAGTGAGTGCTTCAACTAGTACACTTGTAACTAGTGAAAAAACTCATATAAAAATAGAAAGTGCAACAGTAGGTAAAGTGGTAGATATAGGATATAAAGATGCTAATAATATGGGTGCATGTATGGCTCCGGGGGCAGCATTAACTATAAGCGAGCACTTAAAAGACCTAAAAAGAAAAGCAAACTACTATGACATAATTTTAACTGGTGACTTAGGTATATATGGTTCTAAAATTCTAAAAGAATACTTAAATAAAGAATATAATATTGATCTTAAAAATCAAGTAGATGCTGGGGAGATTATCTTTAATAATAAAAACCAAATCGCGGGAGGTAGCGGCCCGGTTTGTTTACCACTTGTACTTTTTGAAAAAATACTAAAAAATAAAAAGTATAAGAAGATATTACTTATTGGAACAGGATCTCTTCATTCAAAACTAAGTACAGGTTTATCTTTAAGTATCCCATCTATTAGCCATGCTATAAGTTTGGAGGTGGAATAATGTATTTAAATGCATTTATACTTTGTGGGTTAATATGCATGCTAGGTCAGTTATTAATTGAACTTACCAATTTAACTCCAGCACACACTAATACTATACTAGTAGTACTAGGTGCCTTTCTTTCTATGATAGGTGTTTATGATAAATTAGTCGACTTTTCTATAGCAGGTGCAAGTGTACCTATTACTAATTTTGGACACATCTTATTTAAAGGAGCTTACAATGGCTTTTTAAAAGATGGTTTTACAGGATTACTTCAAAATATATTTTCTTTAACTGGTGGGGGACTTACTGTTACAATATTAATAGCATTTGTAATTGGGATTTTATTTAAACCAAAACATTAATTAGGACTAGAGTATTCTCTAGTTTTTTGGTATAATTAAAATGGAAAGAAGGATTATTAATGGAAAGTATACTAAGTAAATTAATTATTATTGTTTTAGTAATTGCTATTTTAGCTATTCTTTTATATATTTTAATGGGAATAGTTTTAACAAAATTAGGAAAATTAAAAAAAGAAAAAGGTTTATGGAGAAGTTGGGTACCAATATTAAACTTGTATTTACTAGGTAAACTTACTATTAATAAATATGTGGGAATAGTTTTAGTAGTTCTTTCTTTTATAACTGGTTCCTCTAGTATTACAGTAGGCAATGTTAAAGTAGGAACAAATTTACTTTCTTTTTTACCAAGTACTATTTCTAATATTATAAGTTTGTTATTTTCATTAAGTGTAATAGCTTTACTTATTTATAGTGTTATATTACTAAAAAAATTAAAAACAAATATTACACCTAAAGAAGAAATTGAACAAATAAAGCCTGAAGATAAGATTGAAGTTCTTGATTTTGGTGACGACTTTGAAATAATTGATCTTGGAGGTAATACTCCTATTGACAACCCACTTGAAAGAAAAAGAGAAAGAAGAGTTTTAATAATAATTATTTTAGTACTTCTTACATTTGCTATATCACTTCCTAGTATAACTAAGTTATTTAAAAGAGATAATAACACATCAAAGGTAGATGAAAATAATAAGAATATTAAATATTACAAAACTACTGAAGATGGTTTTCTTGAAATAGGTAAAGAAGAAGGAAACATTACAGTAAACAATATAAAATTTTATAATTTTATTAAAAGAAGTAATAATACTTTATCACTTGTATATCTCCCTGAAGATGAAGTCAAAAATGCAAATGATTTAAATATTTATATTGAACTATATAATTCTAATAAAGTTTCTGTCTATAGAACTATTTTTACAAGTAATAGTGTTTTAGAAAGAAAAGTACAAAAAACTTATACTTTAAACTTACCTAGTGATATTTATAAGGAAGCTTATTATGCAAAAGTAACGATACTAGAAAGTAAAAATTTAACTGATTTAACTGATATTCTAGTATGTACTAAAACCGAAACAGATGGAACTGTTAACTATAATTATAAAACAACTTATAATTTCAGTAAAAATGGTCTTACCAATTATATTATAGAAAATACTATAAGTACTGTGTCAGGAAATGATATACCTAGCAACTATGAAAATACTAATAAGAAAGAAGCAGAATTAGTTACTTCTATGGGAGCAGAAGACCTTGTATATAATAAAAGTTCTATAAAATATAAAATAAATCTAACAAAAATTAAAGTAAGTGAAGTTAAAAAGAATTATACACTTGGTACTACTAAAAAAAGTGTGAAACTAGAGGAAGAAAACAGTAACTGGAGTTGTAAATAATGAATAACTTTTTAATAGGAGATTTTGAAGGACCTCTTGATTTACTTTTACATTTAGTAAAAGTATCAAAGATAGAAATTAGTGATATTAAATTAGTAGATATCACTACACAATATTTAGAATATTTAAAAAAAATGGAAGAAATGAACCTTGATGTTGCTAGTGAATATCTTGTTTTAGCTAGTGAATTAATAGAAATGAAAAGTAGATACTTACTTCCAAAACCACCTAAAATAGAGGAAGAGTCTAGTTATGAAGAGGATCCAGAAGAAGAGTTAAAGAAAAGACTACTTGAATATCAAAAGTATAAAGAAAGTACTAGTATCTTTAAAGATTTAGAAGTAAACAGGGGTAGCTATTATACAAAAGCACCTGAAAGAAGAAATATTTATACTAATGAAAAACTAGAAAATAATGGGGAAGTAACTCCTAATGATTTACTCCTTGCACTAGAAAAATTATTAGAAAGAAAAGAGTATACTAAACCTATTAACACTAAAATAACTAAAAAAGAACTTTCTGTATCAGAAAGAGTTAATAAAATAAGAAGTATATTAAAAAAAGAAAAGACAGTAGAGTTCTCAAGTTTATTTGAATACTTAACTAGACCTTATATAGTTGTAACATTTTTAAGTATATTAGAAATGGCTAAAGATAAGGAAATAACTTTAAAACAAGATAAAAACTTTGGGAACATATTACTTGAAAGAGTTGATTAGAATGAATTTAAAAAGTATAACAGAAGGAATATTATTTGTAGTAGGAGATGAAGGAATAACTCTAAAAGAACTTAAAGAAGTACTAGGAGTTAGTGAAGAAGAAGTTAAAAGTGTCTTATCAGAGTTAAGAAAAGACTATGATAGTACTCAAAGAGGAATTAGAATATCATTTTTAGGTAACACTTTTAAATTAACTACTAAGAGTGAACATAAAGAATATTATGAAAAGTTAGTAACAGATAACAGAACATTTAACTTAAGTAATGCTAGTTTAGAAGTACTAGCAATTATTGCATATAATGAACCAATAACTAGAGTTAAAATAGATGAAATAAGAGGTGTTTCTAGTAGTCAAATAGTTAGAAAACTATTAGCTAGAGGTTTTATTAAAGAATGTGGTAAAAGTGATGCAGCAGGGAGACCTAATTTATATAAAACAACAAATGAATTTCTAGATTATTTTGGACTTGCTACAAAAGATGATTTACCTAAACTAGATATTAAAGAAAAACCTACTATGAATGATGAGGTAGAACTTTATAAATCAAGTTTTAAAGAAGAGTAGTAGTTATACATAAATAATTATAAAATAAAAATAGAAACTAATTTTTTAGTTTCTATTTTATTAATCTTTTAGAAGCAGCATCTGCTAAAATTGCTTCATAATCTCCGCTAATATTTAAATTATTTGGTAAATTATAAGTACTTATAATTAATTTATATTGATTTAGAAGAGCTAATTTTTCACTAGCAGTTGCTTCTTTTTTTATTAATTTTTCCCCTGTATCTATTTGTATTTGAGTAGGAATAGCGGCTTCACTACTCATAAAGAATTCATGTGGTTTATTAGGTGCAAATAAAGTTTCAACTGCAAACTTATTTTCATCCTCTGCTTCTTCTCCGGGTTTTGCGTCATTTAATATACCCATCATAAAATAAGGAGCAACTATTTCATTACTTTGTACATATAAAAATCTAGTACTTTTAAAATTTGCAAAACTAGGATATTTATCCTTATCAAAGTTTAATACTCCAAAGTTAAATCTAGAGAAATCTGATAGTTTTTCAAATATTGAACTTTTAATCATTAATTTATAATAATTAAGTACTTTACCATTAGTCTTTTCATCATATTTTAAAACTTCATCTATATTATCTATTATTGCTTTTAATAAGTCATAACTCTTTATGCTTGAAGAAACACCTAATACTTCACTTCTAAATTTTTCAAAATATTCACCTGTTAAGTTCTTATAATCTATTCCTAACATATGACATATATTTTTAGTGTATATTTCAAAGTCAAATTGATCTCCACTACTTAAAATTACGCTATATCTTTTATCTAAATAATGTTTCTTGTAATCTTCATAACTTTCTACTAATTTTTTTGCTGCTAAAGTAGCATATTCTACTCCAGGATATGGACATTTACTAGTCCAAGCATTTACATACTTAAGTTCATTTAAAGTTATCATATTATACCCCCTCAATAACTGTACTTAATTTTACTACAAAATTAACAAAATGTCAAGTTATAAAACTTATAAATAAAATAAAAAAACCTTATTCTAAGGGCTGATTAACTAATCTGGTGCACTAAAGAAAGAAGTAGAACAACTTCTAGAGCAAAAGAAATAGTTAGTAATAATTATTAACTAATACAAGTATAACAATTTTAAAAGAAAAAGTAACCCTTTCGGATTACTTTTCTGCCCAAAGGATCCAGTACTTAACATACGATTAGAACATTCACACATATAGTGCTTGGTTCGATACACCTTAAAGGTCTTCTGATAATATTATATCATTTTTTTATGAATTTACACTAATTCTTCTAAATTTTTTTTTTTTCTTCTTCTAAATGTTTTATACTTGGATTATGTCCAAATAATTTAAATGGAAATTTTAAAATATAAGTTCTATAATATTGTGGAACTCTTCTTGATAAATCTTCGTTTGGTCGATTATGTTTTTTCCATACTAAATTAGCAACATAATCAGTCATTTGTACGTCTCTATTATCTTTTGAGTCTAAATATTTAACTTCTACCTCTAAATCCATTAATTCAAATTCCCATTGTAAAAATGTTTCTAAATTTTTAAGGTTTTTACAGAAGTATTTCTATTATTAACCCTTAGTTCAATTTGATTTGTTTGTAATATAGGAATATTACATTTAAATAAATATTTTAATAAAGTTTTTACAAAAAAGTTATAAGCAACATTTTCAGAAGCACCAAATTTTTTCAGATTTTCTTTATCAACAACTATTGCTATCGGTACTACATCTGATAAAGAGTATAATTCGTTAAGAAATAATGCTTGTTGACTATCATTTATGTGAGATGATTTTAATTCAATTTTTTGATTAATAGGTATATTTTTTCTTTGTTTTACAACTTCCTCAACTCTTTTATGAGATGATGTTACTTTATGTAGTTCTCTAGTAATAAAACCTGCTATAACAAAATATCTCTCATTTTTTAAATGCATTGCTCCTGATTCGTCTAATACAATATATGTTTTCAAATTTATCATCTCCTAAAGTCAATTACATCTAGTATATCATATTTTTTAAAAATATGATTATCTAATTTTTTTAAAGTTTTCAAGAAATAAAATATGTGTTATAATTAATGTGGAAGGAGAAAAAATATGACAAAAGTATTAGGAGAAACAAATGGTATTTATTATTCTTTAACAATTGACGGAAAAACTGAATTGGTAGAAGAAGTTAACAGAAGAAGATTTTATAATCAAAACAAAGAATATTCTGATTCTAAATTCTTATCAATTCTTGAATTTATTATAAGAAATTTTGATAATCAAGTAGAAACAGCTTTAGGAGAAAATGTGAAGTCAAATGAAATTCCACTTTCTGGACATTTTAGAGTTGCTGAAAATCGTAGAAAATTAGAAGCGTGGTTTGAAGCTGTTGCAAGTTACTATCACAAAGAGGATTTAACTGGTGAAAGTATATTAAGTTATTTTTGTAGTGAGGAATATCAACAAGGAATTGTTAACAGTGGATTTGCTTCAACTATTAACGGTATGACAGAAATATTAAAAAGAAATATTGAATTAGATAATACATCCTTTTTAGACCAAATAAAAAATAGTAATACAAAACCTATAAAAAAATAATAAATTTCTTTACACACTATGATTATAAATGATTGGTGTGGTACAGAATTTTAAATTTTATTAGACGAGCTGTTGCTCGTTTTTAAATGTTATTTTTTTATTATCACGTTTATAATTTTTAGGGGATTTATTAAAGAATGTGGTAAAGATAATAGTATTGGTAAACCTAATCTTTATAAAACAACTAGTGAATTTTTAGACTATTTTGGATTAGGAACAAAAGAAGATTTACCTAAACTTGATATTAAAGATAGTCCAGTGGATAATAGTGAAGTGGAGTTATATAAATCTAATTATAAAGAAAATGACTAGTAATTAAAAATAGTCGTTTTTTTGAACTTTAATTACTTGATTTTTTTGAACTTAAATGATATTGATATTTTGTGCTAGATATGGTAGTATTTTATTAGGATGGTGAGACTAATGAGTGATTTAATAGAAGTTTATACTAGGTTAAAAATGAAAACTGATTGTCTAATTACATTAACTTATTTTTCTAGTTATGGTTATGAAACAACTAAAAAATATAAATTAATTGATATTGTTGGATTT